>JAKCEX010000006.1 GCA_023539395.1 Candidatus Geocrenenecus arthurdayi | reverse complement strand
CGGGCCCGGGGGGACTTGAACCCCCGTCCTCCGGCTTTCTCTAGAGTTTTCTTCCGGAGGCCGGCGCCATATCCATTCTAGGCTACGGGCCCATTATAGGTGTTTGTATCGTTTTTGATAGAGTTTTCTATGTTTTATTGTTTGATTTCTTCTTGTTTTCTAGGATGTTTCTTATAAACGCTAGGTAGATTGGGGATGGTTTGTTTGGTCTACTCTTGAATTCTGGGTGGAATTGTACTCCTATTATCCATGCATCTTTAAGCTCTATACCACATATTGAGCCGTCTTCTACATCGTATGCTGAGATTACTAGCCCTTTCTCTTCAGCTATCTTTGCATAGCTTGGAACTATGTGGTATCTATGCCTAAACCTTTCAATAATCTCAGATGAACCATATGCTCTGTAGAGTTTAGTATCTTCAACAACTTTTATCTTTCTAGCTGAAAGCTTCATTGTACCTCCAATTATTTTAGCTTTCTTCTGTTCTTCCATAAGGTCAACGACTGGATGAGCTGTATCAGGTTTAACCTCACTACTATTTGCATCCTTTAAACCTAGATATTCTCTAGCAAAAGCAATAAACATTAACTGTGCACCGAAACATATCCCTAAGAATGGTATCCTTCTTCTCAGAGCATATTGTGCAGACATTATCATCCCCTCTACACCTCTAACCCCAAATCCAGGCGTCAAGAGCATCCCATCATAACGGTCTAGTATAGAGAGCTTCCCAGGGTTAACCTCAAACTCCTCTGACTCGATAAAATTCAATCTAACCTTTACATTAAAGTATGCTCCAGCATGTTTAAGTGCTTCATTTATACTAATATAGCTATCAGTTATCTGACAGTATTTCCCAACCATTGCTATATCTATGGAATCTCTAGGATTCTTAAAACGTTCAACAAGCTTCCTCCACTCATCTACTCTCTCACAGTTAACGTTATCCTTGAGATTCAATAGTTTACATAAGAGTTCTCCTAACCCTTGTTCTTCAAATACTAGTGGGAGATCATATATTGTTTCTAAGTCAGGGTCAGAGATAACAGCTTTCTTTGGAACATTACAGAATAAGCTAATCTTCTCTTTAACATCTTCTGTTAGAAGCTTATCGCTCCTACCGATAATTATGTCTGGCTGTAGACCCATACTCTGCAGAGCCTTAACGCTATGCTGAGTAGGCTTAGTCTTATGCTGCCCAACTGTTCCAAGATATGGTATAAGAGTTACATGAACTAGAACAGTCTGATCCTTCTCAAGCTCTAGCCTCAGCTGCCTAATTGCTTCAAGATAAGGCATAGTCTCAATATCACCTACCGTACCTCCAACCTCAACAACGAAAACATCTGGGCTTCTCCTAAATGATGCTTCAACTATCCTCTTCTTAATCTCATTAGTTACATGAGGTATAACTTGAACAGTCTTTCCAAGGTATTCTCCAAACCTCTCCTTCAAAACAACCGTGAGATATATCTGACCAGAAGTAATATTATTCTGGGGGTGCATATCAACATCTAGGAACCTCTCATAAGTTCCAAAATCCTGGTCTACTTCAGCAATATTAAATACTTGTCCAGGAACTGGCTGAAACCTCCAAACCTCTTCGCATACAAAGACTTCTCCATGCTCAATAGGGTTTAAAGTCCCAGGGTCAACATTAAGATAAGGATCAATCTTCATAGCATCAACAGTAAACCCTCTAAACTGGAACAACTTACCTATAGATGCAGTTACAACACCTTTCCCAATCCCACTTAAAACCCCACCAGTAACAAAAACATACTTCACCATATCCTATCACCAAAAGAGGGGAGAGAAGTAGCTGTCTACCCTCAACATATAGCATGATGGAGAGACTCCAAGTCTCCCACTTCTAACCACTAAGTGCCCGTCCATACATTCTATAAAACAGATTAATATCCATTACTGTATAGATTGTTTCAAATCCCAAATAGAGTATTTCCAAAGTATTCTTCTAACATCCCAGAGGGATTATTGGCCACACCCTATAGAGTAAGTATCACTGCATTATCGATCCTACTAGTTATTATGTAACCAGCTAGGTCGAAGATGTATCTACATGCTGAGAGGATTACAGAATCACTTGTACAGACTACAGCATCCGTCTTGGATAAGATAGAGTCTACAGTCTTGGTAGTTTCTGCATCCCCTCTTAATCCTAGGTTTGAAATTACTTCCCTAGTTATCTTAGCTATCTCTCCACTCTTACTTATCTGAGAATCATAAAAGACCCTTACACATGAAGGGTATAGATTCTTTAACTCCCCCATTATAAGTTGAAGCGAAGATAATGTAAGCTGACTAAACCTGTATCTTCCATATACTTGGGAGAAATCTCTAACAATCCCATCATCACATAAGATTAAGAGTTCTCCTTTCAATGCGGCCTCAACAGTATTCAATACATTGAAACCATCAATCCAGAGATCTTTCCCAGAAACCATCGAAGACTCCAGCATCTTCTCTTTAACATTCTGGATTTCATTCTTTGAATAGGTAGACCGATACAAAACTAGACGCTCACTCTTATCCAGCTGGTACTTATCTCCAATAAGTCTTAAAGCTGACTCCTTACGATACCCTCTATCAAGCAGGTATCTAAGGTCTACTGCAGCCTCCTTCAAAACTTCAAAACGATCATACATTCTACTCAACATATACCCCTGGTCGGAGTGGTAAAGCCATCTCAGCCTTTCCCAATGGATCATATAGACCCTTAGACCCTTCTCTATAGATTTCAACATTTGTTGATAGCTCATTCGAGAGGAATGCAGCTGCACCTCTATAGATTTCTTCCTCCATTCTTGCTATAGTTATTATTGTTTTAGGCTTATACGTAGATATTAGAGATGAAGCAGTATCGAGTAGTACTCTAGCTAATGTAGGTGCTTGCTTCTCCCTGCCAGGTAGCTTCTCAAGGATCTTTCGGATGAGTATTCCCAAGCTTTTCTGTCCACCCTCCTTAACTAAGTTTAAAGCTTCCTCTACTAAATCTAGCTTACTCTCAGAAGCAACATAAACGATTACCCTACTAGGCTTCTTCTCCAAAACATCTACTATGCTTCTAACATCATCCATAAGCTTAATAATGAGTTCTTCAGCGAGCTCTGCTTCAGGGCTCAGTAGTTCTCCTAATACTATAGGCCAAGGCTCTACTGAAACAAACCCTTCTCTCCCGAGGATACTCCAAGCTTCTTCACATGTAAATGGTATGAAGGGTGCTAGAAGCTTCACCCAATTCTCTATGAAGATTCTAGCATTCTTACTTATTACATTGTTTGTTCTTCTAAGATACCATCTCCAATCAGAATACATCCCATACAATGCTTCATGGCATGCTTTCCTAGTCTTCAAAGACTCCATATACATTGTAATATTCTTAATTCTCCTCTGCAATCTAGACATCAACCATCTATCAACAGGTGTTTCATCAACCAGGGAAGCTCCAGATACTTCTCTAACAATCCTGAGGAACTGCTCAATCATTAATTTAACTTCTTGCGCATTCTTCTCTCTCCAATCTGGGTCATCCATATCTTCTGCAGCTAGTAAAAGAGTACATCTAGTTGTATCTGCACCATACCTTGAGATTGAAGTTTTAAGAGGTATGAACTTCCCTCTACTCTTACTCATCTTCTCCCCTTCTATAGTTATCAAACCATTAACCGAGATACCTCTGGGCCAAAGCTTCTCATCAAAGATTGCAGCATGATGGAATAAGTAGAATGTAAGATGATTGGGGACAAGCTCTTTAGCAGATATCCTCATATCTACAGGATACCAGTAGAGGAATTCCTCCCTCATCATCTTCAACAGTTTCAAATCTATCTTATTCTTAGAAGAGATTTTAACTGGGTCTCCTAATCCTAAGAAGACATAGTCTAATACTTCAACTGTAAGCTGCTCAGGTTTAACATCGCCTCTATTCAAGTACTTGCTTATAGTGTAGAGAGCAGGATAAATTGTTGAATCACTTAATGTCTCAACTATCCATTCAGGATCCCATGGAAGCTTAGTACCTAAACCCGTCTTCCTTGTACATGCCCAGTCTCTAAGCCAATCTACAACATTCAAGAACCATTGTCTAGCTTCTTCAGGATATATCTTCATAGTAGCAATATGATTCCTCACTTTATTCTTCCACTCACTATCAGAATATTTTAGAAACCATTGATCTTCAACAATCTTAACCAAGCATTCAGTTCCACATCTACAAACAACTCTTTCTGGGAGCTCCCACATAATATCTCCTAAACCCTCCTGTATAAGCTTCTTCTTTACATTCTCTCTAGCTTCACTAACCCTCTGACCTGAGAATTCCCCACAATTCTCTTTCAATACACCACTATGAAATTCTTTTGAATAGATCTCTCTCGTAGCATCCTCAAGCCTAGGGTCCTTATCATCAATTATCTTCATCTTCTCAACAATCTCAACTGCTGGATAATCCCCATAACCAGGTACACGGATAATAGATATAGGCTTAATCTCCTCGACTATACCACTTATACCATATTCATCTTTCTCCTCTAGCTTCTTCCTTAAAGTTAACAGACCTGCATAATCATAAGGTGCATGCCCTGGTACGCTATATACTACTCCTGAGCCAAAGTTTGGGTCAACGAAATCTGCTGGAAGTAGAGGTGTAAGCAAGCCTGTAAGAGGAGTTTCCACCATCCTACCGATAAGCTTCCTAGGATCAACTTCAGAAACTATCTTAACATTCTTCTTCTGTTGAGAAAGTTTCTCAAATGCTCTCCTTGAAATTAATAGCTTCTTTCCATCAATCTCCACGATAAGATAAGTATAGTTAGGGTTTATCCAAACGTTTGTAACCCCGAAGATCGTCTCAGGTCTAAGAGTAGCAGCAGCAAAGTATACATCACCCATCCTAAAATATACTAGAGTATATTCTTCAGGTGAGACTCCCTCTCCAATTAGTCTATCATGGTCTCCAGTAGCACTATTACAATGTGGACACCATACAACTGGGTGCTCACCCATAACTATGTATCCTTTCTTCTTCAAGGTAAGATACTGCCAAGTAATGAATTTACTATAATATGGATGGAGGTCTGTAGTATAGAATTCACGTCTAAAATCTACTGAGAAACCAATAGCTTTAACAACTCTCCTATTCTCCTCAGTGTAGTATCTACTAATGTATGCAGGGTCAATAAACTTATCAACTATCTCCGGGGGTACCCCATCAATCTCTACTAGAACCCTCCTAATCAGCTGGTCTCCCTGCTTAAGCCTCTCACTAGTTCCTGCAACTGCCTCGCCAGTCCAATGCCAAGCCCAGGGGAAGAGAACATTATACCCCTGCATCCTCTTAAACCGTGCATATGCATCACCTCTAGTAAAAGTGAACCCATGCCCAATATGTAGAGGACCATTCTGATAAGAATATGGAACACATATGAAGAATTTTGGTCTCGATGGATCTGGGTCTGCCTCGAAGATTTTAGCCTCACTCCACCTAGTAATCCACTTCTTCTCATAATCTAAAGCTGAATCTATGAAATATTCTTCTCTACTAGACGCCATTCCGCCTTAAACAAGAAAGCCTCCTACTATTTAAGTAGTCAATAAATACTTTAGAAATTTGGAGAGAAGCAATAGAAGAGCGTCTTTGCTCTATCAACTCACTTCTAGATAATCAATTGAATTAAGCCAGCATACATCTAGATTGAGAACATGGAGGTTGAATAACTTTAGCATTATTTCTGTGAAGCATACATCTTAATAGCTTGAAGTATCTTTTCATGTCTTTTCTCATCTTCAATAATATACTCAAGGACTTCTTTCAGTAAACCCAGTTCGACCTCCTCAAATTCTAAGAGGGCTTCGAGTAGCTTTAGCTGAAGTATGCTGAAGTATTCTTCACCAAAATATCTCTCAAGGTCAATTAAGTTATCAAACTCAAATGCGATCTCCTTCATAGAGACCTTATTTTCTCCAGCGATAACTTTCTCAGCATCCTCTATTATTCTGATAGATGTTAAACCTACGATTTTTCTACATTCTTCCAAATCTACATCTCTAACTCCGAGATGATTAGAAACTCCTAAAAGAATCTTTGAATGTTTAAGAGAATCATCAGCAATATATTCTAACAAAATCTTAGCAACAACATTATCCAGCCTAGAAGCAAGAGACCTATACGCGTTAGAGACCTTTTCTTCAACCAGACCACAGCAGAAAAGAAACCTAACCAGCTCCCCTCTATCTTTCAAAACTTCAAATTCCATCATAAGTCATAAGAATGTAGAGATCCAAAAATAAAAACATGAATTAGCAAAAACTTAGCAGCTATTTAACGGGCCCGGGGGGATTCGAACCCCCGACCAACGGGTTAAGAGCCCGCCGCTCTAGGTGGATGTATTTTCTCTACCTGGCTGAGCTACGGGCCCCTTGTTTTATCTATCTTTTTCCAGTATTAAACCTAACTTGGGTTTTGATTAGTTTTTGTTTATTTATAGATGCTTATTTCTAGAGTTACTTTTGGGTGGGGATAGCAGTATCTTTATTGTTTTTATTAATCCGTGTTTTTTATAGTTCTCTATAACTGTCTCCCAATCTATCTTGAATAATATTATGCTTAGTATAATCATGAATATTATGGAGCCTATTACTGGGTATATGCCTGCCTCGCTACCGATATACAATCTAACTAGCGTAAAGTATGCTCTCCCAAGGAGAGCTACCATTATTGTGAGAACTATCTTACCTAATGCGTTTGCAACCATGAATTTCATGAAGTTCATCCTAGCGAAACCCACTGGGATATACAGTACATCATCTGGTAATGGTGTAAGAGCAAACAAGAAAACAGCTAGGACACCATACTTATCTATTGCTCTCGTTATAAAGCTCTCCCTACTATTCTTCAGTGAGAAGAACCTCCTACTAACCCTACCAATAAGATATGATGTAATCTTTCCTACTGCTCCTCCTAATCCAGCGGCCACCCCCAAGATTACTGGGTTAAACTTATCTGCCATTAAAACTATTGGGATAAGATATGGTAGAGGCAGGAATGGTATAAGGCTACCTAGTAGAGATATCATAAATGCACCTAGATATGCATATCTAGAAAGAATGTTAAAGAAGTCGGCTAAGCTATACCAATCCATCCTCATTCTATCTTCTATGTCCTCTAATTAAAGTATAATGCTGCCTGCCACTACATGTCTGGCCAAGAATGGTTTAGTAAGAGTTCAAGGCACCCTTTCTAGATTTTAGAGAGGTCAAAGGTTATATTCTCGTCATAAACGACAATAACTTGATAGGTTAGGTGAGCATGGGGGAGAGCCCCTCAGATAATGAATTAACGAGACGGCAGAATAGATTGAGAGAAGTTAGAAGCCGTGAACGAGTAAGGAAGTTCCTTGGACCGATACCCGATCTTGAAGAATATGTTCAACCTGATTGGTGGAAGCATATCTTTAACTCATTGTATCTCAAGACTGATGGAGACGTTGTAAATGATCAAGAGATAACTAGAAGAGAGGTAGATTTATTCACACATATCCTTGGATTAAAACCTGAAGATAGCATCCTAGACCTATGCTGTGGACATGGAAGACACTCTCTAGAATTAGCTAGAAGAGGTTTTAAGAATGTTGAAGGATTAGATATCTCCCATTATCTTATTAGGAGAGCGAGGCTCCAAGCAGAGAAGGAAGGGTTAAAAGTAAAGTTTAGAGAGGGAGATGCAAGAAGACTACCATACCAAGCTGATACCTTCGATGTAGTCATGATATTGGGGAACAGCTTTGGATACTTTGAATCAATTAGAGAAGACCTTCAAGTCTTGAAAGAAGTTAGAAGAGTTTTAAGACCATGGGGTAAGATACTAATAGATGTAGCTGATGGAAGCTATCTTAAAGAGAATTATCAGAAGAGGTCTTGGGAATGGATTAATAAACAAATGTTTGTATGTAGGGAGCGCTCATTATCATCGGATGGGCAGAGATTAATCTCAAGAGAAGTAATAGTAAATGTTAGGAAAGGCGTTATAGCAGACCAAGTCTACGCTATAAGACTCTACAATAAAGAAATGCTAAAACAGCTACTAGAAAAAGCAGGCTTTACAAATATAGTTTTCCATGGAGATCTTTCCCCTGACTCTAAGAGAAACCAAGACCTAGGGATGATGGAGAAGAGGATTATCGTTACAGCTACTGCAAAGAAAGAATGGACGCCTGTAAAGAAGAAGATTAATGGCTTAAAGATGAGAGTTGCAGTAATACTTGGAGATACATCAAAGACTGACATCACTAAACCTGGAGGAGTATTTGATGAAGATGATTACTACACGATAAACAAGCTCATACAAGCATTAAGTGAATTGAGAGAATACGA
Organism: Candidatus Geocrenenecus arthurdayi; assembly: GCA_023539395.1. Lineage (GTDB taxonomy): Archaea > Thermoproteota > Nitrososphaeria_A > Caldarchaeales > Wolframiiraptoraceae > Geocrenenecus > Geocrenenecus arthurdayi. Next base: position 43,533 of record JAKCEX010000006.1, on the reverse strand, counting down.
GTTCATATACTTAATGAATCATGATACATTAGTGCAAGACCTACTAAAACTTAAAAACAAGATAGACCTGGTATTCAATCTTTGTGACGAGGGATTCTATAATGACCCTAGGAAGGAATTACATATACCTGCGTTACTAGATATCATCGGTATACCTTATACTGGAGCAGGCCCACAATGCCTTGCATACTGTTTTGATAAAAGCCTTGTTAGAGGTATTGCAAGAGAGATGGGTATACCTGTTCCTAGAGCAGTATTCTTAAAGACTGACGATATAAAGGTACAGATACCATTCGATTTCCCAGTCATCGTTAAACCAAACTTCGGAGATAGTAGCTTCGGTATAACGAGTAGAAGCGTTGTATACAATGAAGAACAATTACTGAATGCAATCTCAGAGCTTAAGGAGAGATTCAATTATAATAAACCAATATTAATCGAAGAATTCCTTACGGGAAAAGACTTAACCCTTGGAATAATCGGTAACCCTCCAGAAGATTATATCGCTTTACCGATAACCGAAGAAGATTATAGCGTACTCCCCGAGGGTCTTCCACCAATATGTAGCTATGAAGCGAAATGGATTCCAGATTCACCATACTGGAACATAAAGTCTATACCCGCCAATATACCACAAGAAGTTAAAGATTACATTATTGAATGTAGTATAAAGCTATTCAATAGACTTGAATGTAGAGATTATGCAAGATTCGATTGGAGGCTAGACTCCGAAGGTAACCCGAGACTACTAGAAGTCAATCCTAACCCTGGATGGTGCTGGGATGGACACTTAGCTAAAGCAGCAGCATATATGGGAATGAGCTACCCCGAAATGCTTAGAGCTATATTGAAAGCAGCTGAGAAGAGGTTAAAGATAACTAAGCCACCTCAGATAGAAAAGATTGAGCCAATCATAAGAGAGAAAAGTAGTAAGCTCTAAAGCTTTACCCAGCCCTATACACTATACTCTATCTCTCTCCAAATGCTATCTTCTTAATCTTCTGAGTGACATCGTCTTCATACTTCAATTGTTTTAAACCACGTAGGAATGCGCTTAGATACTGCTCTGAAGGTTTAACCCATCTTCCTCTCCCAGATGTTGATATATAGGTTACTGACTCAACTTTCCCTATGCCCTCAACCTCTACAACTACTTTACGTCTAGAGAAAATATGGGGTACACCGACAGCTTCATCCAACCTCTCTAATTGATTCAAATCAATCTTATAGACAGCACCATAAACTACACTATCAACATCTTCTACAATATTAGCTACACCACCCCTCCAGCTTGGAGAAAAAACATCAAAGACAAGCCTATAACCCCGTAGGATAGCCCTCCTAGGCTCACCACACTCACCAATAACCTTCTTTAACAAGCTCTTATCCAAAGCCCAACCATAAGCAAAAAACCAAACCTCAGACAAAGACACTCTTTAAATAATCTAACTAGTCTCATATTAGAATTTTAGTTGAAGTGTTAGAAACACGACTTATATCCTCCTGCTGCACTATAGGGAAAAAGAATACTTTATATAAGTGACTTAGGAAATAGATTCCTAGATGACACGTTTAGAAAAACTAGTGATAGAAGGGTACAGAGGAATAAACTATTTTGAGTATGAGCCCAACATGATAAATGTACTTGTAGTGAAGGGATAATACTGGAAAATCTTCAATCTTGGAGGCAGCAACAATAATATCAACCGCTTTAACAGGTTTTCAAGATAGGTTAGGTAATAACGTATTTAAGCAAATTATAGGAAGAAAAGGATGGAAGAACCTAGAATACTTCATCAATCTGAATATAAGAGAAAAGAAATTTAGACTAATAGGGATAATAGATGGAATGGAAATAAATGTTAATGTAACCTACAAGGAAAGGTTGGAGCATAACAAGAAATACCCGAGCCAATCATCAATCTAATACTGGATTATTTCTATAAGGGAAATCTATAAGGGCAAGACTATACAGATAAGGAGGCTATATACTTCTACTGTGATGTAAAATACAAATGTGATGAAGGAGAGATGATAAACCGTGATGAAGAGGTAATCGGTGATTTGCTGAATAGTGATTGGGCTAATAGAATCATTGATTCATTGTAAATATAAGATTATGAGTCTAGAAAGTAAGCTAGTATTTGAAATGATTTTCCGGGATGGCCAAGTAAATTTATAAACTTAGTAAGGATTTCAGAAAACCAGTGGTAGAGTGGAGTCTTAGTCTTTAATCTACGACGGCTTGGATTAACCTGTTTATGATAAATTGACTTGAACATGTAACGAAAGTATATGAATTCGCTTAACAATTTACATAAACATGGATGGAAATAAGAATAATAGTATCCTTAATAGAAGGATTTCACGAAGAAGTTTTCTCGGAGTAACTAAAGCCGCTGCTGTGGGAGGCATAGTTGCTGCTGGAGTTATAGGAGGTTTTTCAGGATATCTTGCTGGAACGTCAGCAGCACCTCCTACTACCATTACCCATGAAGTCACTAGGACTATTACTACTCCAGCAATTAAGAAATTGAAGGTTGGCTATATCTATGTTGGACCTGTAGGTGATTATGGTTGGTCTTATGGGCATGACCGTGGTAGGAGATGGGCTGATGAAAAATTCGGTGTAAACCAGGTTGAGAGTACATACATTGAGAGTGTTCCTGAAGCTGAAGTAGCAGGAGCGATTACAAGCCTAGTTGAAAAAGGATGCAGTTTAATAATTACGACTAGCTTCGGATTTATGGATGGAACAGCTGAAGCAGCCGGAAAGTATCCTGATAGATACTTTGTTCATATAAGTGGTTATAGAAGTGGAGCTGCTGGAAACGCTCCAGAGAATATGAGTGCAGCATTCGCAGAATTCTATCAACTGTATTATCTAAACGGTTTAGCTGCTGGAGCAGTTACCGAGACAGGTGTAGTTGGATACGTTGGAGCATACCCAATACCTGAAGTAGTTAGACATATTAATGCATTCGTTCTAGGAGCTAATTACGCATACAAGAAGAGAACTGGTAAGAATATTAAAGCTCATGTAAGCTGGATATTCGAATGGGTTGCTCCAGAGAAAGCTAGGTCAGCGGCAATAGCATTAGTAGAAGAAAAGAACTGTGATGTATTAGCATTCACTGAAGATACCCCCGCAGTTCTACAGGTTGCAGAAGAATACCAGAAGAAGGGTAGAAAGGTTTGGAGCTTCAGCCACTATAGTGATATGAGGGAGTATGGACCAACAGCACACTTAACAGGTCAGATAGCTAACTGGGGACCGATATACCTCGACTTTTATAGAATGGTAGCAACAAATAGTTGGCAGACAGTAGATATATGGGCAAGGATAGGTGATTATATTCCATATAGATGGAGGCTTCCACCTGAGAAGAGTACTGCAGGGAAGCCTGAGGGGACAGTCTATCTAGCTCCACTCAACCCAGTGATTCCAAGCGAGTGGCAGCTTGAGATAAAGAAGAGGTATGAAGAAATGAAGGAGCTCATCTTTGAACCTTTCAGTGTTGAAGGAAATCTAGGTGAGCCTATAAGAGACCAATCTGGAGAAGTAAGAATTAAGAGTGGTGAAAGAGCAGACCATGATATCTTGTGGAATATGGATTGGCATGTAGAATATATTGAGGAGCCATTACCCAGATAGTTGAGAAAAGAATAGAACTACTTAAACTCCTACATACTTTTTATTTAAGAATCGGTATCACTCATATGGGGAGAAGGTTTGACTGAGCTTGTATCACTTAAAGGTATAGTAAAACATTTTCCAGGAGTATTAGCAAATGATAACGTAGACTTTACCCTTAGGAGAGGGGAAATACATGCACTGCTTGGAGAGAATGGTGCAGGTAAGACTACTTTAATGAATATCCTTTATGGTCTTTATCGTCCGGATAGTGGAGAAATATATATTGAAGGTAGGAGGATTGAGATAAGTTCTCCTAGAGATGCAATAAAGCTTGGGGTAGGGATGGTTCACCAAAACTTTAAGCTTATACCATCCCACACGATCCTTGAAAACATCATCTTAGGCTTAAAAGAAGTTGGCTTCATAATAAATTATAAGAAGATAAGCGAGGAAATCAGGAAACTTGCAGAATCATATGGTTGGAGAATAAATCCTAACGCTTATGTTTGGCAGCTTACTGCAGGTGAGAAACAGCAAGTAGAATTGCTGAAGCTCTTATACCGTGATGCACGCATACTAATACTTGATGAACCTACATCTGTTCTTACACTTCAAGAATGTAGAATACTCTTCCAAGCTCTTAAGAGGATGGCTAGAGAAGGAAAAGGAATAATCTTCATTACCCATAAGCTTGATGAAGTATTCGCTATTAGTGATAGAGTCACCGTAATGAGGAAGGGGAGAGTAGTAATAACGAAGGAGACCAGTAAAACAGATATGTCAGAGCTTGCTCAATATATGGTGGGTAGACCAGTATTATTTAGCATCCAGAAGGAAAGAACTCAACCTAGTGGAGAAGCTATAATCATAAAAAATCTCAAAGCTTTCAATGATAAAGGAGTGCTCGCACTTAAAGGTGTAGATCTAGTTGTAAAGAAGAATGAGATAGTGGGGGTTATAGGTGTAACTGGTAATGGTCAGCAGGAGCTAGTAGAAGTAATAGCTGGATTAAGGAAAGCAGCTGAAGGCTCTATACTCATTGACGGTATAAATATTGCTAATAGTAGTCCAGATAGGATTATCGAGCTAGGTGTAGCCTACATCCCACCTGAACCCCTTAAATATAGTATCGCTCCAAACCTAACTATTGTTGATAACTTGTTTATGAAAGCATATAGGTATAAGCCGTATTCTAACGGTATACTAATAAACTGGAAGAAGATTTACAAGAAAGCTGATGAACTGATTAAAAACTTTCAGATAATTTCTCCAAGTCTCTCTACTAAAGCTAAGTCTCTCTCAGGAGGGAATCTTCAAAGACTTATTTTGGCGAGAGAACTATCAGGATTAATCGGGGACAAGATACCTAAATTGATAGTAGCTGCTTACCCAACTAAAGGGCTCGATATAGGTGCAACAGAATTCGTACACAAGACACTTATAGAATATAGTAGGAAAGGCTCAGGAATACTCTTCATATCAGAAGATATTGAGGAAGCATTAATGATTAGTGATAGGGTTGCTGTAATGCATGATGGTAGAATTGTAGGCATATTTAAACCAGGAGAAGTAGATATGGAAAAGATTGGCTTAATGATGGCTGGAGTGCAGGTAGTACCTGCAATATGATGGTGGTTGATGTGGCTAAGACATCAAGGATTCCTTACAATATTAAGATACAGAAGAGATTATACTATAGCCGTAAACTCTCCATACTAACAACTTTCTCTGCTATCATTATAGCATTCGGGGTAGCAGGTTTATTCTTCACTATTATAGGTTTAAACCCATTAGAAGTATATTCTTACATAGGAGGAGTCTTTGCTTCTCCTACACTCCTCCTAGAATCATTTAAGAGAGCTATACCTATAGGGTTAGCTGCTCTAGGGCTGAGTATTGCTTTCAAGATGAATTTCTGGAATATTGGAGCTGAAGGCCAGATGTATATGGGTATGCTTGCCTCAACTGGCATAGTGCTGCTCCATGTATACTATGGATTAATCCCAGACTACTTAGTCTTATCGTTGATGATATTAGCAGCATTCCTTACAGGTGGGTTATGGTGTTGCCTACCAGCTTTCCTGAAAGCTAAGATGAAAGTAAACGAGATACTTACAACATTAATGATGAATTATGTAGCAATGTATCTTGTAGACTTCTTGATATATGGTCCGTGGAGAGACCCAAAAGGATATGGTTTCCCCCTCTCAGTACCTTTCCCAGAATACTCTAAGTTAACGGTAATGTTCGGAGAATTCGCTTATGGAGGCTTACTACTACTCTGTCTAACCGCAGTTATAGTCTTCATAATTCTTAGGTATACGAAGCTAGGGTTTGAGCTTAAAATTGTTGGAGAAAACATCGAAATAGCGAGAAACGCCGGGATAAATCTTTCCAAGGTAGTTACAGTAGGAGGGTTTATAGCTGGAGGCATAGCAGGTATAGGAGGTTTAACAATTGTAAGCGGCATAATCGGAAGGCTAAGACCGAGAGCTTCACCAGGATATGGATATACAGCAATAATCGTAGTTTTACTCTCAGCTTTAAATCCTTGGTTAATAATCCCCGTTAGCATATTCTTCGGAGGACTATTCGTCGCTGGAGACATTCTACAAGCAACATTAAGGATTCCTGGAGCAGCAGTAGAAATGTATCAAGCATTAATCTTTCTATTCATAGTAATAGGCGAATTCATGAAAAGATACAAGATAACGATCACCCGCGGGGTGGTTGAATGAGTATTCAATGGGTTGAGCAAGTTCTTCAATTGACTGTCCAGATGGGAACGGTTTATCTCCTAGCTTCTCTAGGTGAAATCTACGCTGAACGTTCAGGAGTTCTAAATCTAGGTCTTGAAGGAATGATGATAATGGGCGCAGCAACTTCTTTCATATTCTCAATAGCGTATGGGCATCTTCCAGCAATATTCATCGCTGCTGTAGTAGGTGCATTAATGGGGTTCATCCTCTCCATCTTAGCAGTTGACATGAAGTTGAATCAAGTCATAGTAGGCCTAGCTCTAACACTACTTGGAATAGGTTTAAGTGGATTCTTCACATTCCCAGAAATTAGAAAGAATATATTATTGAAGCTGAACCCCTCTCTCCCAGAGGAGATGCTATTGACTCAGCAGGCTGAGAAGCTTCCAGAAATCCCAATACCTCTATTCTCGAATATTCCAATATTAGGTAAAATGCTTTTCAGTCATAATGTATTGGTGTATTTTTCGTTAATCTTCTCTATACTCATGTGGTTTATCTTATTTAAGACTAGGATAGGCTTAACCATAAGGTCTGTTGGCGAAAATCCATCTATGGCTGACTCGCTAGGTGTAAATGTTTACATGGTGAGGAGAGCTACAACCATTATAAGCGGAGCATTTGCAAGCTTAGCTGGAGCATACTTCTTTATAGGCTTCCACCCATTCTGGAGAGAAGGAGTAACAGCTGGTAGAGGATTCATAGCTCTCGCATTAGTCATACTTGCTACATGGAGCCCTCTTAGAGCAATCCTAGGAGCATATCTTTTCGGAGGAGTTGAAACATTCCAGTATAGACTACAATTATTTGGTCTAGGAGCTCAAAGCCCATACTTCCTAGCAATGCTCCCCTATATCATGACAATAATAACATTGATAATAATCTCAACTGAAAGCATAAAGAAGAAGATAGGAGCACCCGCATCACTAGGAATACCCTACTCAAGAGAAGAATAAAATAAGAATACTTTAAGACCACAATACTGCTCTTAAAACTAGTAAAGCATACCGACTTTCTTTAATGCTTGACTCCTCTCCCCAAGTTTACCTATTTCTATGATGGATCTGAAGGAAGACCACGTCTTTTAAGAAAAGAAAATCAGATAAGATTCCGATTCTGTAAGGATTCTTAACTTTCTCCACTCTAATTTTGAATAGTCTTTTATGACAGTAGAAAGCAAGATAAGTTATTTAATTAAGTAGTTTAATAGAGTTATATGAGAAGTAGGCGGAAAAATTTAATGGTTATTGCTTTAGGAGGGAACGCTCTTTTAAGAAGAAATCAGAGAGGCACTATCGAGGAACAATATGAGAATGTTAAGCAGACATGCAGAATCTTAGCTGATATAGTTGAAACTGGATACCACATCGTAATTACACATGGTAATGGACCTCAAGTTGGAGCTACAATACTTAGACATGATGCAGGTGAAAAACTATACAATATTCCAGCTTTCCCAATGGATGTATGTGGAGCTGAAACTCAAGGATTCATAGGATACCTAATACAGCAAGCATTATCTAATGAATTATCAACTAGAGGCATAGAAAAACAAGTAGTTACCATTGTAACTAGAGTTGTCGTTAATAAAGGAGACCCAGAATTTAGTAATCCAAGTAAGCCAGTTGGTCCATTCTATAGCTTTGAAGAGGTAGAAAAAATAAGGAAGATTCATCCAGAATATGTATTCAAAGAGGATAAAGCGAGAGGTGGATGGAGAAGAGTTGTACCATCACCTGACCCAAAATACGTTGTTGAGGGACCAGCGATTAATTCTCTAGTAGATGCAGGATACATAGTAATTGCAAGTGGAGGTGGAGGGATCCCAGTAATAGAAGAAGATGGGAAGTTTAAAGGTGTAGAAGCAGTAATAGACAAAGACTTAGCAGGAGAAAGACTTGCAACATTCCTAGGTGCAGAGAAATTTATAATTTTAACAGACGTGGATGCCGTATACGTTGATTATGGTAAACAGTCTCAGAGGAAGATCTCCAAAATCAAAGTTGAGGAATTAAAGAAACTATATAATGAAGGTCAATTCCCTCCAGGAAGCATGGGACCGAAAGTTAAAGCATCCATAAGATTCATAGAGGCAGGAGGGGAAGAAGCAATGATCGGTGAGCTTAGCCAACTAATGGAAGTTATTGCAGGCAGAGCTGGAACACACGTAATACCTTGAAAAGAACAGTGCAGCTCAGTTGAGTAAACGTTATCATATAGAAAACTTCTTTCTAAGGTAAGAAGATGGTTATTAAAGCAGTAATATTTGATTTAGATGGGACCTTATTAGTCCATAAGCTTAAGCTACATGAAGCTAAGAAAGAGTTTCTGAATAGATTAAGGGAGAGATTACATGGTAGTATAGAGTCTTCTATCGATTTTCCAATCGCATATATACTGAATGAATTAAGTGAAGAAGATAGAATAACTGCTTTCAAGATTCTAAATGAGGTATTTGAACCTTTTGAGATGATGGCTGCAGAAGTAGCAGAACTTAGAGAAGATGTTAAAGAAACTCTTGAATTTCTAAAGAGCCGGGATGTTAAGCTTGCTATTGCAACAAATAATAGTAGGAAGAGTGTTGAACTATGTTTAAAGAATACGATGATAGATACATACTTTGACGTAATAGTTACCAGAGACGACGTCTTCGATCTAAAACCTAATGGTAAAATGATATTAAAGACTATTGAAAAACTCGGTGTAAAAGTAGATGAAGCTATCCATGTGGGTGATACAATCTATGATGTAATAGCTGCACATAAAGTAGGAGTTAAATCCATCGCTATAACAGGTGGAGCCCATAGTAGAGAATTATTATTATCTTCAAACCCGGATTATCTAATAAATAGCTTTAAAGAAATCTTTCAAATAGTTAATTTATAGAGGAGATACTCAAATAAAATACAATGTAGTCCCTCAATCTTAATATCTGCCTTATAGAACTCTATAAAGAGACAGACAGATGTGGAAAAAGATTACGCTTACTGGCATAGCTATTCTTCTTCTCTCACTAGCATTCTTACTCTTTCCATATAATTTACCTATTAACGAGGATGTTATAGCTCAATTAATACAGAATTTTAGGCAAATTATCTCAATAAAAGAACCTGAATATGTAAGACTCACTATCTCTCTGATGGAAGTCGACCTTGGTCATTCTATGAAATATCTAGGGAATGAATCAGCTCCAGCCACTCCCATAAGACACACATATGTTAGAATTGGTGGAGTAGTAAGTATCACAAATGATCAAGGTAAAGCATATCTCATCTTACCGAAGGGAAATCACACGCTCCTGGTAATGAGAAGAGGTTTGAGAGGACCCGTATGGGTTCATACTTTAAATGTTCTGTCTGACGGTGAAGTTAAGATTACCTTCCACCTCTTTAGACTTGAAGCTTCAAGTATGGTTCTCTACCCTGAACCTTTTAAAGGCACAACTAACTTGAAGATAACATTTACTCTACCGCTCTCTGGACAATATTATGTTGGTAAACCTACTATAACATACTATACAGCTTGGGGAGAGCTAAGGATACTTTATAGAGATATAGAAGTCTCAGATAGTATAAGCCTACAGAATGTATGGAGTTTAATAGATATGGATTATAGTAGGATCGAGGCTGGGGGCCAAACTATAGAGTTTACAGAGGAAGTTAGAGGTTTTCCAACATACATTCATCCAAAACTTAGTTTCATACCGATAGAAAAGGTGGAGGTTGAAGAGAGATGGCTCAGCTAATAGATCTTGAAACCGCTTTCTGGATTACAATTGACGTGGCTTTAGCTATTCTAATAATCTATACTTTATTTAGATATGTAAAGCTTAAGAAGAAAGTAGATGAAGCTAAACATGCAGCAAGTAACGAACTGAGTGATTTTACTAAAAAGTTTGAAGAATACATTTTAAATTATGGTAGAAGATGGGCGGTAATAACGATTTTTAACGAATTAATTAATACTTTAGTAGTCTCAAATCGTTTAGTTCTCCAGAAGAATTTAACAACTAGAGAGATCTTAACAGCTCTAGATAGTAATCTATCTAGAAACATTAAAACCATACTAAATGAAATGTATAATCTCTATGAAGCTGCTAGATTTGGAGGCTATGAACCTAGTGAGATGGAGATAAATCAGTTTAATAAGAAATTGGAACTACTTAAAGAAATAATTACTGATGAATATTCACAGAGGTGATGGAGATGAGTATAAACCTAACAATCATTGTTATCGCTGGCTTAACCATGACTGCATTACTGTTAATCCCCGAACATACTAATAGAGATTTAGAGTATAAAAGAAGAATAAGAGAAAATAAGCGGAGGAATTTGGATTTGATTTCACGGGAATTAAGCAGAATAAGGAAGGGTGAAAGAAAAACTTGAATGAATATCTTTTCATAAAAGATATAGCTGAAAAACTAACCTCAAACATACATGAAGTCATCGTTGGAATGGATGAAGCTATTAGAAGCCTCCTTATAGGTCTGCTCGTAGAAGGACATATACTCATAGAAGGAGCTCCTGGGACAGCTAAAACCTATCTAGCAAGAGTCTTCTCAAATTCTCTTGGATTAGAATTTAAGCGGGTACAGTTTACAGCAGACCTTATGCCGAGTGATATAACAGGGTCACTTGTTTATAATCGTGTTACGGGAGCTTTAGAGTTTAGACGTGGCCCAATATTTGCAAATGTTGTATTAGCAGATGAGATAAACCGGGCCTCCCCCCGGTCTCAGTCAGCTCTCCTAGAATGTATGCAGGAGAAACAAGTAACAGTAGAAGGGGTCGTTTATCCTTTACCTAGACCTTTCCTTATTATTGCTACACAGAATCCTATAGAGCTTGAAGGGACCTATCCTCTACCAGAAGCTGAACTTGATAGATTCCTAATTAGAGTCTTCATAGATTATTTAGATTCTTCTTCTGAGCTGAAGATACTAGAGAAGAAGCAGCTTCACGGTGAAAAGATTGAAGTTGAGAAAGTTGCAGACCTGAAAGATATACTAAGAGCAATAGAATTGACGAGGAGAGTATACGCTGATAAATCCATTCTAGAATACATTGTTAAGCTAGGTCAACAAACTAGAAAACGTGAAGAAATACTATTGGGAGTAAGCCCTAGAGGTCAAGTATCTCTATTATATGCTTCAAAAGCTGCAGCAGCATTAGAAGGTAAACCATACGTAACTCCTGACCATGTAAAATCTGTAGTTAACCTAGTCTTTAATCATAGGATTATTCTTAAGAGTCGGAGTAGTAACCCAATTACACTCCGTAGAGAGACTATGGAGGTCCTAGGAGAGATCATTGAGGAGGTGGAGCCTCCTAGGTGAAGTTAACCCGTAGAGCTGTAAGAACATATCAATATACTGTATTATTCTTCTCCATAGTATCTCTTATGCTCATTAATCACCCAACTATATTTCTAATACCTATATTCGTTATTCTCACATTAACCTTATACGTATTAAGAGGCATAAGAGAGGTTAGAAAACTGAGTGGAGAATGTTTTGAAGTCTTCGTAAGTATCTCCCCAAATGTATTATCAATAGGTGACAGGTCTAAGGTCAGGGTATGTGTAGAGTCTAAGATGGAAGATAGATTGAAGATAGAAATCTATATACCGCTCAGTGAAGGTCTAAAAATTGATTCTGGAGAAGCTAATTGGTCTGGTGTAATAGATTCTAAGAATAATGCTACGTTAGAATTTACTGTTAAGGTTGAGAAGAGCGGCTTGCTGGAAGTTGGACCTGTAATAATCATAGCTAAAGATAACCTTGAACTAGTTTGTAAAGATATTAATATGGATTCAACTAGGTTGATATACTCTTTAGAAGAACCAATGAGAGCAAGAAGTATAGTTACAGCTCCACTGCCTATAGGATTCAATTATCCAGGATATACATCTCACCATTTCATAGGTGTTAATGAGCAGTATAGAGATAGCATACAGAGTAACCATTCATCTTTAAAGAATATAGATTGGAGGAGGACAGCTAGAGCGGAAGGAGAAGAAGTATACATTAAAGAATATAGTAAGAGAAGATCATCAGACATAATCTTAGGGTTTGGAAGCGGATTAAACCTAGATTTACCATCATATGGAAATGTCTTGAACTGGATAGTACAGGTATCTATATCATATGCACTACACTACTTAAGAGAAGGCTCAAGAATATGGATACTAAACTATAATGATGGGAGACCAGTAATCACACAATTAAACCTAAGATATGGAGAGTTAACTTCAAGAAGAGACTCCACCCCAACTGGAGGATACTTAATCTATATTTCTAGGCTAATAGACCCTTGGGAGCTAAACTCAATAAAGGAATATCTTAATACACAGAAATTCAGAGTAGATATACTATTAATAGATTTACTAGATGAAGTTTCAGATTTAGTTGAAGATGGAGTAATTAATTACGAAGCTGAAAGACTAAAACAACTGGTCTCCGATATTCAAGAGCCTATCAGACTTGTAAAGCTTAGAGACTTCATAAGCAGCTTCAGGAGAAGTCTCGCTTCTAGGTGAGAAGATGAAAGCTTCAGAGATCATGCTCGTATCACTCCTTCTTTCTCCATACATCTATACAGTATACAATGTTTTATCAAAGTTCACGGAACCCGATTATTTTATATTGCTTTCATTCTTCTCACTAATAGCATTAGTATTATCAGGATACTCTTCCATTATCTTGCTATCTTTAATGTTAGTGCCATCACTGGCGTGCTTTGGACTATTCGTAGCAGGTAATCCTTTCCCTCTAATAGGGTTAGCTGCAGGATATCTTTTAGCGTTCCCAATCTTTACAGTGCTTACATCATACCATGAGAAGAAGATTGAAAACCTAATCTTAGCATATCTTCTCGGACTTACACTTAACATCCCAATCTTATATTCTTCTGAATCAACATCATTGACTTCCTCAGACATAATCATCGACTTGATTATCAGGACTCCTAGAAATATTATCAGTGGGAGACAATACACTTTATCTCAATCTGTTAATAATATATTTACGATATTAACAGCATTATCATGTATAATCTTATTCTTCATAATGCTAAGGAAGATGGAACCAAGATTCCCTAAGAATATAAGAGAAATAACACCTCTAATAATCTCAACAATTATTACTTTATTCTTAGCGTTAGTTACTAGAGTCTTGAGTTATGGAATCATCATAGCAGCTTTATCAATTTTCTTAATAATAGTAAGTCTATCTATAATTCTGAGGATAGTGAAGTGAGATGAAGAGCTTGACCTTAAAACTTTCAATAGTTCTTCTTATAATAACAATTTTACTGCCTTACGTAGCTTCCATGGATTCTCAAGAAGACATGGCATCCATAATAGTAGGATATAGTAAATCCTACATGTTCCCACTCCTTGATGGAGGGAGACTGTATTTTGAAAAAGGAGAAGAATTATGGGCCATGACCTTAGATAAACCAGCTGTCTTAACGTTAACTTCACCAACAGGTATAGTAACACAATACTACCTAGAACCATTTAAACAAACCTTGATCAAATTATTCACAGAAGATGATGAAGAAGGTCAATGGATATTGAGCTCAGAAAGTTACAGTCTAGCAATAGAGCTTTCAAGTAAGAAGAAACTTGAAGATGGTACGAGGCTAAACTACAGGATAAGCAGAGAAAAGTTAACTATTGAAACCGCAAATAAAGATCAAGATGTCTTCATCATAGATGTAGAAGATGGAGGATTTCTTACCCCAGCTGGAATAGAAGTAGATATTAATCTTCCAAATCTCAGAGGAGAAAACGAGCAAATCTATGCTAGTGTAATTATGGATCTAGTCTATCCGGGAGAATTTAGCTACTCTGGTAAACTATTTGATAGACCATACTCTATAACTATGGAGCCGTTAGCAGCTAGGATCATAGGTAAACTTAGAAGGGATACATTAACTCTAGTTATTCCCGGATTACATGAAGTTGGAGCAGGTGGAGTAATTCCTGTAAGAGAAGGAGAAGCTTTACTTAAAATTAGGTATGTCTCGGCAGAGCAGGACAAGGGCTCCTTGAAAACATTAAACTATACCTCCCGATTAGAGCAAGTTAAAGTGTATATTGTTGATGGAATCTTCAATGAATGGGCTGGTAGGAGTGTTGCTAAATCATTCTCGATAGATATAGAAGACGCGTTAAACAAGACTATAAGAGTAATTGCCCGGTCTGGAGGAGGGGTAACCATCTCTTATGCTCTTATCCCTCTTGCATCAATCATATTCTATGAACCACGGTTAAATAAAATAATTGAAAATATTTCTATGATAGTTGAGGGGCATCAAGCAACTATAGTAAATGGTAGAGGATACATCTTATTATCAGATAGTGAGTCTGCTCTGCCAATACTTGTTAGTGAGGATAGTACAGAATTACAGTTACATGCTTTTATAAACAACTTCAAGATTTATGATGGAAAAGTCAAGGTTAGCAGAGGAGAAACATATTTTATTCCAATAGAACTACGCAGCCTTAAAGTTAACATATTCTTTCCAAACGGGACTCCGGTATACGGTGGAGTGATCAGGGTAAATGGTTCTAGGATGGATATTATCAACGGCTCCGCATCATACCTCTTACCAGTAGGTAGATATTTAATCGAGTTTAATAGTAATGAATGGTTTGGAAGAGCTACGATAGATCTTCTAGAAGATACAACTCTAAGGATTAATCTAACCAGATACCCTAGAATACTAGATGCTCTAAAAACAATAGCTGGACTAGAATCTATAACATTGACTTTCTTATCCTTCCTAGTAATAAGACTGAGAAGAATCAAATCTCATATGCGCTTAAAAAGGTATGATTATTTATTTCATAATCCAAAAGATATGAATGATAGTATCTAATTTCTGATTTTAAATTTTTATACTGTCGGATAAGATAATTTATGGTAGAAGTGTCTAACAACGTAAAGATCGTCCCTGATACAAGTATAATAATCAGTGGAAAATTGGTTGAGCTACTTGAGAAAGGAGAGTTAGGTCAGTGTGAGATTATCTTTCCTGCTGCAGTGATCGATGAGCTTCAAGCTCAAGCATCTAAAGGAAGAGAAATTGGATTCAGAGGTCTAGAAAAAGTAAAGAAGATAAGGGAATTAGCTGAGATGAAAGGATATATTGTTAGATTCTCAGGTGAGAGGCCGACTCTTGAAGATATTAAGCTAGCGAAGAGTGGGAGGATAGATGCAATAATAAGAGATGTTGCTAAGAATGAGCAAGCTATACTTTACACGTCAGATTATGTTCAAGCATTAGTAGCTGAAGCGGAAGGCATACCCGTCAAGTATATTGAAGCTTATGAGAGAAAACCTAAACTTTCATTTGAAGAATATTTCACGTCTGATACTTTAAGCCTCCACCTTAAATCAGGCGTACCACCAATGGCTAAAAGAGGAAGACCTGGAAACTTCATGCTCGTTAAGGTTAGAGATGAACCATGTACTGAAGATGAAGTGAATAATATTATAAGCGAGATCATTGAGACAGCAAGATTGAGTGAAGAAGGAAGTATAGAACTCGTTAGAAACCATGCAATGGTTATACAGCTTGGAGAATATAGGGTCGCTATTGCAAAGCCACCATTCTCAGATGGTTTAGAAGTAACTATCGTTAGACCTATTGTAAAGTTAACCCTAGAAGACTATAAGTTATCTAAGAAGTTAATGGAGAGGTTGAAGAGTAAAGCTGAGGGTATACTGATAGCTGGACCACCAGGCTCGGGCAAAACAACTTTTGCAAGTAGTTTAGCAGAATTCTATTCATCTCAAGGAAAGATTGTTAAGACTCTTGAATCTCCAAGAGATCTGCAAGTAGGACCGGAGATTACTCAGTATGGTCCCCTGGAAGGAGATTTCGAGAAGACGGCTGAACTACTACTGTTAGTTAGACCAGATTATACAATCTTCGATGAGATTAGGAAATCTAGAGATTTCCAAGTTTTTGCAGACATGAGGTTGGCTGGTGTAGGGATGGTTGGAGTAGTCCATGCAAGCGACCCAGTTGACGCGATCCAGAGATTCATTGGAAGACTAGAACTAGGAATGATCCCTAACGTAATCGACACAGTCATATTCCTTAAAGATGGAGAAATCAAGAAAGTCTATGAGCTAAATCTCGTTGTTAAAGTACCATCTGGAATGGTTTCTCCAGACCTTGCTAGACCAGTGATAGAAGTTAGAGATTTTGAGACAGGTAAATTAGAATATGAGATATATACTTACGGTGAAGAGAATATAATAGTTCCCGTCTCTGAAGTAGAAAAATATCTAAAAGACCATATGAAGCTAGTTGAAGAAAAGCTGAGAGAGAGATTCAAGCTATATGATCCCAATGCTGAAGTTGAAGTAATATCTCCAGGTAAAGCAATAGTAAGAGTAGATAAGTCTATTCTCCCCAAAATTATTGGTAGAAGAGGTGAAACAATAAATAAGATTGAACATGAACTAGGCATATCAATTGATTTGATGCCTACCATATCCAAAAAGTATAAAGAAGTTGGGTATGAATATGTAGAAAAAAGTAAAACAATAGAGTTTGTTGTTCCCAGCCAATACTCTGGAACAAGGGTTAACGTGTACATTGGAAGAGATTATCTCCAAACAGTAACCGTTGGGAGGAATGGGAGAATAAAATTCTTGAAGAATTCCGAGCTTGGAAGAATGATAGTAAAGGCTTTAGAAGAAGGATCTGACATCAAGTTATACATTGAAGACTGACAGCTGCATTAAGAGTTATCTTCCTCTCGAAATTTATGTCTGTTTTCTCTTGTAGGTATTGTTAGGTTTTTAAGATACTTTATACATTTTTGTCTCTGATAGGAGATGCGGAAAAGTATAAAGATATCCATAGTTGAATACTTGAAGGAAAAGCTTAGTCCACTTAAATCTGAGACTGCGTTAACATTACTCTCAATAGTATTGATGCTTTTTGTTATCGTGTTTATAAGTGGCGTAACCTACATACTTACAACTGAAAACCCTATACCTATAGCCTTCCTGCGAGGGGGAGCTATCAGGGTATTCCTCTGGAGTATTAATGCTCAAAGCCATGCTGAGACCATAGTTGTAGCCTTGTACTATCTAATGGGTGCAGGAGGAGTATGGCTTTACTTAAACGCTACAACTAGACCCTACAATCCTAGGACAACTAAGTATATGTTGTTTTTCAGTTTCCTCTTAATACTACTAGCGGGAATAGGGATATATACAGCATATCTAGCCAAGTTTACCCCGCCCTAAAGTTACCGGGCTCACTTATTCCCCTGTTGTTTATGGTAAAGTATCCTAGACCCTTCTTCTCAGGCTTCTCTATAATTATCTCTTTATAGTGTCTAGAGCCTACTCTAAGCTTTAGGACCCATTTAGCCCAATGGCTTAAGATTCTATATGCTACTGCTTTTCCCCCTCCCTGTTCAGGCATATCATGTACTTGACCGATTATTATCACTGTTATGTTTTCTCTACTAGCTAATTCAGATAGCATCGCTACTTGTAATGCAAGCCTCTTGTATATTGACAAGTCTTGCCTTACATCTCCAGACAATTCTATCCTATGCTGGTATGTGTAGTCATCAAGAATTATTACATCAAACATCTTTTTTGAATTATAGAGATTCAAGATTAATTGTTCTTGCTCTTCGAAGCTCTGAATAATCCTAATAGAAAGCTTTGATAAATCTACCGACCAAGATTGTAAAATCTGTAAAACCCTCTCTGGGTGAAGTCTCCCAGAACAATCTATGAATAATGGTTTTAAGTCTTCTTTAATAGCTGAAGCACAGACAGTTAGGGTTAAGCTAGTCTTTCCAGTCTTCTCTTCACCATATAGGAAGTAGAGCTGCCCAAGCTTAAACCCTCCATTAAGCAATTCATCTACAGAACTAACATGAGTAGAAATAATATTCACCCTCCCCACTTAAACATCCCAGATAAAATAATCTATCCAAGAGTTATAAGGTTAACAATCCCCAACTTATAGTTTAAAAATCTCTTGGATAAATAGCTATCCAGCACAGAGAATAAGCCACTTGTATAACAACTTCTATTATTGTTCATGGCAGTGCGGGGGGTGGGATTTGAACCCACGAACCCCTATGGGATTCCCCTCATTCGTGATCAGGGTCCTAAGCCCTGCGCCTTTGACCAGGCTTGGCTACCCCCGCTCCCTATTTTATTTTGCTAGCTAATTTTTATCTTTTAACTACCTCATTCTATCTAATTAGGGGAAACTTGGAAAAACTGCGTAGTTCATAGGGAGGGGCTATGAACTATAAGTGGGTAAGGAAAAGGTCATAGATGTTTTATTTTTTCTCTGCTGACATTGAGAGGGGGCTGATTTTTGATAAGGGGAGAAGATGTTTTAGAAGAGAATTATTAGCTGGAAATACAAAGTAAATACATAAAAATTCTCTGATATAGAAATCTTTAACGATGAAGCTGTTAAAAGCTTATGTTATGATTACGAGACCTCCTAATGGTATCTTGATGTTTGTAGGGGTATTGGCAGGTGTTGCCATCTCATATTCTAAGATAATCCGTTTTGAAGACTTCGTCTACTCATTTATTGTTGCATATACTTTAAACGGTAGCTCAATGGTTCTAAATGATTATTTTGATAGAGATGTTGATAGAGTTAACGCTCCCCATAGACCGATACCATCTGGTTTAATTAAGCCTTCACATGCGGTTATTTATTCATCCATACTAGGATTAACAGGCATAATCTTCTCAAGATTAATTTCAATCTACTGCATGATAATAGCCATAATATCTTACCTAGCTGCATTCACATATAATTCAAGTTTAAAGAAGACAGGTTTGATAGGAAATTTTATTGTAAGCCTAATCGTTTCGGCACCCTTCATATTCGGTGCAACAATGAGTGACGGGTACATATCTGATAGAATAATAGTGTTTATCATCCCTGTTATATTATCAAATACTGGAAGGGAAGTAATTAAAGGAATTGCTGATGTTGAAGGCGACATAGTTAGACGGGTGAATTCCATTGCTAGGGTTAAGGGAGCAGGTAAAGCTGCATTAGCAGGTTCTATTCTATACCTCTTAGCTGTTCTATTTAGTCCAGTACCCTACATCCTAGGATGTGTTTCTGAATATTATCTACCAATAGTCTTGATAGCAGACGTAGGGTTCATTATTTCTGCACGTAAAATAATGAAGAGACCAGACAAAGAGAATGCTATCAAAGTTAAGAATGAGACATTGCTCTGGATGTTCATAGCGCTTATCGCATACATACTCGGAGGCATATTATGATCTCCGCATATCTTTCTTCTCGAATATGTAGTAGCAGCTATCATTTCTTGAATCTTTTAGAACCTCAGTTATGAAATAACCTCTTCGGAGATAATGTTCAAATATTCTTCTGGTTATTTCTCTCCATTCAATTGCAATGGATAAGTCTCTCTTCTTCATTGATTCAATATTCATTGGGATTTCTAAACAGAATTTCTCAACATTTAGGTTTAACTTATAGTCTAGTATTCTCTTAAACGGTCCATCGCGAACAATTACATTACTCCTCTCTAAATCGTCTAAGTAGGCATCGTCGATCTCATCTTCCAATTTTTTAGAAAGTTTTTCTTCAACTTCTTTAGAATCTAGTTCCCACCTAATGAGAAGCCTATCTGATTCTAAACCTCTATTCTGTGGGTCCCTCATTAATCCATAGAAGTTTCTCATATATTCTCTTCCTATACCTCCCAGCTTATGTATGCTCGTGTATGCTTCAAATGGGTTTAATGGGTCAATAAGCCATACAGCTTGGTTTATGTTTTCACCTAGTAAGTATTTTCTCACTGCTATTCTCATCTCAGCAGGTAGTTCAGTATCACTATATTCAGGTAAAACTCCACAGAAGTGTATATAGTGGAATAGTTCCCCATTTTTAAATGAATTGTATCCACATAATAAGCCTACAGGTCTATTATTCTGGTCATATGCAACTAGAACTATGCCACCCATTTCTTGAAATGCAATAAGAACATGATAAGGTATTATGTCTCCTCTCCCCAAGAATACTGTTTGAAATGCTTCTAGTTGCTTAAATGATTCACGATCAGTTACTCTAACGATCTTAATGTTCTGCTCCATAATATCCTATCATGATCTTTAAGTCTCAGATATTAAGACTTTACCGCAATGGATTATGTAGATAATTATTGATTTAAAGCCTTGACTCCTCACAGCCTTGGATAAAGTATTTTAAGGCTGAGGTATCTATAAGCTTGATACTGATGGAATTACCTAAGATACTTGGTGGAGAAGCTGTAAGAAAGAAGCCTTTCCCTAAGTGGCCTATATTTGATGAAAGAGAGAAGGAACTCTTGCTTCAAGCATTAGAAAGTGGGAAGTGGGGAGTTGGAGGAAAACTTCAAGAAGAATTTGAAAAGAAGTTCGCAGAATTTCAAGATGCTAAACATGCCCTACTATGTTCTTCAGGAACTACAGCATTAAAGATTGCTCTAAAAGCCTTAGGTATTTCAGCTGGAGATGAAGTAATAGTTCCTGCATATACATTTATAGGAACAGCTATCGCAGCTCTCGACTTACATGCAAAGATAATATATGCAGATATAAGTTTAGAAACATATACCATAGATGTTGAAAGTGTAAGGAATAAAATTACTGAGAAAACAAAAGTAGTCATCCCGGTACATTTTGCAGGTAGACCAGCAGATATGGATGCTGTAAAAGAATTCGCTGAAGAGAAAAACCTCTCAATACTTGAAGATGCTGCACAAGCACATGGAGCTGAATGGAGGAATAGGAAGGTGGGTGCCATAGGAGATGCAGGAGCATTTAGCTTCCAATCCTCTAAAAATATTACTGCTGGAGAGGGAGGAGCAATAACTACAAATGATGATAAACTAGCATCTATCATATGGTCTCTGAGAAATGTCGGTAGACCTAGGGATGGACCATGGTATGAACATAGAATATACGGGTGGAACTACAGGATTACAGAATGGCAAGCAGCCATATTGTTAGCACAGCTTGAACGAGCTCCTAAACTAATGGAGAAGAGAGATTCTTCAGCGAGGTATCTTGATAAGCTGTTAACGGAGGTAGATGGGGTTGAACCTTTACCAAACGACCCTAGAGTATCTAGACATGCACATCATCTATATGTCTTCAGATACGATCCAGCAGAGTTTAATGGCTTAGAAAAAGAATTATTTATCCAAGCTTTAAGAGAAGAAGGGATACCATGTAATGCTGGATACAGACCATTATATAGTTACAGCTTCCTACCAGGATCTAGCCCTCTATCAAACACAGAGAAAGCAGCATATATTGAAGCAGTATGGATACCTCAACCAGTATTATTAGCTGAAAGAGAAGACCTGGAAGATATCATAATAGGAATAGAGAAGATAAAGAAATATTCTAGAAAGATTAAAGAAGAATGCAAAGCCATTGTGGGGAAGTAACTAACCATAAAGAACAACTTAAATTAAATTCAACACATCCACGGGAAAACAACACTATAGAAGCATAAAATTTATGTAGAGAACAGTAGAAAAGTAAATATGAATAAGAAAAGAGCTTAACATTAATGCGGGGGTAGCCAAGCCTGGTCAAAGGCGCAGGACTGAGGCTCCTGAAGAGAAGATATGGAGAGTCCCATAGGGGTTCGTGGGTTCAAATCCCACCCCCCGCATTAAAGCTTGCATGTTAATGTCTTGGTCTCGTGATTATATTCCGAATATTTATCATTCATATCTTCTTGCTAGATGAGAGGTTTAGGTCTTTGTAATCGTCTTAATCGTCTACTCTGATTTTTCTATTTTCCTTTCTCCATAACTATGGAGCTGGATTATGCCATATTCCTGCATACCGCGTTTATGGGAGGGTATCTCGGAGACTTCCATACTATGGCGGAGACCCGGATATTTGATAGTAAGGTTACTTGGGAAATCTTATTTATCTGATTGTAGATTAATATCTAGATGTCTAAGACTAGGAGAACGAGTATTGTTAAGCCTAAGATCTGCTTTATGGATTTGGAAGCTACGGCTCTTGATGCTGATGTAGGGTATCTTGTTGGAGGAGGATTTATGGATGAGAAGGGTAGGTTTAGATGGTTTTATGCTGATATTCCTTCAAAAGAGAAAGAGACATTATCATCAATAATAGAATACTTAGCTAGACATCATATAGTATTTACTTGGAATGGTAGTAAGTTTGATTTACCATTCCTAGCTACACGTTCAGTTAAGCATAATCTTAGAGCAGAGCTGGTTTATAGACCTACGCATCTAGATCTAGCTGAATTTATCCGTAACTACTTTAAGCTCTCATTCGTTAACCTCTATCATGTCGCTAGATTCCTGAACATAACTAAAGATATTAGTGTAGAAGGCATAGATGTACCATCACTATATCTGAAAGCAGTAAAGAATGATAAACGTGCAGCAATGAAGATAAAGAAGCATTGTAGAGATGATCTCGAAGTCTTAAGAAACATCTACTTCAAGATTCTCCCTATTTTAAGAGAAGTTAGACCTGAGCTTACCCTCTAGGCTTCCTCATCTAGATGACTATCTGATTTGAACTATCTTAACTAGATGCATAGGTTCATCTCTTAATCCATAAGTTAGTATTATTACGTCTCCGCTCTTTACTTCACTTGAAGACTTTAATGTAGAAAGCATTTCTTCAAGGCCTTCAAAATATTCTAAGGCTTCTACTTTCACGGGTTTAACTCCCCAGAGTATTGAGATCTTACGTATAGTCTTAAGAGAACCTGAACATGCATACACTTCAACATTCGGACGGTTACGTGATATTCTCAAAGCTACCCTCCCGGTCTTGGTGTAGATCGCTATTGATGCCCTTAAAGATTCAGCTAACATTGTTATTCCTTCAGCAAATCTATCTCTAATATCTGCATCCCTCGGAAGCTTAATCTTTCTAGGTGTAATTGCTGAGTCATATGTTTCAATAACTTTTCTCAACCATTTAACAGCTTCTACAGGATACTTGCCTGCAGCTGTCTCACCTGTTAGCATTAATGTATCTACTCCATCTCTAACTGCAGATAGTATATCTACTATCTCGCTTCGAGTTGGTACGGGGTTATCTATCATCGATCCCAGTAGCTGTGTGGCTACTATTACTGGTTTGCCTTTCTCTAAGCATTTCTCTACTATAGATTCTTGAAGTCGAGGTACCTGTTCTAATCCAAAATGCATTCCAAGGTCACCTCTTGCAACGAGTAATGCATCTGAAGCATCAATTATCTCGGTAAGATTATTTACTGCCTGGACAGTCTCTATCTTACTTATAACCCCGATTTCTACTCCACCTAAGGAAGACAGCGTAGACTTAAGCAGTTCTATATCTCCGGCGTTTCTAACATAGCTTAACCCAATATAATCGAGGTCATTTGATATGGAGAACCTCACAGCTTCTAAGTCTCTATTTGAGAGTGTAGGTAAATCTATCTCTCTACCTTTTACTACTATAGCTTTCCGTGAGCTTATCTCTGCAGGTGTTAAAGCTTTAACTATGACTTCTCTCTTCTCAACTCCTATTACTTGAAGTTGGATTCGCCCATCATCCATTAAAAGAATGTCTCCGGCATTAATGTTGTTGAAGAAAGGTTCGAATGGTAGTGGAAGAACCTTCTCATCAGCGTCTCCAACCCTATCCTTATATATTATCCTAGCTAAATCGTCTTTCTTCAAAATTACTTTACCCTTCATCTCCCCTAGCCTAATAGAAGGGCCTGGAAGATCTCCTATCAATGCAATATGCCTGTTCAAATTCTTACATGTATCTTGTATTAAATCTACGTATTTTTTCCATTCACCAATGTTTCCATGACTAAAATTTATTCTGAGAGCAGAAGCCCCTAGTTCGATAATCTTCTTAATCTTCTCTGGGTCTGCTGAGGCTGGACCTATAGTTACAGCAATCTTCGTCTTCAACCTGATTCCAGCTATGTTTCTCACAACAGTAAGTTAAAGAGTTTACTAAGATAGAGAGGTCAGAGAAGGCTCATTGGAGAATTCTCAAGAGGGAACTATATGAAGAAACCTCGTTACAAGTCAAAACGCTTTTCAGCCAAACAGTACGAAAAATTCTAGATGCAGGTGATCTTTAACAAAATTAACAGATAACCTACTGACATTGTAGAATCGAAAATCTGAAAGCTTGGGTAACTATAAGACATGATGAAAAAGTCATCATAATCGGGGTATCAAATCTACCAACATTTATCATGTACTACTATTTTCTCATGGTCACTATCTAAGACTTAGATCCCTAGATTTAGGTTTCTGTTAATCTTCTTACCATCTATAGATGATTTTACTGTAGGCTGCTGGTTATATCATTCATGGGGGAAGAATAACATATTATATGGATAGTTCTTCATAGATAGTGAGATTATGGACGCAGGAGATGAGAGGGGAAATGTTCACGGGAAGCATAGGTTTCATAGAGTAGTTAAGAATGGATCAATAATTAATTTGACTATTTCAATAATTTGGACTATTATTATAGTGCTTCCCATTGAGCCTTTCTCGATACTGTTGAGGATAATTGTTGGAGGAGGCCCTGGAGTCTGGTTTCTTCTAGCATATCTACTTCATCTTATTGTTGGGTATGGAGGGTTTACCTGCTTATCTTTCTTGTACTATCTTATCGAAGAGAAATGGGAGGTTGAGCTGAATAATAAGCTTATCATGGCTGGATTCTACTTACTATTCATTGGAGTTAACATTACATTAATCACTCTAGCTGCAGCGGGAGCGGTCGGTGGATACTACTTAAATATAATACATGCACCAGTTGAAGATGTTAGAAGTATTCTAGAGCCGATGGTGAACCCGATAAGGCTGCTAAGCTTAATCACAATAGTTGGAGCTTTAATACTTCTAATCCCAGTCTACAAAACTTTTGCCCGGAAATAGTTTATGATTTAATCCTATAAGCTACATAAACTACGATTATCATTGATATAACTAAGAGTAATAGGAACATTATGGTGTATGTTGGGCTTAAAGAATTATTCCAAGTAGGTTTAGAGTATATCCATGCTATAGTTCCATCATTCTTGAGGATTATTGAGATAAAAGATGGGACTCGGCCACCCCCAACCTCAAAGAGAGGTCTCCTGTCAAATACTTGCCCATCATCTATATACCAGCCACCCAATACTCTTCTCCCATCAACTAGTATTGAATGCAAGATTGCTTGATCCATTTGTTCAAAGATTTTTTCATTACTAGTATACGATTCGAAGGCGATTACCTCTTGTTCACCATCCATAAACGTTGAACTATTATCTACTAGGATATCTACGTCTATACTTTCCCCTGTCGAAAGATTTGTTATAGATGAAGCCCAAACACCACCTGCTCCATCTTCACTTGGTCTATAGTATATTGAGATGGAAGCTTTATCATATGGGTGGAAGTAAGGTGGAGAGTCCAGTAGAACTGCTACGTATGTCTTGTTATGTTGATAAACATTTTTTACATACATGAAGCTGCTTGTCCAGTAAGTATTGTTTGGATGAATTCCTATAGCTGCTTGGATTATTGTTTGCTGCTTCGTCATTATGCTTACTATAAAGTATATAGTCTTATCTGTGTAGCTAATGTTCGGGAGCGTTAATACAACTGTAATATTTCTATGTTCACCCCACTCAACCCTACTCCCATCTTCTAGTGGACTGCCATTAGGTATTGTTAATCCAAGCCCCCAAGATCTTTGAATTACCCATGTATCTTTAGATGGATTTTCATGAAGTATTACAACTCCAGTGGATAATTGGAGAATGAACAATAATGATATAGCAGCTCTGAATTTCTTCACGATACCTAATACATCATGGTAGAATTAATTGAAAAAGTTTACCTAGTAGACTTACACAAAAAAGAGGAGAGATTTAGGGTGGGTTTCTATTCTTTTCTCCGCCAGTTTATAAGGTATCCTATTCCTCCAGCGAGCACACCTATGCTTAGAAGTATTATGAAGATTGTTATCCAGAATGGGTATCCTAGGGGTATTCCATAGAATACGTTGACGTGAACTTGTCCAGGGTTCCATCCTAGCCCACCGACTTCAGGAGGCAGCATAGCTGCTCCCCCTAGATATCCCCCGATCATCATCATCCACGTTGCACCAACGACACCTACATTCATCAATACTAGGTGTATCCAAGCGAGAAAGTTGGAGAACCCTGTATATCTCTTTCCAAGAACTGCCTCGATATAATGGTAGAAGAGAGCGGTTACAGCTACTCCTATTACCCCCACTATAAGGTATGTTACGTATCCTACTGTAAACCATTGACCTGCACTACCGAAAGCTATGACCCTGCTTGGCTCCGGTTTCAAGAATAACGTTTGCCCTATTACAATGTATAAGGTTAGTATAGTTGCCAGAGCTCCTTGGACGATCGCTGCAGCAATAAACCTTGAAGCCCATAGAGACTTTAACTGTGTCGACATCGTTATAACCGTGTTATGATATCTATTTAAAGATTCCCTACTTACAACAAAACTTTAACCATTTAAATCTTAACATATTCATTTTCATTGATTCTGCGGGGTTAGTATGCTTTTATTCAATTAGCTCTTTCATTGAAGCGGGAGTAAAACCATATAGTCCGTCTTCCTTTCTTATAACTAATCCTTCTTTTCTAAGTTCACTCAATCTAGCTCTAGTCTGCTTTTCATCTATCCCTGTATAGTCGGATATCTCTTTAGGTGTTAAGAATTCTTTCTCAAATATTCCAAGCTTTCTACCTAGGTATGCTCCAGCTAAGCATAGCAGTATTTTCTTCTTCGCGTCACCTCCAACAAGTATGTTTATCCTATCTTCTTTCACTTCGACTTTTCCTGAAAGCTTACTTACAAGCTCTTCGATATCTACTGCTCCTACTAGTTTCTTAACCACTTGTAAAGATGGATAGAGCTCAGAGAAATACTTATTTACACTCATCCATACTTCTTCATATTTTCCCTCAAACTCTACTTCAGACTCTCCCATCTTTATTACTACTTTAATTTTTTCTTCCTTCATTTGCTTTCCTCCTTAAACATTGATTCTACGTATTTTATTCCTTTCTCCAATATCCTGAAACTCTTTCTCCCATTTGTCTTTCCAGATTCTTCGATGTACCCTTCATCTATCAAGTCTGAGACTGCTTGCCTGGGGTTAGCTGGTCTAGGCCACCTTCTCTGCTCATAGAAGC
Organism: Candidatus Geocrenenecus arthurdayi; assembly: GCA_023539395.1. Taxonomy (GTDB): domain Archaea; phylum Thermoproteota; class Nitrososphaeria_A; order Caldarchaeales; family Wolframiiraptoraceae; genus Geocrenenecus; species Geocrenenecus arthurdayi. Next base: position 15,865 of record JAKCEX010000006.1, on the reverse strand, counting down.
TTTCAATATCCTCGTATGTAAAATCTCTTTCCTCAAATCTGTATAGATAATAAGCTATAGTAAGAATCCTCTGGAGATGGGTTTGTGGATTAAGCTCAGTTGAAAACTCTGTAAATGACATCTTCTTATCTATGGATACAACTCTAGATGGATGTCTAACAACCAGTCCCTGAAGCTTGTTAGATATAGCATCTATCCAGTTTAAATCTGATATCTTTGATTCAACGAAATCTCTATCACCTTCAACTTCTATCTCTAACCCATTTAGATTTAGCCTAACCCTGTATGTTGCCTGTGCACACATACTAGGATTTCATTCCTAATACTATGTTATAAGCTTTATAGAGATAGGTTAAAGTGGATTTGGGGGAGGCTGATTGGTTCAAGCACTTTTTAAGCACATTTTTTCATAGCCGTAGTCTTTCAAGTTCTTTGGCCATAAACCTTAGAAGAAACCATTTGATATAGTTTTGCACCATCAATTTTTCCACGGTATTCTTTCATTAATTCTCCCATTATTATCGATACAGCTTTACCAGGGTTCTTTAAAACAACTTCTCTATTAAGCTCAATCAACTGAACAATCTTTTCTTCGATCTCACCCATCTGGACAGGTCTCAGCCCAAGAGCTTCTATAGCTTCTAGAATGTTTTTAGTAGGATTTTCTGAAAGCCATCTTAATACATCGTATGCAGCTTCTTTAGCTACTACCCCTTTAGAGAGTAATCTGAAAAATTCTATGAAATGTTCATCTTTTAGTTCCTCGATTTTTACTCCCTCTCTCTTTAAACTCTTTACATGTTCTGTTAGGATAGATGCAATAATAGTTGGCTGTAATCCTATTTCATTAATTATCTTCTCGAATAATTCAACCTTCTCCATATCTATCAATTCATCAACGATCTGCTTACTTAGATTATATTTTTCTACAAGCCTCCTAGCAACCTCTTCTAAAGTTGGTGGAAGATTCTTCCTCAGCCACTCAATATATTCTTTCCTTACAGGGTATGGTGGAAGATCAGTCTCTGGATACATTCTAGCTGCTCCAGGTCTCGGTCGCATATATACGGTTGTCCCATCAGGCTTAGCTGCACGAGTTTCCGATGGAACACCATGTAATGCTTCTATAGCTCTTTCTCTAACATATTCTAATGCTTCTCTAGCTCTATATTCTTCCTCTGCAACTATTACGATAGCATCAAGATTGGATGCATTAACTTTTTGATATAGACTAGAGACTTCTTCAACTGTTATACCATGCCCTGGTAGCTCATCTGTATGGAATATCCCCTCAACATCAGTCCATGCTCTTACTCTACCAGAAAACTCTGCTCCTAAACGTACTCCCGGAGCAGCCTCCAATCCAATCAATCCACTAAATCTTGGAAGCTTTAATGCGAGAACTTTGCACCCCTCACTTATTTTTTTCTTTAAAATCTTTGAGCTAGTATTCACGAATATCTCTGTTACATCAACTATTGGTTGAGAATGGATTTCTTCTGCAGTTACGTTTCTCTTCAATAATTCATCCTTAATCTTTAGTAGGTGAAGCTGTCTAGCTACTTCAAGCTCTATTACCTTTGGGATTAAATCTAGTTCTTGAACACCTTTAATCTCTATTAATGCACCATCCCTAATAGAAATATTAAGGTCTTGTCTAACTGTGCCTATTCCTCTCTTTACTTTACCTGTTGCTCTAAGTAGTCTACCAATAGCGTATGCAACTTCATAAGCTTCCATAGGAGATTCAATAACTGGAGCTGTTGATACTTCTATCATCGGTATTCCAAGCCTTCTTAGATCATAATGTACTTCACCTTTTCTTTGTTCTAGTATTTTAGCTGCATCTTCTTCAAGGCATATTGTCTGTATCGGTATCTTCTTCCCTGCTACTTCAACCCATCCACCTAGGGCTATTATACAAGTTCTCTGGAAACCAGTTGTATTCGACCCATCAATTACAATCTTCCTCATTACATGTATCTCATCTACTGGGTTGCTATTCATTAGTAGAGATGCAGATAGAGCTATTTCAATAGCTTCTTTATTTAAGTCATGGGGTGGTTCCTCGTCCATCTCAACAAGACATATAGATTTATCATCTCCATGGTAGACTATCTTCTTTTTCTTCTTAGCTTCAAAGATAGCTGCAGGGTCTACTTCACCTAGCTCACTCTGAGCTTCCCTTAACCATCTCGTAAATATTATTTCTCTCCCTTCTTCTTTAGGCTCTGTAGGGCAATTGCAGAAGAGCTTATGTTTTGTATCAAGCTGCCTATGGATTTCTAAGCCGACTTTCAATCCTATCTTCTTATAATCAATCTCCATACAGTTCATCACCTTATGGTATGCTTCTTTCACCAATCTCTCCTGCTAAAGGCGTTAACATAAGATTCTTTATTTCTTCAATCTCTGTTGTTTGTGCAAGAACCCAAGATAGCTTAACGTATGCAGTCTCAGGAAGCATATCATCTAGAGGTGTAACACCTATTTTTAAGAGGTCTCTACCCGTGGAGTAAACTCTCATATTTACTCTCCCATACATACATTGAGAAGTCATTCCAATAAATACTCCGTCTTTAAGAATCTTCTCTAATGTTGGGATCAATCTTCTAGCAACATGACCTAGACCACTACCTTCAATAATGATCCCCCTGTAACCCTTCATCCAGATATCCTCTAGTATTTCATGGCTCATTCCTGGAAAGAATTTTAACAATACTGCTTTATCAGAGAATTTTGGGTTAAAGATATATTGATTACTACCTCGATTGTTTAAGTCTTTTCTATTGACATATATTTCTCCATTCTTGTAGAAAGCTATAGGCTCAGTATTTATTGATTTAAAAGCATCCCTACTACTTGTGTGATTTTTCCTAACCCGTGTTCCTCTATGGATTGCTATTACCTCGTCAGAATGGTTATCATGCATTGCTACACAGACTTCTGCAAATGGCGCGTAACCAGCTACTTTAACTGCTGCGATTAAGTTTGTAGCTGAATCACTTGATGGTCTATCAGATGACCTCTGTGCTCCTACGAATACTATTGGTATAGGAGGTTTTTGGAGAGCGAAGCTTAGTGCAGCAGCAGAATATCCCATAGTATCTGTACCGTGAGCAATAACTACTCCATCAACTCCTCTCCTAATGTATTCATCTACCCTAGTAGCCATCATAGACCATTCATTCGGAGTCATATCTTCACTGAATATAGAGAATAGGATTGATGCATCAAGGTTGGCTATGCTTGCCAGCTCTGGTATTATCGATAGTAGGTCTTCAGCTGTAAGAACGGGTCTAACTGCTCCAGTTCTATAATCGATCCTACTCGCAATAGTTCCACCTGTACCTACAATAGTTACTCTTGGTAAACCTGGAATTGGGCGAGCTTTCTCTGGAGGTCTGAAAGCAGGTTTCTTTACTTCTTCTAAAAGCTTCCTAACCTGGATGTTCTCTCTAAACCTCACGCCTATATTATATCCATTTGGAAGCTTTACTACAATATACTCGGGGTCAGCTAGCTCATATCTACTCATTAATACGCCTTTAATCTTTTCATGCTCACCAATAGTTATCTCGATCTCATCTCCTACATCTACTCCAGCAGACTCTAGAACTTCTCTAACCCTCCCCGTATACCCTTCTAATCTACTGGAAAAACCCATATCCTACACATTCTAAAATCAGCATGATATATGAGCTTTTATTCTAATACTCCTACGAAAATATCACAGTCTTATCATTGAATGTCTTGCCGAAAGCCTTACACATATACCTCTAGTAGTCACTATATCTACATCACCTAACCACTCATCTTGAACCACATATAGAGCATGTAACACCATCAGACCAATGAACTCTACTAAGTAAGGCTACACACACCCTCACTTGAGAAAAACCTAAAAACCCTCAAGAGTAGATATACCTACATAAGAGAGAACAGAGAAACAAAAACATTACCATCAGCATTCTTATTTAAGAGCGATGAGAAAATGAGGAAGATATATCGGAGGAAGGTGAATATTGACTGTACATTAGAACTAATCTAGATAGAGTTATGCTGAACTCATAGGCTTCACCTTCACTATAAAGGAGTATAGAGAAGCTACTGAAAACACTCTAGCTCTCTCCAATTATTTTAATCGAGACAATATGGGGGCGGTGGGATTTGAACCCACGGTCTCCGGGTATCTTCACCTCAAGACTGCGCTCCAGCGCATCTTCATCTCCATATGGATCAAGCCAATTCTCTGTGTAGGCGCTGGAGCCCGGCGCCGTAGACCTTCAGCCCTTTCTAGATTGCTAGGCTACGCCCCCTATTCTGATTCTCTCTTCTCCAAATTTAAGTTTAATCTTTAATTGTTAATTCTTTCAGCTATGTAATATCTCTGGTATGCTATATTTGGAGAGCAGCCTCACCCCCAAGTAAAAGTTGGCGGATCGCGAAGGTTTTACCCTATCTTCCATTGAAGGTGTTTCGTAAACCCTTTTTACCCTTATCATCAAACCTTCGATCATGTTAACTTCCACTTAAGGTTTCTTATCTACATGTTTTAAATAATGGGTAATGGTGGGAGAAGCAATTCTCTAAATACTGCATGCGAAAAGCATTACATAGCTGATAGGCCAATCAGTCCTCTTGACAGAGTATAGAAGAGTAATTTAGAATTCTGTATTCTTTGACTAGTTTCCCTCTTGACTTAATCATTGAAAATTGCTGTGATCAATAATAGTAATTCTTATTAGTGAGTATTTACCGTCCACATAGCCACCTTGCTGTTCATTTGTTACCAATTTTGTTGTTTTTCTATTCATTTTTCTAGAATGGGAACGGTTATATAGGACATTTGTCTAATGAATCAACCAGAATGAGTGGGGAGATTACGGTAGAGCAGATGATCGATTCATGGAAGAAGATTAATATTAGGTTCATCGATCTACATTTCACGGATATTCTAGGTAAGCTACACCATATTACTGTAACCAGCGAATACTTAAATGAGAAGTTATTTGAAGAAGGTGTACCCAAGCTTGATGGATCATCGATTAAAGGCTTTGCAGAGATATATAGCTCTGACATGGTGTTGAAGCCTGACCCCTCAACCTTCGCTTTGATTCCATGGCATAACAGTAGTGGAAAGACCTGTAGAATGATCTGTGATATATACAATGGGTATGGTGGTGGGAGGTCTACTAAAGACCCAAGATATGTAGCGCAGAAAGCCGAATTATATCTTAGAGAACTAGGTTACGATTTTTCTTACTGGGGGCCAGAAGTAGAATTCTTCGTATTTGATAGAGTATACTGGGATGTCTCAAATCCAAGTAGAGGTATGAGTTATTATATAATGTCTAGAGAAGCTCCATGGAATTCTGGAGATACTATTCAGGGATACCCGATTAGGTTTAAGGAAGGATATTTTCCTGCTCCGCCTCAAGATACGTTAATGGATTACAGGAATGAAGTTTGTAGAATCTTGGAAGAATATTTTAACATAGGAGTAGATGCTCACCATCATGAAGTTGCAACTGCAGGTCAATGTGAGATTGACTTAAGATATAATACATTAGTTAAGATGGCAGATAATGTTCAGACCTATAAGTATGTAGCCAAAAACATTGCAAGACAGATGGGTTTAATTGCTACTTTCATGCCTAAACCAATATATGGGGATAATGCTTCGGGGATGCACGTTCATGTAAGTATCTGGAAGAATGGAGAAAACATATTCTATGATGAAGATGATGAGTATGCTGAGTTAAGCCAGACAGCGAGATACTTTATCGGTGGGCTACTTGAGCATAGCAGAGCATTAGCCGCGATAGTTGCACCTACAACAAACTCTTATAGGAGACTCGTTCCAGGTTATGAAGCTCCAGTCTACATTGCTTGGAGCAAATCTAATAGGTCTGCAAACATAAGAATCCCCGTATACCATAGAGGAAAGAATAATTCAACTTTTAAGAGGATAGAATTTAGAACCCCAGATTCTTCTGCTAACCCATATCTATCTTTTGCATCAATTCTAGCAGCTGGATTAGATGGAATTAAACATAAGATTGATCCAGGAGACCCAGTAGATGAAGATATCTATAAGCTGACACCTGAACGTAGAAGAGAACTAGGGGTTAGGGAGCTACCTGGAAGCTTAAAGGAAGCAGTAGAATCATTAGAATCTGATAGAGAGTTTCTAAAACCAGTTATGACAGATGATTTAATTGATACAATCATAGAATTAGAAATGAAGCATTTCTATGAAGTAAACTCTAAACCCCACCCATATGAATTCTACCTGTACTTTGATGTCTAAAATATTTAAGGCTACCCTTAGTTTATCCTGAAAAGTTTTTAGATAGTATTTTATCCATCATACATGCTTAAGCTGCCTCTTCGAATCATCTTAACCATCGCCTTGGTCATTATCACTATTGCATCAATTTTTATTATTTTCTATCTGAAAGTAGAAAGCCGTATAATAACTTCAACACTAGGTGGAGAATTCCAGCTTAAAATTGGTGAGAAGACTCTAATTAAAGATGCTGAAGTGACTGTAACTTTTATTAGAGTTATTGAAGATACTAGATGCCCCGTGAACGTTTATTGCTTCTGGGCTGGAAGAGTAGTAGTAGAATTAAGCTTTAGAAAGAAGGATAGGGATATGGATAGGGTGAATTTAAGTATACCAGGTGATGAGGAGAGAGAATTTAACGGATACGTTATTAGATTATTAAGAGTTGAGCCTCAAAGAGAATATCCAGATAAAATGGAAATTCCTTCTTCAGAATATAAAATCACATTGATAACTTTAAGAAAGACAACCTAGTCATCTAGATTGGTAGACTAAGTTTGTATCCTTGATAGTTTATATCTCGCAGTTAGATCTAAGTGAGGCAGGATTCTGTTGGACGAGGTTGATTATAATGCCCATTACCATACTTCATGTGGTTTATGTTTGGCCAATTTTAAGGAAGTTGAAGAAGGCGAGGCTTACGTTAGTTATTGGCTCAATGATACCTGATTTTGAGATACCTCTATTGACTATAATGGGTTATTCGATCCCTAGGGGGCTAGCCCACTCATTAATCGGTGCTCTAACTATCGATAGCTTGATAGCAATCTTAACTACAAAGTTAATTTACAGCTCCCAGAGAGTTATTGGGATTCTCGGAGTAAACGGTAATCTCAGTATGAGCTTGGTCTACTCATGGGGTGCTGCTAGTATTGGAGCATTAACCCATGTATTAATAGATTATCTACATCACTCCTACAACCCAATATTATGGCCTATAATAAATGAGTATGTTGAGGGGCCTTTAACAATATTCTTAGGCTACCTATATGCGTCGCTACTCCTACACGTTATCTCAACAATAATGTTGTTTTCGATATTGCTTTACTCTACAGGAAGGTTAAAGATTAGTTTACGAAGGCTGCTGTCATCACCTAATAACCTATACAAAGTAATAGTTGAACCTGATTTTTAAAATTCAGTAACCCACCTCTTCATTACTTCTTCACTATATGGATATTTTTCAGCCAGCTCTTTTATTATCAATAACTGTCTCTCAATCTTATCTAAAGCTACTCTAGCTGCTTGACTAGCTGTCCATGCTTCACCAATCCCTACAAGATCTACTTTATCAGTTCTTAGAATAGATCTGCAATGGATTAAATGTTGTTCTCCATGCTTCTCTTTATGTTCTTTAAAGTGTAGTAAAAGATAACCGTTACCTAAGGTTTCCCCCAGTTTTGAAATATATTTTTCAGCGGTCTTGATTATTTCTGTTTTCTCTATTGGAGATATGTCTTTCACCTTGAAGCTAACCTGTATATAGATTGGTGGTTTCTCTTTTTCTTCCAGAGAAGCAATAATCCCAAGAATATCCGTCCAAGTAATTATTCCAGATACTCTATTATGAGATACTATAACGAGGCATGAAACATTATTCTCAATCATCTTCTTTACAGCAGTTGAAAGGTTTTCTTCAGGAGAAGATTGAATTACAGACTTAGTCATTATATCTGAGACCTTATATCCTAAACTTCTAATTTTTTCTCCAACTACTTCTCCACGTGTTGCTCTACTCCTAGGTTGTAGGACCTTATCGATTATGTCACGTATAGTAACTAGACCTACTAGTTTATCATTCTTGGTTACAGGTAGCCTCGATATCCCATTTTCACGCATTAATACTAATGCCTTACCTATCGTGGAATCTGAAGTTATAGTAATAGGATCTTTTGTCATAACTTCCTTAATCTTTAATCTAGGATAGAGCTTTTCCGCCACTCTACCTATATCATCTACAGTGATTATTCCTATTATTTTTTTGTTCTGATTTGAGACTGGTAATCCTTTAACAGTGTTTTCAAGCATTAAACGTGCAGCTTTCGCAACAGAGTCAGAAGCATTGAGTATCGGAACTTTTACTAAAGCATTCTTTGCTTTTACAGTATCAACATTTAACATAGACCTTAATACGATCCTATCAGTAATAACCCCAAGATAATTTTTAGAGTTACCTAGAACTACAACTATTGGAAGACCAGTCTCTCTGAATATCCCAACAACCCTACTAAGTGGATCTTCAGAATTAACAAAATACACTTCTCTCCTCATATATTCTTCAATACGAGGAATACTAGAAGACATAAACAACCCAATTATCATGTTACAGATAGAACAATATATCTTTAAAAAATATGTGCTCAATGCTTAGGAGAGCTTCCCCTAACCAGTCTTTAATCAATAATTTAAATAGGCTTTATTCCTCATTTCTAGAGGATTGGTTAGTATTTGTTTACTAGGTGGAGCAGGAGAAATAGGAGGAAATAAGATACTTCTATATGGGGGAGAAGGAGCTGTATTCTTAGATTTCGGTCTCAATCTTAAGAAGAAGAGAGAGTATGCAGTCGGTTATGGATTTGAGAGAATAAATAGAGTCTTGAGGAACTATCTATTTGTAGGTATTCTTCCAATGATTAGTGGAGTATATAGGGAGGACTTAGCATTAGATGAGAAAATTCTTAACGGCGCGAGAAACTTTTCAATAGACTGCTGTATAATTTCACATGGTCACCTAGACCATTACGGTTCACTTGCATTCTTAAAGGCGGAAACACCTATAGCTGTAAGCAAGAGCATGAAAGCATTGATAGAACACTCAATAGAAACTTCTGGGAGAACAGGCATTGATAGAGAGATATTTATCTATAAGGATAGAAGGAGAGAGGAATTAAAAAAGAAGGTTAAGATAGAGGAAGGATTAGATGAGGTTGAACGTCCGTTAATTATCTTTGAGGAAGGTAGGGAAATTGGTAAAGTACCTTTTCAAGTCTTACCCATACCAGTTGACCATTCAATTCCAGCAACTTTCGGCTTTAGAATAGAAACAGGTAAATCATCTATAGCTTATACAAGTGATATTAGATTTCATGGTGTTGTCAGCAAGTATACTGAAGACTTCATTGAAAAGACTAGGGGTGTGGACTTTCTATTAATTGAGGGGACTAGAATAAATGACTCAACAACTAGATCTGAAGATGACGTTAAGAATGAAGTTATAATGGAAACATTAAAGAAGAGCGGAAAGCTGGTTTCCACTTTGGTCTCATCTCTTGACATAGATAGAGTTAGAACAATGATAGAAGCTGCTGAAGAATGTGGCAGAATACCAGTCCTTTCTTCTAGAATCTACCATTTAATCAAAACATTGTATGAAGTAGAGAGTAAAGTCAAGCTTCCAAAACTAGAGAATGTTAAGGTGTATTTTGAGAAAAGGTCTATAATTGATGAAGGATATTTCCTTGGTTCTACATATTTTAGAGGCTGGTTAAAGAAAATCTATGAATCATTATTGAATACAGATATGCTTATTAAGCCTGAAGAAATATCTAAGGATCAAGATAAGTATTTTCTTATTTTTAATAGTCATCAATATGTTTTTGAGCTTGCAGAAATACAGCCTATTCCTGGGTCACTATTTATTGAATCAACTAGTGAGCCTCATGATGAAGAGCAAGAGATAGAATGGGAGAAAATAGAGAATTGGATAAATCTTCTCAGACTAGATAGTAGATGGATACATGCTTCAGGTCATGCTAATAGAGAAGACCTACTCAAGATAATCAGAGAAATAAAACCGAAGAAGGTAATCCCAATCCACACTGAGAATCCTAGAGAATTCAAGAGACTTTTAGAAAAAGAAGACATTAAAGTCGAAGTCATACAAGAAGGAGAAGAAGTAAAACTAAGTTAAAATCAACATTGTTAAATCGAGAATCCACCTAAAATCTTTAAACAAATGAGAACCGAAATTGGTAGAATATCATAAGTTATATAGAAGATTAAAACAGTTGCTTATATGATTTGGGAAAGTAAGATAAACATTAACAAAGTCTTCAAACTAAAATATGGTGGAGTAAATCTCTATTTCGGTGTAGGAGCGATAAACAAGATAAGAGAGATACTTAGAAATTTAAAAGATAGAGGGATAACAAGGATACTAATAGTTACAGGAAGGACATCTTACAAGATTTGCGGTGCATGGGATTATGTTAAGCTAGCTTTAGAAGAACACAACACACAGTACGTCTTATATGATGAAGTATCTCCTAATCCAACCGTAGACATGGTTGATGATGCAGTAAGGATTGGCAAAGAGTTTAAGGCTCAAGCCGTTCTAGGTATCGGTGGTGGAAGCCCAATAGATACAGCTAAAGCTGTAGCAGCATTATTACCACTAGACTGGAGTGCTAGAGAACTTTTTATGAAGAGAAAGCCACCTCAGTCGTCTTTACCGGTAATATCCATAAATACGACACATGGGACGGGAACAGAAATCAATAGATACGGTGTTGAGACGATCCCTGAGAAAAATTATAAGATAGGCATGTCTTTAACATATCCAGAATATACGATTGATGATCCACAATTAATGATTAAACTAGATAGATGGCAGACGATTGCGACAGCTGTAGATGCATTAAACCATGTTATAGAATCTGCTACTAATAAAGACACGACACCATTCTCAATAGAATTAGCAAAACAAGCAGTAAGTCTAATTGCAAGATACCTACCTACAGCAATAGTTGACCCTGAAAATATCATCGCAAGATACTATCTTCTCTATGCTTCGATGATAGCTGGAATAGCTATTGACCACGTTGGAACCCATATAACTCATAGCTTAGAACACCCACTAAGTGCAGTGAAGACTGAGATACCACATGGAATAGGACTTGGGATACTTCTCCCAGCGATACTAAAAACAATCTATCCCGCTGTCCCAGACATATTGACAGAAATCTTGAAACCTATAGTACCTGATCTAGATGGGAAGCCCGGAGAAGCAGAGATTGCTGCATTAAGAGTGGAAGAATGGCTCTACGGTGTGGGTTTAAAGAAGAAGCTTTCAGACTATGGATTCACGGAGGCAGAGATACCCGGTTTAGTCAAGCTTGTAAAAGAAACACCTGGATTACCCGATGGATTAAAGTCCGCACCTATAGATGTAAGTGAAGAAGACGTATCCAAGATATATCGAGAGTCACTACATCCTTTCTCATAAACTACTACAACCTCCAATAAACTAAATATGGTCAACAGAACTCGTAGATTTAATATAGTGGACCGGGCGGGATTTGAACCCGCGACCTCTCCCACGCCAAGGGAGCGCTCCTAGGGCTTGAAGGCTCTCCCAGCTGAGCTACCGGCCCACTACATAGAGTTCTCAGGAGCTGTATTTAGCTATTAGATTGTCTCTGCTTCTAGTAATTGTTTGTAGTATTGTATTGTTCTTTTTAATCCTTCCTCTAGTGATGTTTTTGGAGTATATCCTAGTAGCTTCTTTATTTTTTCTATTGATGGATAGCTCCGCATAGGCTCCTTTTCTTCTTCTGTCCTAGGGGGTAGGAGTGCTATCTCGCTATCTGAGTTTGTTAGCTTCCTTATTAATTCTGCCAGCTGCCGTATAGTGATTTCGTTTCCGGTCCCGATGTTGAATACTTCTCCTATTGCTTCTTCTCTAGTTAGAGCTAGTTCTATGGCAATACAGTAATTCTCAATATATGTTGGGTCGGTTGTATCTCTTCCACTATTATAGAGTTTTATGGTTTCATTCTTTAAACATGCTCTTATAAAGGAGGGGATAGCTGTTGTTGGAACATCATATTCACCGAAGAGCTTCCAGCTTCTAAAGATTACTGTAGGTAGTTTCTTAGTCTTCCAGTAGCTTTGAACTATTGTCTCAGCAGCTACTTTAGAATAATCATAAGGTGTTCTAGGATTTAGTGGTGTATCTTCATCTACTGGTAGTTTTAATGGTAACCCATAAACATTTGCAGAAGAAGCATATATGAATCTCTTAACATTTTTCCTTGAAGCTATCTCAAGAATGTTTAATGTTCCGTAGACATTAACCTTAAAACACCTATATGGATCTCTAATACTTTCAGGAATATTAGCGATTGCAGATAGATGAACTACAGCATCAAAATCTATGTTAGATAAACTTCTTAATAGAGCATCAAAATCTGTAACATCCAACCTTAGCTCTCCACCAGATATATCTAGACCGATAACATCAAATCCTCTATCCTTCAGGTACTTTACTAGGTTCCTACCAACAAACCCCTCCGAACCAGTAACTAGAACTTTCATAGAAGCTACTGCATAAACTCTAGATAGGTACAATTAAACTATACCTCTCTAAGATTTTTAAATCTTCTATCTAGTCAACTCTTAATACTAGGTATGTATAGTTTGATAGGGATGACATCGCTAGGTGAGTTGTTAAAGAAAGCAATCAGCAAGTTTATTTCATCTACTAGTGTTGATGAAAACACTATCAATGAGCTTGTTAGAGGGATTCAACGTTCACTACTAATAGGTGATGTTAGTGTAGAGCTTGTACAGAAAATCTCCGAGAATGTTAGAAAGAGAGCATTGGAAGAGAAGCTTCCTCCCGGGATCTCCCGTAAAGATCAGGTAATCAAGATAGTTTATGAAGAATTGGTTAAACTTTTAGGTGAGGAACCTGCTAAACTAAAGATCCCTAGAGACCGCCGATACATAATAATGATGGTTGGAATACAAGGCTTCGGAAAAACAACTAGTATAGCTAAGCTAGCATACTATCTCAGAAAGAATGATTACAGCGTTGGAGTTATATGTGCAGATACTTACAGACCTGGAGGATGCGACCAGCTTGAACAACTACTGAGAGATACAAAGATACCAGTATACAGGCATGATGGTGAGAAAGATCCAGTTAAGATTGTTAAAGCAGGTATCGAGAAGCTAACATCAGATGGAGTAAGAGTGATATTAATAGATACTGCTGGTAGACATAAGAGTCAAGAAACTCTAATGGAGGAAGTGAGAAACCTTCAGAGAGAGGTTAAGCCAGACGAAGTTATGTTAGTTATAGATGCAGGTATGGGTCAACAAGCAGGAGTACATGCAAGAGCATTTCATGAAGCAGCACCAGTCGGATCAATATTCTTAACAAAGATGGATACTAGTGCAAAAGGTGGGGGAGCTCTATCAGCGATTGCTGCTACAGGTGCTAAGATAAAATTTATTGGTACAGGAGAGAAAATTGATGAGATTGAATTATTTAATCCAGCTGGGTATGTTAGTAGACTACTGGGATTAGGGGATATTGAGGGGCTCCTAGAAAAATTCAGATTAGCTGAACTGATGATGGATGAGAAGAGAGCAGAAGCGTTTATACGTGGAGAATTTACACTTGAGCAATTCGTTAAACAATTAAAAGACTTAAGGAGGGCTGGTCCACTCTCTAAACTTATCTCTAAGCTGCCTCTTCCAGGAATCCAGAATATACCAGATGAAACTCTTAGAGATGCAGAGAAACAAATTGAGAAATGGGATGCGATAATACATTCTATGACGCCTGAGGAGAGGGTTAACCCCCACGTAATCAACTCATCTAGGATTAAGAGGATTGCAAGAGGAGCGGGAGTCTTAGAGAAGGATGTTAAGAATCTAATTAAACAGTATAGGTTAGCGAAGAAGTTTATGAAGACAGCTAAGAGGCTTCCGAAGAAGTTTCTTAAAACAGTACAGTAACCGGTAATATGAGAGGTTTGAACTCTTGAGATCCTTGGAGATCATTGACCTAGCCTTTAGGATACTCTCAAGATACCCTCTCTGCGATTACTGCTTAGGTAGGCAATTCGCATCATTAGGATATGGTATAAGTAATAAGGAAAGAGGTATAGCATTGAAGACTATTATATTTATGGATGCTCATAAATTAATAAAAGAAAACACTGAAGAAGGATTAGAGAGGATAAGAATACTATCCATGTGCAATCATCATCCATCGATAAAGCTTCTTGAACAACTAGGTTACGATAAGCCGTCCACGAAGCCATGCTTTATCTGTGAGGGATACTTAGATAAGATGAGGTTTAAAGAAGTTGCTTCAAAGATAATTGATGAATTAAAAGAATATGAGTTTAGAAATTTTCTACTCGGAGCAAGGGTTCCCCCAGAGATTAGAGAGAGGGAGGATATAATTCGCTCAGAATACATGGTTACTACTGGTGAAGACATTAAAGAAGATATAACTAGGGAGATTGGTGGATTAATTCAAAAAGAGATAAATAGAGAGATTGAGTATAGGACTCCAGAGATAGTAGTAATCATTGACATATTCTCAAATACATACGAAGTACAGGTTAACCCTTTATTTATATATGGACGGTACAGGAAGCTTCAGAAAGACATACCTCAAACTCCTTGGTATTGTAGAGAATGCTGGGGTAGGGGATGTAGTAAGTGCAATTTCACTGGAAGAGAATACCCTGAATCTATAAGTGAATTAATTGGTGGTCCAGCTGTAGAGCTCTTCGAAGCAATAGATTTTAAATTTCATGGAGCAGGTAGAGAAGATGTAGATGCAGTAGTCTTAGGATCAGGAAGACCATTCGTTCTAGAATTGAAGCATCCACGTAAGAGATTTATAGATTTGAAAATTCTTGAAGAGAAAATAAACCGAGAAGCTGTGGGAAAAGTCGAAGTCCTAGATCTAAGATATTCAAGTAGGAGGGAACTAAGATTGTTGAAGAGTTCTTCACCTCTAGTTTCAAAGACTTATGAAGCTATAGTAGAATTTGAGAATGAGGTAGATGGAGAAGCTTTAAAAAAGATTGCTCACGAGATGAGCAATATCACTGTTGACCAGTGGACACCCACCCGAGTCTTAAAGAGGAGAGCGGACAAACTTAGGAAAAAGAAGTTATACTATATTGAGGCTGAGAAGATAGATTCGAAGATTGCTAAGTTTAGGATAAAAGCTCAAGGAGGATTATATGTAAAAGAATTGATAGATGGAGATAATGGACGAACAAAACCGAGCATAATGGAGATGCTGGGTAATAAGCCTATAAAGATCCGGTTAGCCGTTCTAGAAGTTGAGAAGATAGAAAACCATATGGAGACAAGTAAAAGAGAAAATGATACAGTAGCAAGATAGCTTTTCCACCTTACAGTCTAAATGATGATGTAATCATAAGAAGGTCATATGTTTCTGTAGAATTAATCTAATATTGCTAACATAAACCTTTCTAACTAGACTTTCCAAAACATAACTACTAGTTACCGACTGCAAAATACCCCGCAATCTTTAAAACAATTATCTTACCAGGATACATGAATGCTAAGTTTAAGCCATAGAGTACAAAGACTGAATCTCTTTCTGAATTGTTAGATTTTAAAGAACTTCTTAAGTGTTTGACTAACCAGTCTAACTTAACTTTAAATTAAAATTAATATAGTGGACCGGGCGGGATTTGAACCCGCGACCTCCCGCGTGCAAGGCGGGCGATCTCC
>JAKCEX010000037.1 GCA_023539395.1 Candidatus Geocrenenecus arthurdayi | reverse complement strand
CCCCCTTGGAGGGTGATATGGTTAAAATGTATGTTTAAACATATTGAATATTAAGGTAGAATGGCTTGGGTATAATTAGGGAGATTTTATTGGTTAAGGGTGAGAAGAAGGAAGGTAAGCTTAGCGTCTTGTTCGATAGTGGTTCAGCAAGATCACTTATCAGAAGTAGTGTTGCAGAAGAATTCGCTACGCCAAGGGATTTGCCAGCTCCAATAGAGGTTACAGTTGCTGATGGGCATAAAGTAATCTGTAAACTCTATTACAACCTAATAGTTGAGATTGAGGGAAAGAGAATAGTTATTCAGCCTCTCCTAGTCGATGATCTGCCAGTTCCTTTAATCTTTGGAGCATTAGAAATGGAAGCCTACATGATTAAACTGGATCTAACTAAAGGAAAACTTGACCTATCAGAATTCACAGGGTACATGTTAGCCCTTTAAGAGGATGAAAATCTCTTTTATTTTCGGAGCTGTGTTGGTGGAGTAAGCCTTGAAGCAGTTTTTAAAGAGAGTATGATTAAATTAGGAGTTTAAGTGGATATTAAGGAGGGGTTAATATGCTGGTCTTGAGGGATGCTGAGGTAACGATCGAGGAGAGGGTTTCTAAGCTTAAGGCTCTATTTGATTCAGGCTTAAGCTTCACAATAATGGGATATGATAGATTGATGGAGCTTTTCGGCGAGGTTAAGGTTAAGCCAATGATCAGGCCGAGAGAAGCTGCTCTCTTAAACAGACAAAGGATCATTATCGACGGCTTATGAAGACTTGTCAAACTTGACGAGCTCTCTCAATCCTATATTTGAGATTCAGCATAAGCTTTGCAGCCACTGTTTATTATAGCTTGCTAGTCTTTCAATCCTCTATATGAGATTCGAGAGGATGATACTGGAATACTGTTTGCTGGAGCTGGATGAACAATCTATGCCGACCCCCCATTCTACCATAATCCTTCTTGTTATTACTGTGTCAATCTATGTGGTAGGGTTAAGCTTTGAAGATGAGTGTGGGATGTTATGTTTAATTTGGGTTGGATTAGATGAAATATATTGTTGTGAGGCCTATTGTGTCTCCAAGCCAATGGCTTATCATAATAGGTATGAGTCTCCCTGTCTTAGCGTAGGCGTACCCGCATGCGAGTCCAATTACTATAGAGAAGAGTGTTAGTATTGATATGCCATGCCAGAGGCCGAAGAGTATCGCTTGTAGGGCTATGGCCGCCCACACTTTGCCATGTAGCAGGCGTTTGAATCTTGTTTGCAGGTAGCCTCTCCAAACAAGCTCCTCGCAGACCCCTGCTGTTAGTGGTGTGATGGCTAGACCGTAGATTGTTATAGCTGGTGGTAGACTCCTGAAACCGCTTAGCGTCTGCCTCCATGCTCCTGGGCCATAAACCAGGTCTATTACGTGGGGCTCGATTATCTGGAAGATTAGGATTGAGAAGCCCAGCAGCGCTACGGTCAGGAGTATCGTGAGCCATGGTTTATCCCTAAGGGGCCCCAATATGCTTCTAATGCTCTCCTTCTCCATCTTGAAGAAGCCGAGCGTAATTCCGGCGAGGATGATATGATAGAGGGGCCAGAGGATGAAACCATACATGTAGATGTAGTATGTAGGGTTCTTGAGAAATTCCGGCAAGGATACAGCCAGGATGACGATCGTGGGGGTTATTAGATAGTTGAGTAAAACAGGTAGAATGCTAAGAACCAAAACATTATTTCGGAGCATGACAAGTAAATTCGACTAATTTTTATTTAAGAATACTTGTGATTTAGAAATGAAGTTTATCTTTCAATTTAGTTTTTCAAATTCTATACTGTTTTTAGATTGTTTAAGCCTTGGCATGGCACTCTATTCTTTGAGCTGCTGTAAGATATGGTTTTTTCTATGGGTGGGGCTTTGGAAATAATGGTGGGGGGCTTAGCTTTCCCCTGGGGGTTTAATCCTAGACCTTCTAGACTTCTTATAACCATACATTTTTTAGATGGGTGTTTTAACTGTCTAGGTGGGATAGCTGGGTTGCCGTATAAGAGGAAGAATAGGGGTAGGAGGAAGGGGGATAAGGGGAGCGAGCCTACTGTTCAATGCGATAATTGTGGAGCATTCGTTCCTAGGAGTAAGATTCAGAGGATTACAACCCGCGTCTCACTTGTTAGAGGAGACTTAGCTAGAGAATTAAAGCAGATGGGTGCATATATTGCTGAGAACGTAGTAGTTAAGAATCTATGTATAAGCTGTGCAATACATTATGGAGTACTAAAAGTAAGAGCAAGAGAAGAAAGAAAACAAAAACAATTCCTATAGACATTCCACCCGTAGAATCTTATCCATGATAGTTATTGAACCATATTGTCTCGATAATGAATATCCCATGTATTAACATCAACGTTATAACCAACTGTGTATGTTGTTAGCTTAGATAAGTGAATGTTTAAGGTTGATGATGTTGGTATCCGCCTCCTATGTTATGGTCCATACACTAGTATTGGTGGGGTTGAGATAGACCCAGACATACTGATTGCTCTTGAAGGTTTAGGTACATTTAAGGGTGTAACTATAGAGGAGAGGTTGAAGGAGCTTCAAGCTAAGGGTAAGGATCCTAGAGATGTGGCCTCGGGGATGCATAGAGAATCTACTAGACGTGGACATGCTTCTCTTACAACATCATTAATACTACAGTTTGAAGTAAACCCGTGCAGTAGAGCTTCAACACTCCTACTTGCAGCTCAGCCATTCGGTTCATACCTCCAGGAATCCCAGAGGAGAAGACAAGTAAGCAGGGATGAATTCATTATACCTCCAGAGATACATAGTGTGGAGAAGCTATCAAGATTATACCTTGAAACGATTGATTATGTATGGAGATGCTACAAGACTCTAATTGATAGAGGGGTACCTCTAGAGGATGCACGCTACCTACTCCCAATATCTTCTCGAACATCGATATTCGTAGCTGGAAGCCTAGAATCCTTCATCTGGCTAATATATTCTTCGGAGAATAGAGATGAGAAATACTTCCCGAGAGAATTGAAGAAGCTTGGAGAATCAATTAAGAAACTAGCTATGAGTATTTCTCCCCTAATTACTTCCGCCCGCCTCTCTTTTAAGCCTCTACACTACGTCTACCCATACCCAGACCTATACAAGCTAGAAGATAAAATAATAGACGGGATAATCAAGAGATACTCTGAACCCGACCACCCAATACTAATAGACTTCAGAATAACTGAGGGCATCGAAGACTTGGTAGGAGAAGCATTAAAGAATCCTGAATACATTAATTCTCTGAACCCATTAATACATGCTTCAACTCTTGAGCCACTCTCAATAGCTGCATACCATCAATCGATAAGACATAGAACTGTACCAACATCTGTTGAATCAATCTATAAAGCTATAGAGAGAGCAGAAGGAAACTCTGAAAAGAATATAATAACTCCACCAACAATAAAATCTAGAGAGGAAACAATCAAGATATTCAATGAAGCTATCTCTAAACTATTAGAAACCTATTCAACCCTACTAATAGAAGATGTACCCCCCTCGGAAGCTATATACTTGTGCCCTCAAGCAGTTAGAATATACACTATTAGAACCTACAATGCATTCAATCTACTGTGGCCGCAAGGATACATAGGTACAAGGACATGCAGCTACGCTCAATGGGAAGAAAGAATGATAGCCTACAGTATATGGAGAAGCATAGAGAAAATCTCACCGACTATCGGAGGATTGATGGGGGAGAAGTGTAAACATCTAGGATACTGCCCAGAGAAGAATTGGTGCCAGATAATAAAGAAGTATATCCCAGAATATGATGATGAACAACACAAGAAGATGATGGAGTAGAGATTCTTAAACTAAGATTAAAGAATAAAATTACTCAAGACTTACAACCTCAGCTACTCTTCCATCAATAATCTTTAATCCTCGGGGGACTATACCGTAGAATCTACATGAGAAGACGGTGATAAGCCTTCCATTAAAGAGTTCTCCATAACCTTCAGGATAGGGTTCATGAGCTCTAACAAGCATCTTGAGATTATTCTTCTCCATAAAATTATCGAATGCTCTCCACCCAAATATTTTAGCTCCTCCACCTCTCCAGCTTGGTGCAAACCATTCAACATCCTCGGATGGGTCGTTCCATAAAAGCTCGAAACCAATACCACTCTTCGGGCTTGGCTCCCCCTTAGGTATACTTTTTACTTCATCTATCTTCATTAATCCTTCAGCGATTCCACCATGTACAGCGAACACCTTCTTATGTATTAAGGCTGCGTAAGGTAGCTTTGAGAAGAGTCTAGCAAAATAATCATAGAGTTCATAGCTATATCTGTAGTATACTAGGTCCATGAACCCGTACCATCTATTCATCTCAACTGTTTCATGATTCCCCCTCAACATTACCAGGTCATCCCTCCAGCTAAGCTTGTATTCTAGAAGCTTAACAATATTCTCTATCTGCTTAGGACCCCTATCAACATAATCTCCTAGAAAGAGTAGTTTAAGCCCTTCTTTCTCCGCTGTCTTCAGAGCATTACTAGTTGTCTCTTCATCACCATGCGTATCCCCAACAACTAGGAAGCATCCAGAATCTTGAATTACCAACTGTGGTTCTTTCTCAAAAATTGGCTCAGTAGACTCAATCAACTCAATCAAATTCTTAATCCCAAGCTCACCCATATGTTCAAGAATAGACCGTCAACTCTATTTAATCAACATATCCTAACATCAAGTTTCCAGGAAACATAGTTATTGTAGTTATGTATGGCTTATTTTTTGAGAACTTTCATGAGGAGGCTGGGTATCTGGGAGGGTAGTTCAGCTACTTCTACTCCTACTTCTCTTAGTACCTTGATTTTGCTTGCAGCATCTCCTACACCCATGGATATTATTGCTCCCGCATGACCCATCCTCTTACCTGGTGGAGCAGTTCTACCAGCAACATAAGCTACAACGGGCTTCTCATACCCTTGCTCAACGATGTATCTTGCAGCTCTCTCTTCCATGTCTCCACCTATCTCACCTATCAAGACAACAGCGTCTGTCCCATCGTCTTCTCTAAACATTTCTAATGCATCTATGAATGATGTTCCTGGAACAGGGTCTCCACCTATACCTATACATGTACTCTGACCTATCCCTGCCTTAGTCATAGCGTATGCTATCTCATATGTAAGTGTTCCACTCCTAGAAACTATGCCGACACGACCTTTAGAGAATACATGCCCAGGCATGATACCGACTTTAGACTCTCCTGGAGAGATTACTCCTGGGCAGTTTGGACCAATAATTGTTACACCATTTATTTTAGCATATCTTACAAACTTCATTGTTTCATGGACTGGGATACCCTCAGTTATAACTACGATAAGGTCTAAGCCTGCATCTATAGCTTCATAGACAGCATCTGAAGCAAACCTTGAAGGTACAAAGATTATAGAAGTATTCAGTTCTGGATGTTTTCTAACAGCTTCCATAACATTATCATATACTGGTACACCCTCAACGGTTGCTCCACCTTTACCTGGTGTTACGCCTGCGAGAATCTTCGTTCCATAGCTGAGCATAGCCCTCGTATGGAAGCTTCCTTCTCTACCAGTTATCCCTTGAACCACAACCCTTGTCTCGGAATTTACAAGCACCGTCATCTTCTCCCACCTAGCTCCACAGCCTTACCAGCTGCTTCATCCATCTCTTCTATAACATATATCTTGTTTTCTTCAAGTATTTTTCTTCCCTCTTCTTCATTTGTACCTTTAAGCCTTACAACTATCTTCTTGCTTACACCAGTCTTCTTTAATGCTCCAACTATCCCGTTAGCTACTTCATCACATCTCGTTATTCCTCCAAGTATATTGATGAATATTACTTCTGTCTTTGGATGCTGGAGTAGTAGGGTTACAGCTCTCTCAACTAGGTCTGCCCTGGCACCTCCACCTATATCTAGAAAGTTTGCAGGTCTCCCACCTAGAACGTAGACTGAATCCATTGTAGCCATGGTTAACCCTGCACCATTACATAGTATCCCGATATTTCCATCAAGCTCCACATAGCTGAAATTCATCTTCTTAGCTTCAGCCTCATAATAACTTAAATCCCTAGTAAAATCGCTGGAAAACTCTGGATACTTGTATAAAGCATTATCATCAAGTATTATCTTTGCATCTACAGCTTCTAACCCGCCGTCAGGTGTTAAGGCGAGAGGGTTTATCTCAGCAAGCTCGCAGCTATAATACTCGAATACTCTGTAAAGGTTAATGGTTGCTTCTTGAGCCTTCCTAAGTGTTTGCTCACTCAATTCAAGAAACTTGGCTGCCTGCCTTGCATGGTAATCTCTAATACCTATTAGGGGGTCTACAACTATCTTGAGTATCTTCTCAGGTCTTGTACGTGCAAGCTCTTCTATATCAACGCCGCCCTCAGGTGAAGCTAAGATTACTGGAGCACCAATACTTCTATCGATAATAATGCTCAAGTATAGCTCCCTCTCAATATCTACAGCTTTAGTAATCATTACCTTCCCTACTCTCTCACCTTTAATCTCTGAGCCGAGCATCTGCTTTGCATAACTATATGCTTCCTCAGGTGTGTCTGCAAGCTTAACCCCTCCAGCTTTACCTCTACCTGCAACCAAGACTTGTGCTTTAACTACAACCCTGCCACCTATCTCTTCAGCAGCTAGCCGCGCCTCCTCAGGAGTAGAAACAACCTTAAACCTAGGCACAGATATACCGAACTGACTGAAAATATTCTTAGCTTCATACTCATATAACTTCATGTTGTCTATATAGTATAAACTACATAATGAATTTTATGCCATCCACCTTGACAAAAATTAACGAGTCTTAGAAGTGGATGAGACAGATACTATCTGGTCTTCAAGAGATTTCTCTAAATCTTTGGCTTAACATAGATTTTTCCTCCCAGTATTGTATTATTCGGTATTAGTACTTTCACACCATCCTGCTTCACAATGACTGTAAATAGTGTTGAGACATCTTCTACAATGCCTTCTTCCCCACCCAAGATTACATGGTCTCCAATCCTCAGAGGCCTAGCTATTAAGAGGAAGAGCCCAGCGATTGCTTGCCCTAGTACCTGCTGCGAAGCAAACCCTACAACCATCCCTATGAAGCCTCCTAGAGCTACTCCAGCTGCACCACCAGCTACCCCGCCAGCTATAGCTGCAACCAAGCCTCCAACTCCTACGATCTTTACAATGTTTCTGACTGCGGCTGATGTTGCGTGGTCGTATCCTGCTCTCATAGTCCAGTAGAAGAATACTGCGATACTATTGACGATCATGTAACCAAACCCGATTGCGAGTAGTATATGAGCATACCCAATGTAATCTACTATGTTTATCCCAAATCTTAGTAGGAGATCTGTGAAGAGCCATTGGATAACAGCTGCAACGGCAACATACAGAACTATGTATAGAACGATTCTTATTATAGATGATGTTGTTTTCCTAGCAATCTCAGGCTTAGTTAACTCGTGCATACTCCTACTCATAACCAACACCTCAAACAAAATACTAGACCTAGAATAAACATTATCTCTGATGTCTACCAGCCGTGAAGGTCAAGATAAAAGTTTCATAGAGTCTTTCTATACTTATTCAAAGATAAACCTAATAATCTGCACACTCATCAACATAAGCTACCCATTAATAGAAGAATATCCTTATATTATATCTGAATCTTGCAGTTAATGAAGTGGCCACTTCAAAAGCTGCATACATAATTGATAGAATGAAGGTTTACTATTCTGTTACTAAGCCTAGGGTTTGGTATCTACTTGCATACACAGCTTTCGGTGGGTATATTGCAGGTTCGGGAGCAGCTATAGATTGGGTTAAAGCATTGATAGCTACTTTATCGGTTATATTTGCTTCTGCAGGCTCGGAAGCAATATCGAATTTTATTGAGAAAGATATTGATGCATTGATGGAGAGAACTAAGAATAGACCACTGCCATCTGGGAAGATTAAGCCTGAGTGGAAAGCATTAGTCTTAGGCTTCATATTGACTGGGCTGGGAGCATACGTAGCGTATTCTATCAATCTACTAGCATTAATATTCATCTTAATCGGAGTATTAGACTACCTAGTCATATACATAATGTTATCAAAGAAGAAGACACCTCTAAACATTATACTTGGAAGCCTAGCTGGCGGGGCACCAACAATGGTTGGATACGTCTCAGCTTCCAGCCAGATAACACTAGACTCGATAATCCTCGCAGGAGTAGTCGTCTTATGGATACCGAGCCACATATGGAGTCTAGCCTTAAGATACAGGGAAGACTACATGAGAGCGGGAATACCCATGCTACCCGTAGTTATTAGTGAAGATAAAGCAATAAGATGCATCTCATCTACAGCAATCCTATTGGTAATCTTCTCAATCTCTGTATACTTCATCAACCCATTAAGATATGGATACATATATCTAGCTTCATCAATAATCTCAGGCTTGATCCTACTATATCTAGCCCTCAAACTAATCTATGCTCCGAGCAAAAAGCTAGCATGGAGAATGTTTAAGTATACCTCCCCCCACCTTGCAGTAATCTTTACAGCGATAATAATCGAGTCAATACTAGCATAACGTAGATAAACCATAAAACGATAAAGATAGATAATGTTTTATCCAACCTAGGATTACCTAGTAGTGTCATTAGTGGGTTGTGAAGTAATGATGCAAGATAAACCTAACAAGAAGATAGGCTTCCATTTAATAGAGGATACCTGGGATAGATTGAGGAGGGAGCTCAGCAGGATAATTGGAGAAGAAGAAGCAGTTCTAGTAGCTGTTTTCAGATTCTCTTCTACATCTATTAAGGGAGATGAAGAAACTGGAGAAAGAGAGGAAGAGAGAGAAGTATACCTTGAGACACCCTTCGTAAAGAATGTAAAGATGATTGTAAAGAAGATTAAAGAGAAATTTAAAGCTGAACCCTATATACATCTACATCCAGACCATGGGTCAGTAACCTTCCTGATGACATCTCTCGGAGAGCTTCTAGTAGACAGTCTAAGAGGCATGATAGTCGAAGCATCCACATGCGAAGAGTGTGTTTTAAGTTATCTAGAAGGTGAGGTAAGGCTGGGAGAAGAAGTAGCAGCGTTATTCTATGGGTCTTCAGCGAATGTTACCTTTATTCTTCCAGCAGCTGATGGTAGAAGACTTCAAATAATTGAGGCAGTTATATCAATCTAAGTTTTTCACCAAATCTTTCTGAGAAAGCAACCTCACTTAACCTCCTTCTATTCTTCAAGCCTTTTATCTTCCTCTTAGGATAACCAAACCCTACTACTGCAGCTATAGTTAGGTCCTCAGGGATCCTATATTCTTTTTTCATCTCTCTTTCTCTTACCCCTGTGTAGATGCATGACCCTACACCCATACTCCATGCTGTAAGCTGCATATTCTGGATAGCTCTCCCCGCATCTATCAAGTGGAATGGGTATTTAGGGTCTGTTAAGACTATGATTGCGAAATCTGCTCCTGCTACCCATTTACCCGTGGTGCTTAGTTCTGCAAGCCTCCTTATACTATCTTTATCTTCTACAAGTATGAACCTCCAATGTTGTAAGTTTAATCCTGTAGGAGACATTCTAGCTGCCTCTAGGATCTTAAGTTTAACATCATCTGGGACGCTTTCACCAGAATACTCTCTGACCTCTATTCTCGATAGTATTGCTTCAAAAACTTCCATAGGGAATAACAGTACAGGATACCTTAAAAATATTTTTGATGAATATCTAGATGTTAGGTACTAGTGTAGGTTTACGATTTATCTTCAAGTACTCTTCTATAGTACTGTCTTACTGATTTACCTGTTTTCTTCTCCCATTCTTCTATTGGTATACCGTATATTCTCTGGACTCTATCTCTATACCATTCAGGGATAACATTGAATGCGCAGAAAGGTATTATCCTCCCATCAGGCATCAAGTAATGTATATCGCATCTCATGATCCTCTCGATATCGTAATTATACTTATCTTGGAAGTGCATCATACCTATGAATAAGCTTCTCCTATGCCAATCTCCAACACTCTTATAATCATGCCTTATTATTATCTCATAGATCATTCTTTTAACATTTATTCCTTGGGGCTGCTTATCTTCACGAATATATTTCCCGAAGTCCCAGAGTATCTTAGCAGCGGTTATAAATCTACTCTTACCAGACTCTAATTCTTCAGCTCTATCCTGTAGATACTTTATCAATCCATCAATATCTATAAACTGGGTTATTGGTACTAGTTTATCACCATCTTTGAATACGTATGTTCCTGCACCGCAAGCGAAATGTGTTGAAAGCTCATATTTCGGAGACTTAACTAATGCCTCAATCAAATGTGTGAGTGGTGTACATGCTGGAACAGGGAACCATGCATCTCTAGGTATCTCACCATTGGTCTGTTCTTCAATCCTAATTATACAGTCAGGTATGGTTATTCTATATTTTTCTCTCTCTTTACTTGTTAATCTACCTGTTAATGATACGGGCTGGAAGTTAACAGACCTTATGACATCAATATTCTTAAAGCCAAATCTAATAATATCTCCAAGCTCATGGTCGTTAATGCCTCGGATTACTGTAGGAACTAGAACAACACCTACACCCAGCTTTCTAGCATTCTCAATAACCTTTGGTGCTTCCCAATAATTCTTCGGATTAGTCCTAGGCGTAACACCATCAAAGCTAAGATATAGATTGCTTACACCTGCCTCCTTAACCTTCCTGAAGAACTCGAAGTCGTATGAAAGCCTAATACCATTAGTATTAAGCTGGACATGGTCAACACCCTCCTCCTTTATAACTCTAATAATCTCAGGTAAGTCATCTCTTAGAGTTGGTTCACCACCAGTAAGCTGTACAGAGTTCCCAGCAACAGGATACTCTCTTCTAAGAACCCTAACCATCTCTCTAATCTGCTCAATAGATGGCTCATACACGTACCCAGCACGCTCAGCAAAGAAGAAGCAGTAAAAACAGTACAAATCGCATCGATTTGTTACGACGATGTTTGCTAATGCTGTATGGCTTAGATGACCTGGGCAGAGACCACAATTAGCTGGGCAAGAGTATCCAATTATGTTTACGTTAGTTCTTCCAGTACCCTTACCATCGTGAGCATATTTACTGAACCTCTTATAGATCTCTGCATCACCATAGTAGACTTCAATAACTCTACCATGTACAGGGCACTCCTTCTCTAAGAAGATTTTACCATCTCTCTCAACGATCTCAGCTGGAATAACCATGTTACATTCAGGGCAGATACTAAGAGTAGTCTTCAAGACTTGTTTAATCTCACTTACTTCACTAACAGTCTGCTTCAGCATCTCTCCACCAGCTACGGAGAACATACCAAACAAGTAATTAAAACGTTTCCAAACCAACCCTAATCAGAAAGTTAAGAATGTGGATATGTAAAAGAACTAATAATTAGATGTTTAAAATTTAAAAATCAAAATCTAAATACAACCAAAACATAAACATTAAGGGAGACTACCATAGCCCGCGGTAGCTCAGCCTGGTAGAGCGTCCGGCTGTAGCCATACCTACATAGGTATGGTCACAGTGGCCAGGCTGACAGAAACCGGATGGTCGCAGGTTCAAATCCTGCCCGCGGGATATTCTTCCTTCTTAGTTTGTATTGTTTTACCAGAGCTCTGGGTTCCTACTGTATCTTATCTTTTCTTGTGGATCGTTGTTAAGCTTCCATAACCCTTTGTATGCATTTAGTATGATTATTCCCAGTTCACCTATTACGAAATCGCTTAGTAAGACTTCTCTTTCAATTGGTGATATAACTACATCAACTGGTAGCTCGCCTGATTTAGTATCTTCCTCAACTAACTGTATGGTTGAGCCATGCTTAACTGTGTAGAATCTTATAGGTCCACCTGCAGTATCATATATTGATTCTACCTATATCGTTTGGTGGAGGCCATAAACCAAGGTTTTCAGCTAGCTTAACAGGTATTATTATTTCAGATGATGCTCCAATGTATCCTGTGTTTAAGAGGGAGCTTGTCTCTACTGTTTCTCCTGCTTTGAATCCTCTCAGACTCTTAATCTTCACTCTTACTCTTACGGGCACTCTCTGAATCCTCCACGATCTTTCTTAGAACGTCTATACTATAGACTCTACCAATACGCTTATAGGAGACAAGTCTTACAAAACCTATCCTAGAATTCTCCAATCCGAGGGTTACCTACTCTAAATATTATATAAGTGTTTAGAGTGTTTTAGGAGAATCAGTATTAACATATTTTTCAGGTAAAGTTGATAGATGCATCTTCATGGGCTATATCTAAGAGATTTAATCTTTCTGTATACCTTTACTTTATCGTCATCTATCCTATGCTTACACGGACGTCGCTACGATGATATAGTTTTCTACTAATAATTTTGTAGTTCTCAAGCTACAGCCATTAATACAGTATTGGATGTAACGGTTGAGAAGAATGAAACATAGAAACAACTATCCAGTAATGCTGCTCTTTAAAGCTAAAACCTGGAGAGCTGCAAATCAAGCATTAAGACCTATTGAATTATCCATAGACCTTAGAGTTGGAGGGAGCTAGATTCTCCTAATATACATGGATAGTTGACTCTACATTTTATACATGAATCTTCCTCCACATTTCTCTAGCTAATTCTCCATCATACTTAAAGAGGTGGAGGAGTTCTTTTGCTTCTATTCTCCTCTGTTGATGTTCTTCTAGGAAGGATGTAACTTTCTCGATTAATATATTCTTCATCTCTCCACTAAGTATTCTTCCAGATCTATAATCTTCTTCAAGCTTCTTAACTTTAGTATCATCAGGCTCGAAGAAGAAATAAAGCCACTGGAATGCTACATCTACTTCTGGGTTTCCACCAAGTTTTCTATGGAGCTCAACTGTTGGCTGACCCCCAGAATATGCTAGCCAGATCTTTCTCCTGACCGTCTTAGGGTCATCGTGGAGATATATTGCAGACTCAGGCTTACTTGCACTCATCTTTCCAGCTGGCCCAGTTAATGGTGGAAGGAACTTGCTATGTATTGCAGCTGTCTTATAGTATCCGAGGGACTCAGCTATATCTCTCTGTATCCTCCAGTATGGGTCTTGGTCTATTGCTGCGGGGATTAAGCATCTTTTCTTCTCAAATAGTGATGGAACAATCTGTAGTGCTGGATAGAAGATTAACCCAATGTTTGTTTCATGAGTAAACCCGAAGACTGCTCTAACCCAGCTAAAGTTAATCTTTCTAGCAACTTTAAGAGCTATCGGATACATGTTTTTAACATATTCAGTATCTTGGAAGATGAATGTTCTGTCAGGGTCGAATCCAACAGCTATTATATCTAATGCATTCTCGTAGGACCATTTACCAGTATCTTCTAAAGTTAACCCTCTACTCTCTTCTAGGTACTTTTCATCATCTGTTAACTGGATATAGACATTCACCTTAAACCTATCTTGTAGCCACTTAGTGAAATAGAATGGGATTATATGACCTATATGCATTGGACCACTTGGCCCTCTCCCAGTGTATAGGAAGAATCCTCTATCATCCTCCCAGTCATCGAGTACTTTATCTAGATCTCTATGGGAGAAGAATATCCTCCGTCTTAAGAGGTAGTGGTCTTCTCCAGCTGCTCTTATAAATCTATCCATTAATTTATCATCTATTACGTTTGTTCCAAACTTCTCTACAAGCTTATTGTAGTCTACCTCTCCCTCAACTATCCATGGAGTTACTATAAAGTCTTCCCTATTACTTGAACCAAAGATATTCACCCGTCTTCTTCCCCATCATCTTCCCCTCTAAATCAATTAAAACTTGTTAATAAGCTTCTTCTAAAACCTTTACTAT
>JAKCEX010000005.1 GCA_023539395.1 Candidatus Geocrenenecus arthurdayi | reverse complement strand
AATTCTCTCTATGAGATTCCGTATTGTTTTTTGGCTTTCTAAGCCTTGATTCTGGAATTCTGTGGAGAGGAGGTTGGTTGGAGCCCTACCGTGGGATTCACTTATAAGCATACATCGGTTATTAATAAACCTATCTTTAGTGGACTTGATCCTGTCGTCTAGGTAATACTTCTCCCTGGGTTTTCATTATTGTTTGTAGGTTTCTTATTGTTATTGTTGATGTATAGTCTTCTCAAGTCTTTCTAGAGCCCACCTATACTATGGACCTCTATCAACTATTATCAATGGCTTCTAATACTATAGCTCTCAGTCAATGAATTCACTCTCTAGACATTAGCATTCCTACCTATTCAATTGAGCCGTATCTAGAAAACTTCAAAACGTCTTCAATTCCTAAAAGAAGGTTTATTTCGTAAATGACATATCACTATTGATATGCTGAGATTCCCATTAATAGTTTTAAACTTTAAGGTTTATCCTGAAGTAATAGGTGAAAATTGTATCAGATTAGCAAAGTATGCTGAAGAAGTAGCCGATGAGTATGGGGTAGGTGTAGCTGTAGCTCCACCAATAACTATGCTTAGTAGAGTTGTTAATTCAGTGGGTATCCCAGTTTTTGCACAACATGTTGACCCGTATCTCCCAGGAAGCTGGACGGGAAGCACCATAGTAGAGATGATTAAGGAGTGCGGAGCAGTCGGCTCAATAGTAAACCATTCAGAAAGGAGAGTATTGTTGGCAGATATTTCAATGGTGATTAAGAGGCTTAAGGAGAATGGCTTAATCCCACTACTCTGCACAGATACTGTTGATACGACTAGAGCTGGAGCAGCATTATATCCAGATATACTTGCTGTAGAGCCTCCAGAATTAATAGGTACGGGTATACCAGTCTCAAAAGCTAAACCGGAGATAGTAGTAGGCGCAGTAGATGTAGTTAAGAAGATTAACCCCTCAATACATATTCTATGTGGTGCAGGCATATCAGCCGGTGAAGATGTAGCTAAAGCAATCGAACTAGGAACAGAGGGAGTGCTCCTCTCAAGCGCATATGTTAAAGCAAAAAACCCCAAGTCTATCCTATCATCAATGGCAGAGTCAGCCGTAAAAGCTTGGGAGAAAAATCAATCTTCTAGGTAGATGCCTACTCTTTCTCCTCTTGGATTATAAGCATGGATATCTTTAAGGCTCTGGTATGGTGGTGTTAAGATTAACATTACACTTCCAATAAAATGGTTTAAATCTTCAAGAGATGGGTAAGAATGTCCAGAAGGATGAGAATGTGCTAACCCGATTATAGTGAAGTCTATTGGAAGAAGGTCAAATCTAAAAGTTGCTGATGATTCACCATGCTGAGATAGAGGAGCGAAGAGAACTTCATCTACCTTAATAAAATCTTTCTTCTTCTTACCTCTAAGTAACATAAGCATTTCACGGGGATGAGTATTTCGAGCAATTTCAAGCAGAGTGTAAGCCACATTCTTCGTAAGCACAACCTTCTTAAACACTACAACTCATCCCAGATTGCTCCATAGTGTTAGCAATTCTATGCTTATTAAAGCTACACTCTGAGAAATCCAGCTATATCTGAACATAGAAAGATTAATAGCTTGCTTATATCATAAAATAGCAATTGAGAAATATGGCTAGTGAGAGCCAGCAAGTAACAAGTTTAGAGAAGTTTTCAAATTTTACAGAATGGTTTGATCAACTCCTACTAAATGCGAAGATAGCGGATAATAGGTTTCCTGTTAAAGGCTTCTTAGTATACTTAGAGAATGGAGCATACATTATGGAGAGGATTAGAAGAATGCTGGAGGAGAAGCTTGAGAAGACTGGGCACAAACTCACACTATTTCCACTTGTAACTACACAAGAACTCTTCGCAAAAGAAGCAGAGCATATCAAGGGGTTCTCTAGGGAAGTCTTCACCATAGAGCAGAAGAGTGAGAAAGGCGCAGAACGTATATTAATCGTTAGACCAACTTCTGAAACTATAATGTACCCTATGTTTAAGCTTTGGATAAGAAGTCATGCCGACCTACCCCTTAAAGTTCATCAAAGCGTAAATGTCTATAGGTATGAGACAAAAGCTACTAGACCACTATATAGGGTTAGAGAGATCCCGTGGAATGAAGCTCACACAGCACATGAATCTCCAAGTGATGCAGAAAGACAAGTTAGAGAAGCAATAGAGATCTACAGCCAAGTACTTAGGGAGCTTGGGATAAGCTTCCTATTACTGAAGAGACCTGATTTCGATAAGTTTGCTGGAGCAGTCTATTCAATAGCTTTCGATAGCTGGAACCCAGATGGTAGAGTTAACCAAGTAGCAACAGTCCACAATCTAGGGAGAAACTTCTCGAAAGCATACGATATCACATTTGAGAAGAAAGATGGCTCAAGAGGATACGTTTACCAGTTATGCTATGGGTTTGGATATAGTAGAGTTTTAGCAGCTATAATTGCACAGCATGGTGATGATAGGGGGCTAGTACTTCCACCACCCGTAGCACCCACCCAAGTAGTAATAATCCCAATATTATTCAAAGGACAGGAGAAAGAAGTAATGGATTATGCAAATAAGATATTCAATGAATTAAAAGATAAATGGAGAACTGTTCTAGATGATAGAGAAGATGTTACACCTGGAGAGAAATTCTACTACTGGGAGATGATGGGTGTACCGGTAAGAATAGAAGTTGGACCAAGAGAAGTAATCGAAGAAAAGGTAACCCTAACTAGGAGGGATACTCTAGAGAGGACTCAATGTAATAGATTAAATGTATCTAGAGAAGTGGAGAGGCTTATGGAGAGTTTAATGCAGAATCTAAGAGAGAGAAGTGAGAGAATGCTCTACCAATTGATTATTGATGCTAAAACGATGGAGGAAGCTTCTAAAGCCATAGATAACAAATGTATAGCAAGAATTGCATGGTGCGGCTCAATAGAATGTGCAGAGAAGATCAAAGAAAATGTAGGAGGAGAAATTAGAGGAGAAAGATACGATATAGCTGAACACCCAGATAGACCATGTATAGCCTGCGGGCAGACAGCGAAAACGATAGTATACGTAGCGAGGGCTTACTAGAAAAATCCTAAAATACTATACAGTATCTTTTGTTAAGATATGAAAGCATTCAAGATAAAGATAAGAGGTAAGGTTCTCAGAACTGGATATAGATGGTATATCGTAGATACAGTTAGAGAGAAAGACTTAGCAGGATATATTGAGTTTACTCCGGAAGGAGGCTTACTACTTCATCTACAAGGTGAAGATGATCTCTTACAAGAAGCTATCGAGAAGATAAGGAACCCCCCTCAACCAACAGTAATTAAAGAATTCAGTATTGAAGAAGTGAAACCTGATCCAAAGCTTAAAGTATTCACGATAAAGTATGGAACTATCGGTGATGAATTACATGAAGGATTTGGGCCAATACAGTTTGAACTAGAGTATTCTCTAAAGAATGTGCTGAATAGTATTGAAGACATAAAGAAAACACTAAATGAAATGAGCAAAAAGATGGACCAACTATATCAGTCTTACATGAATATTCTCGAATCATATATTAAATCTTCTGGAAAACAAGCATAGGAATAATCTAGAGTGCCCAACTCATGGCAGCATACCTGTCTACTAAATGCTTTTAGGATTATGAATATAACATGATATAGAGAATGTTGAGGATCGGAGTTTTCAGTGATAGTCATATTGGTAGAAATATTCCAAGAGTAGTTGGAGACGCTAGGAGGCATGCTTTTAGAGAAGCTTTCAAACAAGCTATCAACATATTCATTGATAATAGAGTAGACTATGTAGTACATGGAGGAGACTTATTCGAGAAGAGAAGCATGACACCTGATGATGCTCGATTCGTTAAAGATGAATTCTATAGATTAGTTAAAAATTCTAGAGAGAAATGGGAGAAAGACGTAAAAATATTTATAGTTAGAGGCAATCATGATGGAGCGCTAAGTAGCTGTGTATTAGAATACATAACACATCCATTAGCAGACTATCTACAAATCATTGGAGAAAGCATAAAAGAAGAACTCCAATACTATAGTGGCGGCGACATACTAGTCACTGGAATAGGCTACCACCCATTCATAAGGAAGAAGTTCAAAGATTTTATAGGTAGCCTATCAGAAATAGTGGATTCATCGAAAAACAATCAATTCAAGATACTCCTACTCCACAATTACATTGAAGGAGTCAATATTATACCACCATATACTCCTGAGCACTCAATAATAAATAGAGAGGACTTAGAGAAGATACAAGTAGACATAGTTGTAGTTGGACATTACCATGAAAAAGGTGAAGTAAAAGAAAAAGATAACCTCAAATTTATAATGCCCGGAGCAATAGAAGCAGTAGACCTTGGTGAGAAGGGACCGTTCGGAGTATATATTCTAGATGTAGATGATTCAGGAAGAATACAAGCAAAATTTATTGAATTAAAACCTTCTCAGCATATAGCTCTCAGGAGAGTACTCTCTGAGGAGCCTAAGCCTCTACAATGGTTTAAAGACAGAGTCTTAGAGGAGATCTCTATCTTCATGAACGAGCTGAGTGAGAAGAAGCTTCCAGGAATCTTGAAGATAAAAGTTTCAGGTACAGCTTCAGATCTTAAAGTTTTCCCCAGAATATTCACCGAAGAAGAGCTGAGAGGAATTAGAGAAGATAATCCAAATCTACTATACTTAGAAATAGAAGAAGATATTACGCCTATAATCAGAGAGGAATCGGGAGGGGTTATGCCTATATCCAGAGAAGACCTAGTTAAAGATTTATTCAAAGAGCTTAGTCAGGAACCCAGTATAGTAGAATTAATTGAAGAAACATCATTAACATTAGAAGAGAAGGCAAGCGAGAAAACAGGACTCTTAAAAGACTCAGATAGGTCTGTTTTTGTTGAAAGATGGGCTAGTATACTACTAAGTAAAGTTGAGGCGGACGGAAATGAAGATTAAAAATTCATTATCTCTTGTAGATCCCGCAATAAAAAGAAATCAATCTATATTGTTAATCAAGATTATTATCTCTCAATGTGTGGTTAAGTTAAGATGATTGAAGAAGTACGTTTAAAAAATTTTGAAGGTTATGAAAATGCAGAAGTTAGTTTCACTGAAGGCTTAAACCTTATCACAGGTCGGAATTCAGCTGGCAAGACTTCACTACTAGATAGTATAGTATATGGATTATTCGGAACAGTACCAGGAATCGAGAATAAGCTACTCTTATCCCGTAGACCTACGGTTAGAGATGCAGAAGTCTACTTAAGGTTTAGAAGTCCTAAAAATGATTCAAGAGTCGAAATATATAGGAGACTTGAAATAAAACATGGCAGGGTCTACTCAGTTGACGCTAGACTTCTAGTAGATGGAAAAGAAGCTCAAGTTGAGAGCCTGGAAGATCTTAGGAGGAAAGTGAGCTCATTACTCGGGGTAGGTTATAGGTCGTTTAACTGGATAGTATACTCTAAGCAGGGAAGGATATTAGAGATCCTTGAGCCGAAGAAAGAAGAGATGGATACTGTATTAGGGATAAGTTTACTTCAAGAACTTTCAGAACAGCTTGACCAAGCAAGAAAAAAGCTATCAAGAATAAATGGAGTAGATGTTGAGACAGAATATAGAAACCTAGTTATGTACATTATCCCATCAGATGAAGAACGGCTAAGAGAAGTAGAAGAAGATATACAAACAATATCAAAAGAGATAGAAGAAATAAAGAGAGAATTAACATCCATAGAGTCTCCAGCTACCCCTATACTGTTCCAGAAAATTAGAGAACTAGAAAAACAGAGGAGTAGATTATTAGAGGTTAAGAACACTAAGAGAGATTTTCTATCAAGATATGCTATTGAAAAAATTGACTCAATAGTAAACGAGGAAGCGAAGGTAAGAGATAGATTGAGAAAGCTAATAGATGAAATCCATGAACTTGAAGAAAGATTAAATGAGAAGATTGTTGAGAATGCCTCTATATCTAGTAAGATTAAAAGCTTGAGACAACATTTAGAACAACATCAACAATTAGTAAAAGAGGGCAGAGGTGTATGCCCTACCTGTGGGCAAACCATAA
The DNA here is from genome assembly GCA_023539395.1 of Candidatus Geocrenenecus arthurdayi. Lineage (GTDB taxonomy): Archaea > Thermoproteota > Nitrososphaeria_A > Caldarchaeales > Wolframiiraptoraceae > Geocrenenecus > Geocrenenecus arthurdayi. Next base: position 48,043 of record JAKCEX010000005.1, on the reverse strand, counting down.
ACATACTGACATTGTTTGAGATAATAAGTCGGGAGGAGGACGAGATAGCTAATCTTGAGAAGCTCCTTCATCAATCTGAAGAAGAGTTAAGTTTGCTGAAGAAAAAACTTGAAGAGAAGAAGAAGGATGAAGGGGAAAGTAGAGAGAGACGCGAAAGGTTAAATGCATTAATTGAAACATTTAGGGAATTAGAAGATAGAGAGAAAAATATTACAAGGTTGGTCAGCATTCTTGAAGCTGAAGTTAATTCAATGCTAAGATCCTTAAATGTAAGTTTGGATGTAAAGGACCCACAGCTTATAGAGAAGATAAGCTACTTGATCCCACCTCCAGAGATGATTCAAGCAAAGAAAAATAAGCTTGATGAGCTAAATTCTAAGCTATCTAATAAGATCAAGACAAGAGAAGATATCTTAAAGAAGCTTGAGATGGAAAAATTAAGATTGAATGAATTGGAGAAGAGAGCTAGAGCAGCAAGTATCGCTAGTGCTTTAAGAGACAGGATCCAAGAAGTATTAGAGAAGAAGAGAGAGTCTATCCTGAAAATATTAGCATCTAGAGCACTCGATATACTTAACTCGATGACTGATCAAAGATTCTACCATTCGATAATCATCGATCCTCAAACATACTGTGTAAATGTTCATCCAATAGGTTTAGATGAGCCTATTCCTGCAACTAGAATTGGTGGAGGGCATCAAACATTAATCTCCTTAGCCCTAAGGCTATCAGTACTATACTTTATCAATTTCAGGCATTTAATGATTTTAGATGAACCTACATATGGGGTTGACCAAGAAAATCTCCAGCTATTATTGAATCATCTATCAAGCCTAGGAAGGTACATGAAGCAGACGATAATTGTTACACATCATGGTTATGGTCTAGAAGAAGCTGATAACATAATAACAGTATACAAAGATAGTAGTGGTGTATCAAGAATTAAACAAGAACTATGAAGTTATTCTGATATTTCTTCGAGGACTTTTCCTTTAGTTTCTTCTCCTAATATCATTGTGGAGACTGCGGCTACTATATGTGCTAGAGCAAATACTGTGAAGGCTGGGAGAAGAGACCCCCCACTAACTTCAAACAAGTAACCAGTAGCGGATGGTGCAAGTATCCCAGCAAGCCTCCCAATGCTTGCAGCGACTCCAGTGCCTGTACCCCTAAGTTTTGTGGGGTAGAGTTCAGGAGTATAGGTGTAGAGCCCAGCCCAAGCGCCTAGATTAAAGAATGAGATTACTCCACTGTAAATGAGTATAAGGTCTAGCTGTGTAGTAGAAGCTAGTAGGAAGCATCCTATCCCTGCAATCGCTAAATACGATACTAGGACACCCTTCCTACCTATTTTATCAAGTATTAGAGCTGCACTATAGTATCCTGGCACCTGAGCTAGTGTTATTATTAAGACCCATTCTAAGCTTCTTACAACTTCGTATTTGAATATTGAAGCATATATTGATGGGAGCCAGATGAAGATTCCATGGTATGTGTAGACTAAGACAGCCCAGAGTAGCCATAGTATTAGCGTTCTCTTCAGATATTTTTCATGGAATAATACTGCTATACGAGTTTTCTCTTCTTTCCCAATAATTATGCTAATCTCTTCTACATCTGGAATTAGTTTATGTCTTCTCAGGATGTTCTTTATATCATCTATCTTTTCCTTCTTTTCTAGAAATCTTAGAGATTCTGGAGCATAGTATAGTATGATAGGTATTAGTATCAATGGTATGTATGATGTTGTGAAAACGCTTCTCCATCCTACTTGAGGCATAATAATTCTTGCAAGGACTATAGACAGTATTACACCGTAAACCCACGCTGTCTCAACTATTCCAACAAATCTCCCACGATATCTTGCAGGGGGATACTCAGACATATATACAGCTGGGATAGGAAGAGTTCCACCCAGTCCAAACCCTGCAATTATTCTGAAGACTGCCATGCTAGAATAGTTCCATGCAACCCCGCATAACCCTGTAAATACAGAGCCTATCAATATCATTAAAATCATTGTGTATTTTCTCCCAATTCTATCGGATATTAACCCACTCGATACTGCTCCAAAGAACATTCCAAGATATCCGAAACTAAGTAGTATGCCTGCTTCTGTAGGAGTAAGCTTCCACTCAGCGGTAATGCTTGGAAGTAAAGCTCCAATCAGCATCACATTCATCGCTGTTAATCCATAAACTAAAGATGAAATCGTTAACAGGATATAATGGAATCTAGTAAGCTTCAAGCCTTCAAGTATCTTCACTACACTCATCTTCTCCACCCAAGACTCTCTCATCCTATCTTAAAATAGTTTATCATTTACACATCTTTTTAGATGAATTGATCAAGGAATCTTAAGCGTTTCGATGGATGTGGATGTGTGCTGAATATCTCTTCGAAGATGCTTGGTTTCTGGTTCTTAACTTCCTCTATGAGTTTGTCGATATCTCCTCTATATGCTTTAATCTCAACTTCTGGGTCTGATATGAAAAATGCTTTAAACTGTTCATATTTTTCTCTAGTCCTTCTACTTATCCTTCCTGAAGCTACCATTATTCTTACTAGTGCTCTCTGAAGATTTCTAGCCCCATTACTCGCTACTCTACTTGAGTGTGCATCTGCATAGTATTCTCTGAGTCTACTCATGTAGAAGACAAACAAGTTGAAGATGAAGCTGAGAACCATTAAGCCTAGACCTAGTAGTAATGCTAATGCTCCTCCGTTTCCTCTTTCTCGGCTAGTTCCTCCTCCAAACCATCCAGAGATATATAGAGTATACCCTACGTAGTATATTATCGCTGGAATTATGCTTATCATCATCATTACAATTACATCTCTATGTTTCAGGTGACCTATTTCGTGACCTACTACTGCTTCAACTTCTTCTTGGTCTAGATTTCTTAGGAGACCCCTAGTAACTGCAACCATGTTTCCAGTTAGTGGACTACCATATGCGAATGCATTAGGTATATCTATCTCTGCGATCATTAGTTTAGGAGGCTTATTCATCCCACTTCTCCTAGATAGCTTCTCTACAGTTTCATGAAGCCATGGATACTCTTCTCTCCCTACTTCTCTAACCCGGTAGACTGCATTGATAATGTATGGTCCAATAAGCCATTGGAAGATATGAAAGAATACTACGAATCCGAGGATTCCATAAAGTCCGAAGAAAGGTATTCCTAGAGCTGTTAAGACTGCTACAAGTATAAGTGTTGCTAAAGCTGTCACCAAGGCCCATACACCTATCATCGATAGCCTAAGCTTGAGTAGAGAGACCCTAGCAGCTACGGTAGATTCTCTATCAGACATAAACCAACCCCTAAATGTACATGATTAGAGACCTAAATTAAAACTTATCTTAAAAATAACTTGTTATATGAGTTGAAAAGATATATCCATAAGGAGTCTAATATTATACTTGAGGCTGAATGGTTAAGACAACAGTCTCGGTTATAAAAGCTGATGTTGGCTCCATTGCTGGGCATACTTGCCCTACCCAAGAGATGCTGGAATATGCGAGGAAGAAGCTTTCTGAAGCTAGGGATTCTAGAATAATCAGAAGCTACTATGTTTACTCAGTCGGAGATGATATAGGTTTAGTAATGACTCATGATAAAGGTGAAGACAATGCTCAGGTCCATGAGCTTGCATGGAATGTCTTCAAGGAAATCACGGAGAAGGTTAGTAAACCTCTTAAACTTTATGCAGCTGGGCAAGACTTACTTAAAGATGCTTTTAGCGGAACTGTTAAGGGGATGGGGCCAGGAGTTGCAGAATTAGAATTCGAGGAGAGAGGCTCAGACCCAATAGTAGTCTTTGCTGCAGATAAGACTAGCCCAGCAGCTTGGAATCTAATCCTATATAGAATATTTGCTGACCCATTCAATACAGCTGGACTCGTTATAGACCCTATCCTACATGATGGATTTATATTTGAAGTAATGGACTTGAGAGATGGCAGGATAGTTAGATTGAAAACTCCTGAAGAGACATATGACTTACTAAGCTTGATAGGTACGATAAACCGGTACGTTATCTCAAGAGTCTATAGAGCGAGAGACAATGAACCTGCTGCATCAGCATCTACTACTAGGTTATCGTATATCGCTGGAAAATACGTTGGGAAAGATGATCCCGTACTTATTGTTAGAGCTCAATCAGGGTTTCCAGCTATAGGAGAGATACTTTCAGCATTCGCTATCCCCCATCTCGTCCCAGGATGGATGAGGGGGAGCCATTATGGACCACTAATGCCTGTAAGCTTTAAGAAAAAACAAAATATTATCAGCTACTTTGATGGGCCACCAAGAGTGATTGCGATGGGTTGGCAGGTATCAGATGGAATGCTGGTTGGAGTAGAAGGTAATGAGCCTGTCGATCTATTCGAGGATCCAGTATGGGATTATAGTAGGGAGTTGGCTACCAAGATAGCATTCTACATGAGGAGTATGGGTGAAGTTATGCCTGCAAGGGTTGAGCTAGAGGAGATGGAGTATACAACACTGCCGAAAGTATTAGAAAAGCTGAAAGAGAGATTCATCACTACATTAAAGTAGGGGAAAAAGAAGTAGGTAGAGTGTTTTTCGAAGTTATCTTAGAAGTCTTCTTTTATTATTGTTTTTCTTCCATTTGCTTGGCATCTTTGAACAGCTTTCTTTATGATTTCCTTAACGACGGAGTCTAGTCCATCAAGAGCATCAGATGCTAATCTTATTCCTTCTGGTAGTAATTCTCTTACCTTTGATTCTACTATTATTCTCTCTCTTGCCATCCTCAATCACTTAATAATATTTTTGAAATCCGACTAATTTAGTTTTTCAGGTGTACAATAGAGCTCTAATTTGAGGGTAATACATCTATATGATTGGGAGCTATGTATAATTATCAGCTAACTCCATGAGTATCATGGGGGCTCGGTACTTGAGCGGCTTAAGTATGTTCCCATCGCATGTCTTTAGAGCATATGATATTAGAGGTGTATATGGAAGAGATTTAACAGATGAGCTGGCTAAAGCTATAGCATTATCTTATGCAAGCATGCTGGATAATTCTGGGGATGTCCTGCTTGGTCGTGATGTTAGATTGAGTGGAGAGAAGCTTATGAAGAGTATCTCGGAAGGATTGAGAGAAGGTGGATGTAATGTAGTGAATGTAGGGATAGTTCCAACACCTGTAAGTTACTTTGGAGTAGTCTGGTGGAAGATGCATGGTGGGATACAGATTACTGCAAGCCATAATCCTCCAGAATGGAATGGAATGAAGCTTATCACAGCAGAGGGCGATACAATCTCTGAAGGGGCTGGAATGGAAGAATTAAGAAAGATTGTCTTAGAAGGTAGATGGAAGATAGCGGATAAACCTGGAGTTGAAACGTGGAGGCAACTGCTACCCGACTATATAGAGTTTCTACTATCTAAGGTAAAAATTGAGAAGAAGGTGAGAATAGCTGTAGATTATTCTAATGGGGCCACGACTATTGTTTTCCCAAGGATTGCAGAACTTCTAGGCATAGAGGTCATAGGATTAAATAGTGAGCCAAATGGTTTATTTCCAGCTCACTTACCTGAGCCGACAGAAGAAACGTTGAGAGAGCTTCAAGAACTTGTAAGAAGGAATGATGTTGAGTTCGGTGTTGGATTTGATGGTGATGGTGATAGAGCAGTATTCATAGATGATAAAGGCAGGATCCTACCTGGAGACATAGTCTTAGGAGTATATGTTAAGCATTTAGAAAAGAAGGGGAAGGTAATCTACGATCTAAATAGTAGCTCAGCTCTTCGTCAGCTCATAATTGAGAATGGGTGTGAGCCGATAGAATCTAGAGTTGGTAGAGCATACATATTGAAAGAGGTTAGAAGGCTTGGAGCAGTAATAGGTGGAGAAAAAAGTAATCACTTGTATTTTTCAGAGGTATGGGGGTTTGATGATGCTATTTATGCAGTCTTGAAAATGATAGAGATACTATCAAAGACAGGTAAGAAGCTCTCAGAAATAGTTGATACTATACCAGTCTACCCATCAACACCTATAATGGTATTCGATTGCCCAGATGAAATAAAAGGAAAAGTAGTAGAGAAGATTGCTGAAAAACTCTCAAATGAAGGATTAGAGATAAATAGACTGGATGGCGTAAAAGCATACTTCAAGGATGGATGGATACTCATTAGACCATCTAATACTATGCCTCAGATAAAAATGTCTGCAGAAGCAGTCACCGAAGAAAGATTAAGAGAAATAGTTGAATATGGAAAGAAGCTAATCGTAGACGCTATCAGATCTGCACAGTAACCAAACAATTACTAATGAATACAAATACCTTTATCTAGTAATGTATGCCTGACAAGATCTTACTCTGGGGGTCGAATAAGTCTTTACAGATATTAATCCAGCCACTTCAAGAGTCATAGATTGCAAATAATGAGTCTTCCAGATATCAAGCTCTCACCCTCTAATCATGTTATGCCGATTCATACCCTAGATCTCTAATTTCAATGTAAAGAAATACTCACACTCCTTTTATCAAAGACCATAAATCGAGTTTAAAGATTTAATTCTAGCCTGATTAGTCTATCTTATTTGGGGCAATGATGAATCCTGGCTGCCAGATTTAATGATGAAGGTCAAAAGCTCTGAAGCCCTATCCTAATCTACTTTTCACCTGTTCTGGAAACAGTATATGAGGTAGTTATGGGTAGAGATGCATTATGGGATGATGATGTAATATCAGTCCTCTGAGAGGTGAAGATTATGGGGCAGCCTGACCATTAAATTATTCTTGATATTTCTTCATAGTCTTCTCTACTCATTCTCCAACCGATTGAGCCTAGTATTTCTTCTAGATGCTGCGGGTTCATTGTTCTAGGTATAGCTACTACATTATCATGTCTAAGCACCCAGTTTATAGCTACTTGTACTGCCGTCTTACCATATTTTCTCCCAATACTCTCTAACCTACTCTTGTATGGTTCTTGGGCTACTAACCCTTTAGATAAAGGTCTATACGCAATAACTGTGATGTTATTCTCTTTACAGAATGGTAGTATTTTGTCTTCGATTCCCTTATCGATGACGTTATAGAGGACTTGATTCGATACTATATCTGTATGTGAAAGATACGACATTGCTTCTTCCATGTCTCTTACTGAGAAGTTGCTTACCCCTATGAACCGTGTCTTCCCTTCTATTACCAGCTTCTCCATAGCTTTCATAGTATCTCTCAAAGGTATACCTGGATTAGGCCAGTGGATCTGGTATAAGTCAACGTATTCTATCTTGAGCCTATTTAAGCTGCCTTCTATTGCTTTTAATACATCATTATATCTAAGATTGGAGCTCCAAACTTTTGTAGCTATGAAAACATCATCTCTACTAAATTCTTTAATAGCTTCTCCAACGATTTCTTCGGAATGCCCTGCTCCATATACCTCCGCCGTATCTATGAATGTTATACCTTTGTTGATTGCAAGCTTGATTATCTCTATAGCTTGCTTATCTGCTGAGTAGTCTGGAGTAAATCTCCCACCTATCTCCCATGTTCCGAAACCAATCACTGGTATGTATACGTTTGTCTTCCCTAGCCTCCTGTACTCCATAACCATCAGTAAGGAAGGCTTCCAGCTTATATATGAATTATCTTAACTTCCTTGCATAATTGTATTCTGCTAGCAGGTTCTTAACTTCATCATGTGATATGTCTCTCCACTCAATATATGCATCAGCAACAGCGAAAACTCTGCCAGACCTTACATTTAAACATATAATCACGTCTACTTTATCATGTAGCATTCTCAATGCTTCAGATGAACCCGTTGGAACAGCTACTATTACTTGTTTACTTCCTCTTTTCTTCACCGTTTCTACTGCAACAGACATAGTGTATCCAGATGCTAATCCATCATCTGTAATTATAGCAACTTTATCTTTAACGTCCAAGTTATATTCTATTAGCCCCCATTCTCTCATCTGAAATTTTATCTCATTTATCTCATTAGATATGCACTTAGCAATAATGTTTGGAGAAAGCTGAGTTAACTCGACAAGTTCATGATTTAGTAGATATGTTCCATCCCAGGCTACCGCTCCGAAACCCGCTTCAGGATTCCATGGTAGATGGATCTTTCTAACCATTACAAGATTAAAATCTAGATTAAGCTTTCTAGATAAAATTAACCCTATGGGGGCACCACCTGAGGGTATGGCTAAGACCACTGCATCCGTTCTATCTTTATACTCTGATAATCTCTCAGCAAGTTTTTCAGCTGCATCTACTCTATCTCTAAATATTTTTATCTTCTCTCTCAGTGAAGGGTCATCTATTATCTTCATTTTTCTTCTTCTACCGCCTCAACAAGTAATACGTCTCCAATCTTTCCGATGACTCTTATTCTTTCTCCAGGTTTTACTTCTCTCTTAGATAGTGCTTTCCAAAGCTCTCCACCAATTCTAACGTATCCTTCTACTCCAGGGGCGAGCAGGTCTACTGCTCTACCATATTCGCTGGGTACTTCTTTCAGGTAGGGTTTGCTCCGTACTGTTTGAATAGCTTTATAGATTAGGAAGCCAAAGAAGACTGAGACTATTATCATTACTATTGAAATAGTTGTTATAAGTTCACTAAACCATATCTGGGAAACAAACTGTTGTCTAGGGGGTGAGCCAGCCATCAATATTATACCTATACTCAATGATAGTATTCCTCCAACAGCAGCTGCTCCGAATGTATGAGAAAAGACTTCATATACTAACAATGCTCCACCTATCCCTACTAATAGTAAGCCCACCAGATTTACATCAAATCCCTGACCTATTAATCCTAGAAGTATGAGTATCCCTCCTGCTACTTCCGCTCCCCAGCCTGGTGAGGCAAACCCAAGAATGAGAGTCATTACCCCGACTGCGAGGAGAATGGATGAGATCAAGGGGTTTGAGAAGAACTCCATAAAGTGTACTTTTAACGGTTTATCAACTTCTACCAATAAGCTATCTTTCGTGTTTAATGTTAATTTTCTATCTCTAACGGCTATCTCCCATCCATCTATCTTCTCTAGGAATTCTCTTGGGCTTCTAGCTATAACTTCTATTATATTCTTCTGTAATGCTTCTTCGGGTCCTAGAACTAGATTCTTAGTTACGAAGAGTCTTGCAATAGATTCATTCCTATTATTCATTTTTGCGAGGGATGCTATTTTTTCAGATAGGAAATTTATGGTTTTAGTATCATTGCTTGGAACACCTGCTACTACTGGTTGGCATGCACCGATCTGCGTATATGGGGCCATGCCTGCAATTCTACACGCCATTAATATGTATGTTCCAGCAGACATAGCATTTGCACCTTCAGGGTAGACTAAGCAGAGAACAGGTTTCTCAGAGGCTTGGATTACTTTGATGATCTCTAACGTAGCTTCTGCTTCTCCTCCCAATGTATCAAGGGTTATTAGGAATATATCATAGTCATAGTGGTTCTCAACGATGGTCATCTTGATATACTCGATAGTTGCAGGGGAGATGTATCCTTCAATCTTTAACCAAGCTACTCTAGATTGCTCACCCACTAAGCTAGGGGAGTAAATTAGTAAAGCTAGAAATAAGAGTATAAGCGGGATGAGGTCGTAGATCTTCTTCATTCTTTCTTCTCACTTTTTATTACTCCAAGAAGTGTTCCAAGCTGAGAGGAAGTACTCTCAGTTACAACGATCATGTTCTTTTCTCTAGCTATCTCACTCCAAGTTTGGAGTTCTCTTAATCTTAATGCTATCGGGCTCTTAGTATAGTATTCTGCTGCTTCAGCCATCTTCTTAGCAGCTTCAAGCTCACCTTCAGCCATTATCACTCTACTCCTTCTCTCTCTTTCAGCTTCAGCTTGTTTAGCCATAGCTCTCTGCATGGCCTCGGGAATTATAACATCTCTTATAGCAACAGCTGTAACTTTAACACCCCAAGCTTCAGTTAATTCATCAAGGATTGCCTGCACCCTCTTACTCAACTCTTCTCTTTTACTGAGTAGCTCATCTAATTCTACTTGACCTATAACGTCTCTAAGGGTTGTCTGAGCTAGAAGGCTGGAAGCCATAACGTAGTCTTTTACCTTGACTGCTGCTGCGATAGGGTCGCTTACTCTAAAGTATACAACTGCATCAACATCCACAGTAACGTTATCCTTGGTAATTATCCTCTGCTTTGGTACATCCATTGTAAGCAGCCTTAAATCAATTATCCTCCTCCTATCAATTATTGGAAGGATTATTACTAGTCCAGGACCCTTAGCACCCTTCAGCCTCCCAACTCTGAAGATTACTACCCTCTCATACTCTGTAACAATCTTTATAGAAGATGATATGATGATTATTATGAATATTAATAGGAAGAATAAGAGGAAAAGTGTTGCAGGCTGTATCTGACTTATCATTATCGCTCACTACATTATCCAAGTATTTAGTGGAATAAATAGTTAAACCACAAAATCGACCTTGCATAGTTATTTAAATTGATTCTCTAAAGCAGATAGTGTCCAAATAAGGCTTTAAATATTCTCTAGGAGCGTCTGTCTCTATTCTTGAGGCTATTGTGGGAGGCCCTAGCTATATAAACCCGTTATTTGGACACTATCCTAAAGCATTTTGTAATCTTTATTTACTAGGTTTCATGCTCTGAAGATATGAGTGATGAAGAATCGGAGAATGAGTTTACTGTTAGAATGTTCATGTCTACCGACCCTTTAACCGTGAGAGAAGATGCAAATATAGTTGAAGTTTCTAGGAGCATGATGGATAGAGGGGTTGGCGCTTGCTTCGTTGAAAGAGATGGAAAAGCTATTGGGATAATCACGGAGAGGGATATCGTTAGAAGGGTTGTAGCTAAAGGCTTAGATATTTTTAAAACTAGAGCATCAGAGATCATGTCTAGGCCTATAATAGCCGTGGAACCTACAGCTACCGTTGAAGAAGCACTACAGATTATGGCTGAGAAGAAGATAAGGAGGCTCGCAGTAATAGATAAGAATTTATTAGTAGGCATAGTAACGATATCCGACTTAGCTAGAGCTCTCCTAAAGAGGATAGAGATAGTAAATGGATTTGTACGTGCAGCTACTCGTGAACTCCCAATGTATGCATAATAAATACTTCATTCTTTTACTCTAGAAAGACTGGATAAAGAAATAGCCGAGGAAATCTCCTAACTATTTTGATCTCAGTAAAGAGAACCATGAAAACACGATAAATCCATTAAGAATAAATGAGAGGACCTGCTATACACTAGAATTAGTAATTAGTTATTAATTTCTTATTCTATTGATATCTTGTGGGATGAGGGAAGAATACTTTAGGTTGATTAAAGATATTGCTGGAGAATTAAGAGGTTATAGTGGGGTTGTTGGGCTAGTTTTCCATAATGATGCTGATGGATTATGTGCTGCAGGTATATCTGCTTCTGCTTTGAATAAGATTGGAGTTAACTATAGGTTGATATGTATTGAGAAGGTTCATCCAGCTATACTCAAGCTTGTCTACTCTACAGACTGTAGATTCTACATCTTCCTAGATATCGGGTCGGGGAGAGCAGACCTCATTGCAAAGATGAGTGAAGAAACAAGATCTAGAGCTCTCATACTTGACCATCATGACCCTATGAAGATTGATAGCTCATATGTTGTAAACTTGAACCCTGAACTCTATGGTTTTAGTGGGGAGAGAGATGTTAGCGGTTCAACTGCAACATACCTACTAATGCGTGAAGTCGTAGATTTAAGAGATTCTGCATGGATGGCAGTTGTGGGTTCAGCAGAGATACCTGGTCCATTAGTAGGGTTAAACCGAATACCTTTAGAAGATTCTATGAGTGTAGGAGACATAGAGATTAAAATAGGACGTGAAGAATCATATAATGTAAAGATTTTTAATAAGCCTTGGAATAAGCTTTCATCTATTCTAACAGCTATTGGTAGTATAGGGTATTATCGTAATGGACCATACAAGGTTGTTAATTATCTTCTTTCAAGGAGAATAGAATTTGAGGAAGCTGAAAAACTTGAAGAAGAAAGAAAGAATAGATTTAACCAATTGTTTAGTATCCTCTCTAAGACTAAGCTTAAAGTTGAAGGTGTAACCCAATGGTTCCACATACATGATCTATTAAAAGGTCTCGGTACTAAAACTATCGGGACATTCTGCTCAATACTGAGTTATCGAAGCATAGTAGCTCAAGATAAATATCTTATAGGTTTCATGAACTTCGAACCTGCTCTACCTAATCTTGGAAGAGTTGAAGGAGAATGGGTTAAAGTATCCATTAGAACACCAAAGCTCTTAAGTGAAGAAGTTAAATCAGGTAAGATGCCGCCTGCATCTGAGCTAACTATGAAGTCAGCGGAAGCTGTAGGAGGGTCAGGAGATGGGCATAGTTTTGCTGCATCAGCATTAATACCATTAGGTAGAGAGAAACAGTTTATAAGCTTCTTCAACAACCTAGCAACTACAAAGCAGACGTTCTTAACATGATAGAATAATAATTCGTCCTCCCCTACTAGTGTCTGTAGGTTTGCTCTAATTCTATGGTCCCTATGGACTTGGAATAGACATTACAGATTGAAGTTATATCTGAAACTACAAGCTCCATATCGGGGAAGGATTCTATCAGACTTCTTACAACCAAGTCTAAATTCTTATCATAAACTAAGGCATGTACAGCTTCTCCCAGCATATTCTGAGCATACCCTATTACTGGAAGCTTATCAAATACTTCGAATATTTCTTCAACTTTTTTAGTTACAAAACCAGATTCATATGAAAATTCTCTAGCATACTTAAGGAAGTTCTCGATAGTAGGCTGCCTCAGTATCCTAGAGAGATATCTATCTCCAATCTTCTCAACTTCTTCTATTTTTGATATTTCTGATAGAGAGCTAGGTGTTTCAATCGGTCCTGATACTATAGCAACTAGTTTAATGTTTGATGGTAGAGGAATATTATCTATAATGCTTCTTGGTGGTGCTCCTTCTCTAAGAACGAGTACTAATCCTCCAGTCATTAATCCTACTTCACTATTTAGTCCAGTCCTACATCTTAACTCGACTTCATGTGTTATCCTTACTACTTCACTTAACGTAATGCCTTGACCTAGTAGAGACGATATTGCAAGTGTTACTCCAGCCGCTGAAGAAGCACTCGTACCAAATCCAGAACCGATAGGTACACTGATCCTATGCTTAATCTCTATCCTACCCTTTATCTTATATCTTCTCCTCATTTCTTCAGCAGCTTCAATTGATGGTGGGAAATTCCGTATACTCTTATTTACTACTACTTCTGTCCTATCTGATTCATCTGGATAGATCTTAACCCATGTTTCTGAGCCTTTAACAAGAGAGAATCCTCCACCTCTTGCACCTATCTTATCTAAATAGATTCCACCATCCATTGTTGTAGATTGTAGTTTTGGAGAAAATATGCTAGATAAAGCAGATGGGAAATATGCATATCCATACTTCCCCAAATATGTCATATTTTTTCAGCTCACCAATACTTCCGCTTCTACTCTCTCAGGCATAGCTTTAACAACTGCATATAATATTGGTGGCAGTAGGAATACCAGGAAAGGGATCTCCGTTAGATAGGTCCAAAGAAACCATACTAATGAAGCTATTATAGGAGCATTAGACACGCCTATCGGTAGTGTAGCAAATTGGCTGTAAGCCCAGAGACCTATCCCGATTATAGCACTCCCAACCATCAAGCCAGCAGAAGATGAATAGATTATCTTTGAATACTGTCGTTTAAAGTGGGCTACTCCTAAGCTTACTAGTAAAACTACCACTGCAACACTTAAGAAGACAGACGAAACAACCTCGTCTAAACCTCCTGAAAGATAGAGGAATACAGCAGCTAATAATGGGATAGCCTGTATACCTACCGATGATATTCTTTTCAAGACAGTTAATCTACCACGGGCGAGTATACCTATTAAGTAGAATCCTATAAAGTTTGATGTAACCCCAACTGTTATGCTTAAGACTGGGTTTCCATGTACTACCATGTCGCTGATGAATATTCCTATAGCTGCTCCAACCGCTCCTATCCAGGGGGAGAATAGTATTGAGAATGTAGCTGGAATTACTACTGATGGCCAGAATCTAACTGTACCGAAGACGGGGGTGAATATCCCAAAATATGTTGCGATACCAACTACAGCATATAAGGCTGCATTAGATGCTATCAATACTACCTCTAAACTCTTTCTACCCTTCCAGTCACTCTTCATTACGGTTCCCCAATTCATTGTTCTTTGGTACTTATCAGTATTTCATCATGAAAATCTATATTAGTACGTATTGATCAAGATATATACGTGAGCGTTAAAGAAGTTAGAACAATAATGAAAAGCGGTGGGTCGCTAGTTGTAAGCCTACCAAGAGAATGGATAGAAGCTAGAAAACTTAAACCAGGAGATAGTGTTGAGCTCTTAATCTCTAAGGATGCTGTGATAGTTAAGACTTTAAGTGTGGAGAAGCTTGAGAAGACTAGTTATCTAAAATATCAAGAAAATATACGTCACTTAGTGAATAGTGTTATTGCAGCATACTTACTAGGGTACAGCAGTATCGTTATAGATGTCCCGAAGACTGTTAAAGATTTATTCGATATGGAATTCTCAAGAGTTAAGAATAAACTTATGGGTCTAGAGATAGTAGAATATAGTGATAACAAACTCATCCTGAAAACATTGGTCGACCCATTAGAGCTACAGCCTATAGATGTTCTTAAGAGGATGTGGCAGATTACGGGAGAGTCAATTGAAGAATCAATCACATCTATCTTAGAGGAAGATATTCAACTGGCTGAAAGAGTCATCCAGAAAGATGATGAAGTAGATAAACTATACTTCTATACGGTTAGAATACTTAGAAGCTGTGCAGAAGACCCAACCCTACAGACAAGACTAAACCTATCCAATATCAATTTACTCGATTTCAGAATTGCAGCTTACCTCTTAGAGAATATTAATGATAGAGCTTTAGAGATAGCTTTAACTACTCAACAAGGTATACTTAAGATGCTTGATAAGGTATTCCTAGAAAAATTGAATATCTCTAAAGCATTGCTGAAAGATAATCATGATGATGTATACAGGATATTCTTCAATAATGAGACTGACCTACTATATGGCTTACTTGAGAGGATAAATAAGATCAAGATGGAGTTAACACTCAGCCGTTTAACTTCTAGGGAACTCAGTATATATGAGCAGGTTTCTATGATCGCTAGAATGCAGTATGATCTAGCTGAACTATCATGGGTACCTTTAACAAGATAAGCATGCATCTATATAAGATCAGCATCCATTTGGATGATTGGATGTAATATATCGTTTTAGAAAACTTCTGATATATCTAGTATCTTTATTTTTTCTTCTAGCCCCATTACTCTTACAGCATCTTCAAGCATAGCTATACAGTAAGGGCATTCAACAATTATAACTTCAGCATTTATTTTCATAGCTTCTTCTAGCCTTTGTAGACTCTCTCTTTTAATCCTCTTAACTTCACTCCAATAGTTTCCACCACCTGCTCCACAGCAGAAAGTATCTTTCCCTCTCCTCCCCATTTCTCTAAATCTTAGACTAGCCAGTAGCTCTCTAGGCTCATTAATTATATTATTGAAGCGTGCGATATAGCATGAATCATGAAATGTTGTCAGAGCGTCTATACCTATTTTTGGTTTTATCCTACCTTGAGACATGAGATTTCTAAGTAAGACTGAGTGATGTATAACTTCAATTTCTAGCCCAAGCTCTCTATACTCGTTCTTGAATATCTGGTAGCAGTGTGGGCAGTGAACTATCAACTTCTTAGCATTTACACTCTTTAATGTTTCAATATTCTTAAGAGCTAGTTCTTGGAATAATCCTTCTTCACCCATCCTCCTAGCAGGTTCACCTGTACATTTCTCTAGTGTACCGAGTATCGCGAAGTCTATACCTGCATTACTTAGAATCTCAACCATTTTTCTCGCAACATTTCTAATCCTCGGTTCATACGTTGCTAAACATCCCACCCAGTAGATATACTCTGCCTCTGGATGCTCATCAACCGTCTTAGCTCCTAGGTTTCTTAACTCTTTTACTAATGCTTCTCTTTCAACCTTCGGTAAACCATAAGGGTTCTCAACTCTGCTTAAATTATTCAAGGTTTCAATGGCTTTCTTCTCAATCCTACCATCTATTACAAATGCTCTCCTAGCCTCGATAATGTATTCAAGTGGGCTGATTACTACTGGGCACTCTTCAACGCATCCTCCACAAGTTGTACATGCATAAACCTCATCATAACCTAAGTCTTTAGATTCTATGAGGTCTCTCTCCATGCTTAATCTATTCTTCCACATTATCTTCATAAGCTTCTGGACTAAATTTCTCGGGGAGAGAGGAGTCCCCGAAGAATATGCTGGGCAGACAGCTTCACATCTTCCACAATCTGTGCATGCATCAAGCCCCATCTTCTGAAGCCAATCGAGGTCGCTAATCTTTCTGAATCCAATCTTCAATTCTTCTGTAGATGATAAGTCTACTTCACTTAGCTTGAATGGTGTTTTCGCTAGTTGTGGAAGACGTGGTGCAGAATATGTAAGCCCAGTGTAGATGAAGGAGACGATAGTATGGCGAAGATTAGTATATGGTAGGGCTGCAATCAATCCAAAAGCTGTAATGGCATGAGACCACCATAAGACCTGATATAGACCCTTAAGGACGTCAGATGGTATACCTAGATTCATTATAATTTTCGAGATCATGTTTCCTATGGGTGAGTAGCTACTCCATGGTGGTTGAGTTACTGATATACGGATAGATTCAAGGAGAAAACCAGATACCCCTATGAACAACAGCCCCCAAAGATATAAGTAATATTCTAGTTTAGGTTTAAGCCTCTTAACCCCACTATATCTCCTAATAAGCTGTAGTATTATACCGAAGATTAAGAATAGACCAAATATATCAAGGATGAACTCGAAGATCAGATAAAATGTTCCTTGAAGTAGCTTCTGGTTGAAAGGTTCTAGAAAATCACTGTCTATGAATACTAAAAGAGTGCCGATAAACAATACAAGTATTCCATAGCTAGTCGTTAAATGCATCATCCCAGGGATTATCTCTCTAATTATCCTTTTCTGCAGTATAGAATACCTTAACGATTGCGTAAACCAGCTTCTAAAATCCTTAGATAAAGTAAGTAGAGCATTAAACCCGTAGGCTCTCAACCTAATATACAAGCCATATAGAAATATCAGGGTAAAAGGTATCAAGACAATATACATTATTAAGCTGGTCCCAGGAGGAAGTAATGCATAGTTTTCTCTATACGGAGTCAGGTCTATGGATACTTGTCTAACTAAAGTCTTTGAGGGGAATTCGACAATTAAACAATAAACCAGGATAGTTAAAATAGAATAACTCATAACTGCAGAATACGATTGTTGTTTCAGTATATATCTGTTAATTTCTCATATTCTTAAATTAAATAAATTGTAAATCTTAAAATTGTATTCTAGGCTAAAAGGCATAGACAGCGTACATTCCCTTCCAGCAAAATTCATTATGGATGTTTATAGAAGAAGGTATTAGGGGATATAAATTTTAACTCTGTTTAATTACGTGCAGTCTAAAGACTTTTATCCCTTCTAAGCAACTCTTGATAGTGAGGTTATGTCTATGAAGGGTGAATCGGGTATTTTTGAGAAGCCCTGGTTTAAGAATTGGCCTGAAGGCGTACCTAAAAGTTTAGATTACCCTAAGGTCCCCCTGCATGCTTTACTGGAGAATAGTGTTAAAGACTTCCCTGATAAGCCTGCAATAATCTTTCTAGGTAAAAAGATAACCTACAGAGAATTGGGTAGCTTAGTGAATAGGTTTGCTACTGCCCTGTATAATCTAGGTATAAGGAAAGGTGATGTTGTTGGATTATACCTACCTAATATGCCGCAGTTCGTAATCGCATATTATGGAGCTTTAAAGATTGGTGCAGTAGCTACAGGTATAAGTCCATTGTTTGTAGAGAGGGAGCTGGAATTCCAGCTCTCAGATTCTGAAGCTAAAGCTATCGTACTGCTTGATGCATTATTCCCTAGGTTTAAGAAGGTCTGGGAGAAGACTAAAGTAAAGTTTGCAATAGTAGCTAGACTCGGAGAATATATGCCAAGCCTTAAAGCCTTCTTGGGAAAACTCTTAAAGAAAATACCTACCGCTGAAGTTCCACGCCAGCCGAACGTGTACTTCTTTAAGGAGCTGGTTGAGAAGACCCCTGAGCAGCCTCCCAGTGTTGAGATTAATCCTGAAGAAGACTTGGCAGTCCTACAGTATACTGGTGGAACTACTGGTCTACCGAAAGGAGCTATGTTAACACATATGAACTTGGTATCTAATGCTATCGGCTGCTCTGCATGGCTTCAAGCAAAGAGAGGTGAAGATACAGGCTTATCTGTTCTACCATTCTTCCACATCTACGGCATGACGGTAGCTATGAATTTTACAATATATGCTGGAGCAACGATGGTTCTACTTCCAAGATTTGATGTAGTCGAAGTATTAAAATCAATACAGAAGTATAAAGTAACATTATTCCCAGGGGTTCCAACAATGTATGCTTTAATAGTTGACCATCCTGAAGCAAAGAAGTATAATCTCAGGTCTGTGAAGTTCTGTATCTCGGGTGCTGCTCCATTACCCCCGGAAGTTCAGAAGAAGTTCATGGAGATGACGGGTGCAGTACTTGTTGAGGGATACGGGTTAACAGAAGCTTCCCCTGTAACTCATTGTAATCCTTTAGACCCAACTATGAAGACTGTGAAGATAGGTAGTATAGGTATTCCATGGCCAGATACCGATGCAAAGATAGTTGACGTAGAAACGGGTACAAGAGAGATGCCGGTAGGCGAGGTTGGGGAATTGGTGGTTAAGGGTCCCCAGGTTATGAAAGGGTATTGGAAGAGACCTGAAGAAACCAGCGAAGTCTTACGGAATGGATGGTTGTATACGGGAGACCTTGGAAAGATGGATGAAGATGGATATTTCTACATAACAGATAGAAAGAAAGACCTAATTAAGTATAAGGGCTATAGTGTTTATCCAAGAGAGCTTGAAGATATACTGTATGAGCATCCAGCTGTTAAGCTTGCAGCTGTAGTTGGTAAACCTGACCCAGTATCAGGTGAGATCCCGAAAGCGTTCATTGTATTGAGGGAAGGTGCTACGGCCACGGAAGAAGAGATTATGAAGTTCGTGAATGAAAGAGTTGCACCATATAAAGCAATTAGAGAAGTCGAGTTTAGGAAAGAGCTACCTATGAGCTTGGTTGGAAAAGTCTTGAGAAGAGTCTTGAGAGAAGAAGAATTGAAGAAGACCCAAGCAGCATCATAACCCTAGAAGCTTTAAAGCATTCTGATACAGCACCTTCTCTAAATTATTTTCTGAGAGTAAACTGGAATCCCGGATAATGTTCAGCATACTTACTATGCTGGAGCTTCCAACTACTGGGTAATCAGACCCGAATAATACTCTATCCCAGCCTAACTCTCTAGATATCTTATCTACATACTTCTTCTCAGTTAACAGGTATGGGACGGCCGAGATATCAAACCAAACATTACTATATTTTTTACCTAATTCAACTGCTTCATCAAACCAGATCCCTGGGTATCTCCGGCTATATGAACCCATGTGAGCTAATATTATTGGCACTTTCTTAAACTTACTAGCATAATATTTAAGCATGGCCGGGTTAGCATTCTGAGAAAAGGATGGTTCTTCCCATATGGCTGGGTCGCATCCCGTATGGAAGATGATTATCTTCTGTTTATCTTCACAGAACTCGAATATTCTCTCCAATTTACTCTTCTCTTTTAAAGGATTAAAGAATTGGAGTGTTGGGATAAGCTTAACACCAGCCATGCTGAGTTTATCAATTTCTCTCAGCTTCTCCTTAACATATGACATCTTTTTAGATGGGTTTATAGAGCCTACTCCGATAAACTTTTTCGGATTATTCTTAACTAGCTTTGCAATATACTCATTACTTGTAAAACATGTTTGAAGAATATCCTTAATAATTTCTAAGCAACCTAGGCAATTCCAGTTACTGTAATTTATACATTCTTCAAGAAACTTGATTAATGTATGTTTATCTTCAAGGTGATGAGGGTCTACGTCTAGGGCTAGCAAAACAGCTAAATCTACACCTGCATGTTCAACTTCCCTCAGTAATTCTTTCTCACTTATTATTCTCGGAATAGGATGTACGTGGAAATCAACTACCCGCAATATTAACAGCCACCAACCTCTAGTTACTCTATCTAGGAGAATTTATGAAGAATTTATAATGTTTACGAATATGTGCTGTTTATCCATTTGAACCCATCTAAAACTTATATTCAATATCTTCTCAATACACTATGATAAGATAGTTTTATGGATAGGTGGTTTTATGGAGATTATTGTTTGTGTTAAGCATGTTCCCGAGACAGCGGAAGTCGAATTGAAGATTGATAAGACTGGGAGAGATATTGAGAAGAGCGGTCTAGTGTTCGATATAAATGAGTGGGATGATTATGCTGTTGAAGAAGCTATAAGGATAAAAGAGAAGCTTGGAGGCAATGTAACAGTAATAACAGTTGGAAGTGAAGATGCTGATAGTACATTGAGAAAATGCTTAGCTAAGGGTGCAGATAAAGCAATAAGGATAACGGATAAGAGAATAAACACTTCAGACCCATACATAATAGCAAAGATCCTCTCAAAAACTATTAAAGAGATGCCTTTCGACCTCATCCTAACAGGTGCACAGTCAAGTGATGATGGATACGCATTCATCGGCCCAGCTCTTGCTGAACTCTTAGATATACCACATGTAACACTTGCTAAAAAGATTGAGTTTAAAGACCGCTCAGTTATTGTTAATAGAGAGCTAGAAGGCGGGTTAGAAGAAGTTGTCGAGGTTGAGCTTCCCGCTCTCATAACTATTCAGACAGGCATTAACGAGCCTAGATACGTATCTATCATGGGGATTAGGAAAGCTATGAAGAAAGAGATCAAGACTGTCTCCATAGACGACCTAGGCTTAAGTGAGACAGAAGTAGGGATTGAAGGCTCATGGATACATGTATCTGAGGTGTACATCCCATCCATAGAGAGGAGAGCAGAATTCATTAGAGGCACCCCCGAAGAAGTTGCTTCTAAGATTATTGAGATTATTAAGTCAAGGGGGGTGATCTAGGCTTGGAGTTACTAGTACTAGTAGAGCATAGAAGAGGAGAGATAAGAGAAGTAACCTTCGAGATGCTTACAAAAGGGAGAGAAATAGCTCAGAAAACTAATTCAAGACTAAATACGATCATTTTAGGGAAGAATATTAGAGATAAAGCGGAAGTTTTAGCGAGGTATGCTGATAGAGTTTTAATGATAGATGATGAGAGGTTTGAGTTCTTCAATTCTGATTTGTATCAGCAAGTATTATCTAACATTATTAGGGAAGTGAAGCCTATCTTAACAATGATAGGTCATACATCTTACGGAGTTGATCTTGCTCCAAGCCTTGCAGTATCCTTAAACATACCTCTTATAACAGACTGCTTAGACCTAGACATTCAGGATGGACAACTAACCGCAGTACGCCAAATGTATGGTGGAAAGATCTATGCTAGATTAAATGTGAGGAAATCTGAAAGCTATATTGCAACTATTAGACAAGGTGTAATCACAGCTAGTGAGGGAAATCTTAAAGGAGAGATAATCGAGCTTCCACCACCTGACATAGTTGAACCAGTAAAGAAAAAGTTCATAGAATATGTTCTTCCAAAAATCGGAGAAGTAGATATCACGTCTGCTGATATACTTGTTGCAATAGGTAGAGGAATTAAAGACCAAGCAAACATACCTCTTGCTGAAGAATTAGCTAAGACTCTAGGGGGAGTTCTAGCATGCTCTCGACCTATAGTGGATAAGGGATGGCTCCCTCCAGACAGGCAAGTTGGTTCATCTGGGAAAACCGTTAAACCTAAACTCTACCTAGCACTCGGTATTAGTGGAGCATTCCAGCACGTCATAGGTATGAAGAACTCACAGCTAATAATAGCCGTGAATAAAGACCCGAATGCACCTATATTCAATGTAGCACATTACGGTGTAGTTGAAGACTTATTTAAGATAGTACCAATACTTACTGAAAAAATAAAAGAATTAAAGAAGAAAACATCTTAGTTACCAATCAGCTCCGAACAATTTTTCCCAAGAAAATGATCTCAAAACTTTATCCTTCCCTAATAATCTCTTCTAGAAATTGTATAAGTTTAGATGAGAGCTTATCACTAAATCTCGTAGGAGATACTCTTTTCAAGCTATCGTATGCATTCATCTTGCTTAGTGATTTCTTTAGAGAATCTTTTCTAATCCTATTCTGGTGAGCGATATATATCATGTTAACTCTTTGAACTGCTTCTTTAGATGGCGCCCAATTTATTATCTCTGATAAGTAGTAGGATAAAGTATCTTCTAATGAAAGTATTTCTACACCATCACCACCTATCTCAACTAAGATAAAATCGAAAGGTATATCTAAACCAACGAAGTCAATAACTGTATCTGTTTCTTCTAGAATCCATGGAGATCTAAGATACTCTTTATACTGTTTAAATCCAAGCATCTGGAGTATTCCAGGATTATTGTAAAGCTTAGGTGAATAAACATCTACCTCGAAAGTTGTACAATATCCATTTGTATAGTATGCTGCAGCCATACCTCTAAGAATCTTTATTTCAGAAGCATCTCCTAGGATCCTTGTAGCGATATATGCTAGAATTCTAAGGTGATTATACGGGTATCTAAGTCTCTTGGCTTCCTCTATGACTTTCTTAAATTCTTCATTCAATTATCTCGACCACATGATGCTTATCAGAAACATAGTGGACTTTTACGTTAAGTAACCCTTCAGATAATAGTCTCTCTATCTTAACTCTGAAGCCCCACTTAGTCTCTTCATTATACTGGTTAAATCTTTTACCAGCCAGCTCACCTAATACGATAGTGGACTCGTCAAGTATCGGCTCCATCCAGTAATAGAATCTGTTGACCTGCTTAAAAATTTATTTAAAACAAGTTTCATAGAACTATCTATGAATATTAAGGAGTTCATAGATTAAAGAGTTCAGCTTCTCCATCTTCTTTCAAGCGATTCTGTTAATATTCGGAGAAGTCTTATACCTAAAAATAGAATAGGAGTGGGAAGTTTGTTAATATTTGTAGAATCCTCTTCCTGCTGCTTTCCCTATCCATCCCTTGTTTACGTAATCTACTATTAGTGGGCAGGGATTATACATCTCCATCTTATATTGATTGTATAGTTGTTTTAGTTTCTCAAGTATATTGTTTAATCCTTTCTTGTCAGCATACTCGCATGGCCCCTGTGGCCATCCTGTTCCAAGCTTCATCCCCGTATCTATGCTTTCAGGTTCTGCTACGTTATCATGTATGAGCCATGCAGCTTCATTCACAGCTACAGCCCAAGATCTCTCGTAATCATATTCATCTGATAGTTCAAATGGTATTCTCGGTCTACCCTTAGACCAGTCATAGAAGCCTATTCCCGTTTTCTGTCCAAGCTTCTTCTCTTTAACAAGCGGTTCTATGACTTCAGGGCATGGTTTGAATCTTTCTCCGTAAGCTTCATAGAGTACTCTACCTACTTCATATGCTATGTCTAGCCCTACGTAATCGCATAGCTCAAACCATCCCATTGGAAAGCCTCCACTATATTTTACCGATGAATCTATACCTTCCATTGTTGCTTCTCTTCTATAGTATGTCCAGAAAGCTTCATTGAATACTAAACCGAGAATCCTATTAACTATGAATCCTCTAACATCTTTCTTGCATATTATAGGTGTCTTACCTAGAGCTTTACTCAACTCGATTATCTTCTCTACAGTTTCATCGCTTGTCTTCTCCCCTCTAACTACTTCTATTAATTGCATTAACTGGGGGGGATTAAACCAATGCATTCCAACTACTTTCTCAGGTCTCTTAGTTGCCTCACCCATCACACTAATACTCAGTGTAGATGTATTTGATGCTAGAATAGCGTGGGGAGGAGCAAGCTCATCAACTTTACTGAAAATCCTCTTTTTTAGATCAATGTTTTCAGAGACAGCTTCAACCATTAAGTCTATTTCTCTCGTAGCTTCTTCGTAAGAGACTGTCGTCTTAATCCTTGAGAGAGCTGCTTCAGCATCTTCCTTCCTAATCCTCTTCTTCTCTACGAATTTGTTTAAGCTCCATTCAATATTTTGCAGAGCTTTCTTTAATATCTCCTCGCTTACATCTACGAGGTTAACATTGTATCCCTTCATAGCGAATACTTGTGCAATCCCATGCCCCATTACTCCTGCACCAATAACTGCTACATTCCTAATCTCTCTACTCAAAACAAGACACCTCGATCATTTTATAGTTGATGAAATATATACGTTTTCAGTTTCAATATTCTCTCTTCTCGGCAGGTCTAAATTCATACGTAACCCTTCCATCTTCACTTACTCTTGGAACAAGTTTTACCTTCATACCAACCTTGATATCTTTCCTTTTTACATCCTTTAACCATGCAAGTGCTTTTACACCTTCTTTCAATTGAGCAATTGCAACTGTGTATGGCTGCTGGTCTTGGAAGCTTGTAGGTCTAACAATTATATGGGTAAATGTTACGATTTCTCCTTCACCGCTAAGCTCAACCCAATCCATCTCAGATGAATAACATTCACCGCAATCTGCTACAGGGGGAAAATAGAGTTTACCGCATCTCCTACACTTTGTTCCATATATTTTTCCTTCTCTCAACCCATCCCAGAACTTCTTTGTCCTGCTAATCGGTATATTGTATGATATTTCAAGTCTACGTGAAGGGAGAGTTGGCATCTCACTCAATTTTCCTCACCTCCTCAGTATTGTTACATAACAATAATGCCCGGTCCCGCCTACGTTATGCGCTAATGCTACATAGTTTTTCATTGGTGCTTGACGGCTGGACGGCTTAACTTCTTCTCTTAGTTGCTTTGTTAATTCAACCATCATTGATACTCCAGTTGCTCCTATTGGGTGACCCTTAGCTTTTAATCCACCATCAATATTCACAGGTATTTTTCCACCTACCTCTGTTTGACCTTCTCTAATCATCTTGAACCCTTCTCCTCTACCGCAGAATCCTAAGTCTTCATATGCCATAAGCTCAGCAATAGTGAAGCAATCATGAACTTCTGCTACATCAATATCTCTGGGTTCTACTCCAGCTATCTTGTAAGCTATTCTTGAAGCTTTAACAGCTGCATCTAATCCTATGAAGTCACTCCTGTAGGATAGAGTACCAGTTCCAGATGAAGACCCTATACCAGCTATCCATACGGGTGTATCTACCTTTAACTCTTTTACTTTTTCTTCCGATGCTAAGACTACTGCTGCGCTACCATCTGTTATAGGACAGCAATCATATAGTTTAAGAGGCCATGCAACTACATATGAAGACAGCACATCCTCTACTGTTATCTCTCTCTGTATATGTGCTAGAGGGTTCATTGCTCCATATCTATGATTCTTTACTGCAACTAATGCTAGGTCTTCCTCTGAGGCTCCAAATCTATTCATGTAAGCTGTAGCGTATAATGCGTAGTAGCCTGGGAAAGTTAAACCAAAATTCTCAAACTCCCACAAATATGAGCCTGCTCTCCCCATTAATTCAACAGCAGTGAAAGTATCAACTTCTCTCATCTTCTCAACACCTATTACTAGAGCCGTGTCAAAGTATCCACTTGCAACCGCAGTATATGCTGAGTAGACAGCTGCACTACCAGTTGCGCATGCAGCCTCTACTCTTATGAGGCTTGAACCTGTTAATCCACAATATTCAGCTATAGCTACTGCTGGAAGAGGCTCTTCATACCATACTCCTATAGATCCTACAGATACGTATGGTATATCCCTTGGTGTCAGCCCTGCTTCTTCTAGTGCAGTCTTGACAGATTCAAATGCAAGTTCTCTAACATTAACATCTTGTCTTTCTCCAAACTTACTGTGGCCCACTCCTACTATTGCAACCTTCCTCATCTATATTCACTCTTGAAGTATCTTATTCGGGGATTCAAGTTTAGTCTCCCTTGAATTCAGGTTTAGACTTTGACATGAATGCTTCTATCCCCCTCTTAACATCGTTTGTTGAGAATAGTAGAGCCATGAGAGCTGCTTCAAGCCTTAACCCTACTTCAAGCGGTACTTGGCTACCGAAGTTTAATGCATACTTTGCATATTTTAATCCTATCGGAGGACCATTACATAGTTTCTGAGCTAGAGATTTTGCTTCTTCTCTAAGCTTCTCGAATGGTACAACCTTGTCTACTAAGCCTAATTGGAGTGCTTCTTCAGCTTTCAATCTCTCTCCAAGCATTACCAACCTCTTAGCATTTCTTAAACCGATTATTCTTACAAGCTTCTGTGTACCTCCCCATCCAGGGATTATTCCAAGATTTATCTCTGGGCTCCCAAGTTCAGCATGCTCTGAAGCTATCCTAAAATCGCATGCTAAAGCTAGCTCCAGCCCTCCACCTAATGCATATCCATTTATCGCTGCTATAACTGGTTTAGACAGTTCTTCTATCTTTGAGAAGACTTTTTGACCTTTCCTTGATAGTTCCTCTGCCATGACTGGTGTAGCTTTAGGGAAAGCGGTTATATCTGCTCCTGCACTAAATGCTCTATCTCCTTCACCTGTTATTATTACGCATCTTACGCCTGGATCATTATCAATTGTAGTTAAAGCATCTAGGAGCTCCTCCATCATAACATCATTCAGAGCATTTAATCTATGAGGTCTATTCAGGACTATCCAAGCAATACGGTCTTCTCTCTCAACCCTGATCGTTTCATAAGGTTTTGACATCTACACCACCACATACATATTCTTCATCACTATACTATTTTAGAATTTAGTTAGTAGATACTTCAGGGTTGTCAGCCTCTGTATCTCTGAGGTTCCTTCATATATTTCTGTAATCTTAGCGTCCCTAAAGTATTTCTCTACCCTATATTCTCCCATGTATCCATATCCTCCTAATACTTGTATTGCTAAGTCAGCTGTTTCTACAGCTACTCTACTAGCGTATAGCTTAGCCATAGATGTAGCCATAGGATCCATCTGTCCCTGATCTATCAACCATGCGGCTTTATACGTTAAGAGGCGGGCAGCCTCAATCTTAGTTGCTGCTTCAGCTAACCTGCAACCTATATCTTCAAACTGTATTATCGGTTGACCGAACGCTTCCCTAGTCTTAGCATACTTGAATGCTATCTCGAATGCACCTTGAGCTGTTCCTACAGCTTGAGCTGCAACTATTACTCTACTACGGTCGAAGAACTCCATTGAGTGATAAAATCCCCTATTTAATTCTCCGACGATATTCCAATCTGTTACTTTAACATCTCTAAGAGAGACTTCCCCCGTCATTGTACATCTAATCCCCAGTTTATGTTTCTGTTTAGTTACATCAAGCCCTGGGGTTCCTTTATCTATTACGAATAGTGTTTGTCCACGGTATGTTGGTCTAACTTTCGTGTCTGTCTGACACAAGACTATAATCAAGTCTGCGATAGGAGCATTGGTTATAAAAGTCTTAGTTCCATTAATCCACCATTCTCCACCATATTTTACAGCTACAGTATCCAGCTTGGTTAAATCACTCCCTCTAGCAGGCTCAGTAAAAGCTGCAGCCGATATATACTCCCCTCTCACAACCTTTGGAATATATTTTTCTTTTTGTTCTTCTGTTCCATGACGTAGTATTAGCTCGCTTCCAAATGTACCTATCATCGTAGCTATCCCGAGAGATGAATCAGCTCTACACATCTCCTCTACGACTATGCATGCTTCCAGATACCCATACCCCTGTCCTCCATATTCTTCTGGAAAAGACAAACCAACAAACCCTAGGCTTGCAGCTTTCTTGTAGAGCTCCATTGGAAATTCTTCTTTCTCATCCAGCTCCAAAGCTAGTTCCGGCTTAAATTCTTTCTCACAGAATTCTCTCACAGCTCTCTTAATCTCCAACTGTTCTTCAGTCAACCTAAAATCCATAATACATCACATTATAATCAGTATCTATACCCAATATAAGCGTTTATGATGTTCAATCACAATTACTGAATACTGTATATTGGACTTGTTTACCTCTAGGATTAATCATTATTTAGATAGGCTATGTATGTAGGTCGTAAAAGTCTAAATATGGATTTTTAAGGATGTAGGAAGGTTGGGATTGGCGGGTAAGAGTATCTTTGATAAGATATGGGAGCTCCATACTTTGTATGAGAAAGAAGATGGTGAGACATTAATCTACGTGGATAGGCATTTAACCCATGAGGTTACTTCTTACATGGCTTTTGAAGGGCTTAGAGAGAAGAATAGGAGAGTACGTAGACCAGACCTAACATTCGCTGTAATGGATCATAATGTTCCTACAACTGATAGGCTTAAACCAATAAGAGATGAATTATCAGCAAAACAGATAGCAGCACTTGAGAAGAATGCTAAAGACTTTAAATTAACATTATTCGATCTATATAGCCCCTACCAGGGGATAGTACATGTAATTGGGCCAGAGCTCGGTCTAACTATTCCAGGAATAACACTTGTATGTGGTGACAGCCATACATCCACTCATGGAGCACTGGGAGCACTAGCATTCGGGATAGGTACAAGTGAGGGGGAGCATGTATTAGCAACCCAGACACTATGGCTTAGAAAGCCTAGGAAGATGCTCATCAACTTAGAGGGGAAGCTACCTGAAAATGTTACAGCTAAAGATGTAATTCTATGGGTTATCAGGAATATCGGTACAGGTGGTGGGATAGGTCATGTAATAGAGTATGATGGCCCAGTTGTTAGAGAAATGAACGTGGAAGAACGTATGACGTTATGTAACATGGCCATAGAAGGTGGAGCAAGAACAGCTATAATATCTCCAGATGAGAAAGTATTCAATTATGTTAGGGGTAGACCGTATGCTCCAAGCGATGATGAATGGAGTCAGGCACTAGAATACTGGAGAAGCATTGTTAGCGACTTAGATGCAGACTACCATAAGACTATCAGGTTTCATCTAGATAAGCTGGAACCCCAGGTTACATGGGGTACTAACCCCGCTATGACCGTAGGGGTTACAGAAGAAATACCTGACCCAGGAGAATTCGATGACCCTGGAGAGAAGCAAGCTGCTGAGAGAGCTTTAAAATATATGGGACTAAATCCCGGCACAAAGATCACAGATATTAACGTAGATGTAGTCTTTATAGGTTCATGTACTAATGGTAGATTAACAGACTTAGTAGATGCTGCGAGAGTCGTGCTAGGCAGAAAGGTTGCACACAATGTGAGAGCACTAGTTGTCCCAGGATCACAGCTGGTTAAAAGAAGTGCTGAGAGGCTTGGTCTCCATAGAATATTTATCGATGCAGGGTTTGAGTGGAGAAACCCTGGATGCAGTATGTGTATAGCCATGAATGAGGATAGACTTAGACCTGGAGACAGGTGTGCTAGCACATCCAATAGGAATTTCGAGAATAGGCAGGGTCCAGGTGGTAGAACCCATCTAGTAAGCCCCCTCATGGCTGCTGCAGCAGCAGTCTATGGTAGATTTATAGACATTAGAGAACTAGACCTTCCTAGTAGAGAGGAGGTGTTAGAGCATGCCGGAGCCTATTAGAGTTATTGAGGGTAAGGCTGTTCCTTTAAAGTTAGAGAATGTTGACACTGACCAGATTATTCCGGCTGACTTCTTGAAGATACTTGGTAAGAAAGGTCTGGGAAGATACTGCTTTTATCGTTGGAGATACAACGAGGATGGAAGCTTGAGAGGAGACTTCATATTAAATAATCCAAGATATAGGGATGCATCCATAATTATAGCAGGGAAGAACTTTGGGATAGGGTCTTCTAGAGAGAATGCTGTCTGGGCTCTCCAAGACTTTGGGATAAAATGTGTTATAGCTCCATCATTCGGAGACATATTCTATGTTAACTCTATGAAGAATATGCTTCTATGTATAAAGCTCCCTGAAGAACAAGTAAAAATGCTTCAAGAATTAGCAGAGAAAGAAGACCTCATACTCAGGATAGATTTAGAAGAAAGTACTATTAAATTCAGAGATAGGATATTAAGTTTCGCGATAGACAAAGCTGTAAGAGAGAGGTTCCTGCAAGGATTAGATGAGATAGAGATAACCTTGAAGCATATAGAAAAAATAAAAAAGTATGAAGAGAGTATGCCGTCTTTTATGATCCCTAATCCTAGGAGATTTATTACTGATTAAAGCTTTAGTTGAGCTATAGCATTCTTAACTGTCTCTGCACTCTTCATGAAAGCATTCTTTTCTTCATCGTTTAATGGAAGCTCAATTATGTTTTCTACACCATTCCCCCCTAGAACTGCTGGGACAACGAGGCATACATCCGATACACCATACTCCCCTTGAAGATATACTGAAGTTGGTATAACTCTCTTCTGATCTTTTATTATTGATTCAACCATTATTGCAACTCCAGCACCTGGAGCATGGGATGCAGACCAACCCTTCAACTTAATTACTTGCGCACCCATCTTCTTAGTTTCTTCAACTATCTTGTCTATCTTCTCCTTAGGTAGAAGCTCTACAAGAGGTTTACCACAAACATAGGTGTGTCTAGGGAGTAGAACCATTGTCTCCCCATGTTCTCCAATTATCGGAGCATCAATAGATTTGTATGAAACACCAAGCTCTCTCTTTATCAGTGTCTTGAATCTCCCAGTATCTAGTGGGCCGCTGAAGCCCATTACTCTATTCCTTTCAAATCCTGTAACCTTGTATGCTACGTAAGTCATAACGTCTAACGGGTTCGTTACAACGATTACTTTAGATTTGGGAGCATACTCCCTAATCTTCTCGGAGACCAGCTTTACTACTTCATAATTCTTAAAGAGTAGATCCATCCTAGTCATATCAGCTTTACGGATAAATCCAGCTGGGACAACAACTATGTCTGAGCCTTCCATATCTTTATAATCGTTTGAGCCTCGGATATCTACATCTATTCCAAGTATTCCACACATATGGGATAAATCTAATGCTTCTCCCTGAGGCAATCCTTCAACAATATCTATCAGAGTTATATCATCTAATTCTCTTAATGCAATATGTATAGCTGCAGAGATACCTACACGTCCAGAACCAACCACGGTTATCATATATAGATTATGGGAATGGTACGCCAAAAATTTAACGTTGTTCTCTTAGGTATTTTTCCATCCCTAGGTATGATAGCTTTATAGTCGTATATAGGTAGAATGGGACTGTTGTTATCTTATTCTTAAATTTTCGAGAATATTGATTTACTATCTCTTCTACTGCATCATCTATGGCTGAACCTTTCTTCAAGTATTCTTCAACATTCTCCTTCCAGCTCTCTAGTAGGGATATCTCCTCATCAAAGTAGTCTTGAGACCAAGCTGTCTCTCCGAAATGCGGTCTTAGAATAATCTTAGCCTTGAGTTTCGATAGCTTCATTAAGGTTTCTATTGCTTCTAAGTGGTTATAGCTTGGAGGAGGAGTTGTTGGAATCCTCGATGGGAAAGATGGCAGATCAATAGATACTGCATCCCCAGTAATTAATGCTTGGTCTTCTTCTACATATACTGCGATTTGGTGAGGTGCATGTCCAGGTGCATAGATAAACCGTAAAGATGCATCTCCCATGTCTATCCTCTCGTATTCCTGGACACTTCTTATATTCTCAAGTGGGATAGGCTCAACCAAACCGAAGGAGGAGGCTAAATCTCCATAAAATTCTCTTACACTAGCGTTAAGCTTACTTGGGTCCAAGAAATGTTTTACAGCTCTGGGATGACATAGTATTATACTCTTCTTAGAGTTTTTAATAAATTGGGATGCACCTCCAGCATGGTCTAGGTGGAGGTGGGTGGGGACAACATAATTTACATCTGTAGGCTTTAATCCTGCTTCCCCCAATTCCTCGAAAACTCTTGGTAGAGATGAAGCATATCCTATATCTACTAGCGCAGAGCTTTCACTTCCAACTACTAAGTAAGCAGCTACAAACTCTACAAACCCTAGAGCATACGTATCGAGCAAGTATATATGTTCTGAAACCCTTCTCAAGGATAACCCCTCTAATACTATAATATTTTTTCATCTAAAAAATTAACCTAACCTACCTAGAGGATTATAGAGTCATGGGGAATATTCAAATGACACTTTATTAAGAGGGTACATTAGTATTGAAGGGGGAGATTATGGCAGAAGTAGTTTTTAGAGAAGCAACTGAGAAAGATTTAGATCAAGTTGCTATGTTAGTAGCTAGACTTAAAAGATTGAATGAAGAATTTGACCCATTGCTTAAGGTGTCTGGAAAACTTGAGGATTCTTGTAGAGAGTACATGAAGAAAGCAATAGGTTCTGAAGACTCACTAGTCATAGTTGCGGAACATGGAGGTAGGATTGTAGGAGTCTTGAAAGCAGGATATATTAATAGAATCTTCTACGACCCACCTCTTGAAGGTCAGATACAAGAATTCTACATTCTTCCACAGTATAGGAGGATGGGCATAGGTAAGAAGATGCTTGAATACGCTATTGAGAAGCTTAGGCATAAAGTAAGCTTCATAACTGTAAGCTTCCCATCCCTGAATACTATAGCTGTTTCATTCTATGAAAGATTCGGGTTCAGACCGATCTTCAGTGTCTACGCTAGAGAAACAGCTGAGAAAACCAGCTAGTGTCCCTTCAGCAGTCCAGCTACTCCTCCAAAAGCTTTCTTTAACATCTCTCCTTCTTCATGGCTTGAAGATATTAATTCTACTTTTGCTTGTGCCTTCTCTCCTTCTTCTATCCAGAAGTCAACCATGGATTTCTGGTTTATAAATTGTAGAGCTTGAGCTCCACACTTCTGGCATGGTTTAGAAATTATCTCGGGAACCTTAGAAGTAAGCTCAGACTCGTCTAGAATGTATGTATATGTTTCTCCACAGTTTCCACATTTTACTTCAACTTGAACTCTCTCAAGGTCTTCGGAGACTAGGAGTGTATCTATGGTTCTAGATTTTAATGCTTGCATAACTTCTTTCTCACCATAAACTACTGCAGGATTATCTGAAGATAACTCACTCATGAATTTCCTTACTAAGTCTTGTTCTTCAATCATTCTAAGCTCTTTTAAGATGTCCCTAGCTCTCTGGATTGCTTCTCTTACACCTTCTTCTCCAGAGTACGATGTATCTACAATGTGTAGTTTACCCCTCAGAGTATAGTGGAGGTATTCGCCTTCAGCGAATATCTCCTTGGTTGGTCCTGGACCTGCAAGTATTACTCCGTTAATCTCAGGATACTGGAGAAAGATCTGGTTAGCATGTTCTCCAACCCTCTTATAATACTCGTTTAGGCTCATCTCTCTCAATCTCTCAAATCTACGAGCTGACTGCCCTCCAGCCCTATGCTTACCTGGAACACCTGAAGTAAATTTCTTCATCTCAACTATTCTCCTACCTTTTATAACTGCTACAGCTGCTTCTTCATTATCTATCACCAAGACTCCATATACATCTCTTTCCTTGAGGAGGTCTTTAAGAGGTTCAAGATAGAATCTACTATCACAACGATAGAGGAAGATATCTATAGGTTCTGGAGGAATAATATGGTAGACTTCTATCTTCTCTCTTCCTGGACCATTCTGGGGTACTGCTCCACTAAATACTATCAGCCCTGTTGGACCAGCTCTGTTAAACAGCTTCAATCTCTGAATTGCGCTTTCAATTGCGTCTTGAACATTCTTCCTAGTAGTCTTGGATTTAATGTTTGCCGCAGTAGAATATTCTTGCCTAAGATAACCGATAACATCTGAGATAGGCTTACCAGGTGGAATATATATTGAGATAAGCTCTGTACCTCTACCCTCCTTGGATTCAAGCTCTTTAATTAGCTTCTTAAACCTGTAGAGGGTTACAGAGTCCTTCCTATCAAACTTAACTTCCATAAATAAAAACACCTCCAATCAAGATTAATAGTCAAAAGCCTCTAAGCATACTGTGAGTACTAGAAGACCTACACATCCTCTAGCAAAATAGGGTAAGTAGTAGTTAAAATGTATTTTCATGTGAAGCTTTCATCTTTACTGAGCTTTAAAGATAGGTTATGTCCTCATGAATAATGAAACTTCTATTCTAATAATGGTAGTCTGCTCCAGTCAGTTGAAGTTTATTAATACGCTGGGTAGATTTCCTGCTTGGAGATGCCGACGAAAGTGAGGATTAAGCTGACGAGCATAGACCTTGAGAAGATTGAGAGAGTCTGCTCTGAAATCAAGGATATAGCTGTTAAGACTGGTACGAAGATTTCTGGCCCAATACCTCTTCCAAGGAAGAGGCTTCTCGTCCCTGTTAGAAAGTCTCCATGTGGTGAGGGGACGAAGACTTGGAGGAAGCATGAACTCAGAATATATAGGAGGCTTATAGACTTACATATTACAGACCAGAGAGTTATGAGAGCTATAATGAGGATCCAGATACCTGAAGATGTCTCAGTTGAAATGATCGTTCGGTAGACAAGCATTCTAGTAGGATTCGATAAAGCTGGTAAGGGTAAGACTAGGACTACACTACTAGATGCTTCAAGAAAAGAAAGATTGGATGCATAATGCATTGTATTTCAAGATATTAAGCAGTAGTGGGAAATTACTCACAGAATATGCAGTAAATTATAAGCTGTAGTACTACGCTCAGTCATCCGCTTGAACTCCAAATAACTTCTAAAATTGTATATGGATATCGTTTATATCAAGATGTTGTTGTAAAAGATTTGGTGGAAAAGGTTGGATGTGATTGAAGCTATAAAGACGAGAAGAAGTATAGAGCGATTTAAACCAGAGCCTCCACCGAGAGAACTAATTGAAAAAATTCTAGAAGCTGGAACTTGGGCTCCAAACCACCATCTTACAGAGCCTTGGAGATTCTTCGTTCTAACAGGTCGAGCTAGAGAGAGGCTGGGTGAAGTTATGGCACAAGCTTTAGC
Source organism: Candidatus Geocrenenecus arthurdayi (assembly GCA_023539395.1). Classification (GTDB taxonomy): domain Archaea; phylum Thermoproteota; class Nitrososphaeria_A; order Caldarchaeales; family Wolframiiraptoraceae; genus Geocrenenecus; species Geocrenenecus arthurdayi. The sequence continues at coordinate 12,910 of JAKCEX010000005.1, read as the reverse complement.
AGAAGAGCTACCAGATCCAGACTCTCAGGAAAGCAGAGCTAAGATTGATGCAGAGAAGCAGAGACCGCTGAGAGCGCCTGTGATAATAGCGGTTGCTGCTTCTCCAAAACAGGACCCGAATATAGTCGAGTTGGAAGAAGTCGTCGCCACCTCTGCAGCTATCCAGAATATGCTACTAGCAGCACACGCTCTAGGGTTGGGTGCAAAGTTAAGAACAGGGAAAGCAGCTTATCGAAAGAAGGTTAAGGAGTTCTTCGGCTTAAGTGACCGAGAATATTTGCTTGGCTTCATCTATCTAGGGTATCCAGATGTGAAGCCTCAGAAAGGTTTCCGAACACCCTTCCAGGAAAAAACAGTGTGGCTTGAATATTAAATAAATAAAAACGGTATTAGAAGTTTCAAACATAATACAGGTGGAGGTAGACTTCCGCTGTACTGCCTTCTTGGCCTATCTAAAGTGATTTAAGCACCTTTATTTAATAAAGGTGGAGTCGTCATCTATACTTAACATCAACAGTTATATCAACATTATTTTGATGAGTGTATTTTTCTTAAACCTACAAGCTTGAAGATGCTTGTATAGAACTCATCTCCAACTTATTTATCTCAGGCGAATTGTTTTGGATGTTATTGCTACTAGGGTTTGTATGTTAAATAGGCTTCTCTTCTTATTATTATTCAGAGGAGCTTAAGTAGGCTAAAGACAAGTTTCTACGCATACAAAATAATGTCAAGATATTTTCAGTGTATCTTTAAATTTCTCCGTTAAAATGACTTAGATATGGCTCTTTCCAGGTCTGTTAGTCGGCAAAGATATGGCCTTTATGGGAAAAAAGTTAATTAATAAAATGATGCTGAAAATAGACAACAGGCATGGAGTCGATAGTCGATAAAATCTCTTTTGGAGGAATAGTTGCAATAAGAGATTCTCTCCTAAAGATGCGGAGTGAGGGTAAGAAAGTCTATAGACTTGAGTCTGGAGACCCATCATTCGATATTCCTCCCCACGTTAGAGATGCTATGATAGATGCATTAATGAAGGGATACACTCACTATACGGAATCTACTGGTATAATTCCTCTTAGACAAGCAATACATAGGAAAGTTGTAGAAGAAAACAAGATACCGATAAAAGACCATGACCATGTTCTCGTAACTAATGGAGCTATGCATGGATTATACGTAACTTTTAGAGCTCTACTACTACCTGGAGACGAAGTTATAATTCCAGACCCAATGTGGACAGAGATAGCAGATAATGTAAGACTTGCAGGAGGAGTCCCTGTAAGATGCATCCTGAAGCCTGAGAACGACTTTGTATACGACCCAGCTGATGTAGAATCGTTAATAACTTCTAGGACGAAAGCAATCTTCATAAATACACCGCATAACCCAACGGGAGCAGTATTCCCAAAGAAAGTCCTTGAAGAAATAGTAGATATAGCTGTGAAACGGGGTCTATATATTGTTAGTGATGAAGCATACGAGCATATAATCTACGATGGATTGAGGCATGTTAGCGTAGGCTCCCTTCCTGGAGCTGAAGATAGAAGCATAACTATATTCTCTGCATCTAAGAGCTTTGCAATGAGCGGCCTGAGGATAGGATACATAGTAACAAACATAGATAAGATAATTGAAAGGGGGAAGAAGCTTCTTAGATGTACTATAAATGGTGTAAACTCTATTGCACAGTATGGAGTTTTAGCAGCACTCAATGGACCGAAAGACTACATTGAAGAAATGAGGAGAGAATACCAGCATCGAAGAGATATGATATATGAAACAATCAGCAAGCTTAGATCTCTTAAACCCTTTAAACCTAGAGGAACATTCTACATATGGTGTAGGATAAGCGAGGATTGGAGAGACAGCGAAGGTAAAAGAAGCGATTGGGCTATGACAAACTATCTACTGAGATTCGGGCTTGGAAGTACACCTGGCTCAGAGTTTGGACCCGCAAGCTCAGAATACATAAGATTCTCATTCTCATGTGCTACAAACCACCTCGAAGAAAGCCTAGAAGTACTAAGAAAAATTCTAGAATAGACTGGAGAATCTTGAGAGCCTGTATTCTTCAAGGCTGTCTAAGTCTTTTCTCCCAGATGCGATATCTGCGAGGAGGTATCCTAGTGCAATACCTCTCATCAGCCCGTACCCTCTCAATCCATCAAGGAAGAAGGCATTCTCATATCCTGGCAGGTTATCCAGTATTGGGTCTAGGTCTGGTGTAATACTGATGGGGCCACTCCACTCCTCGATGAACTCTATACTACCATTTAGTCTTAATCTTAGAAGTTTCTCTGTATCGTTCCGGAATCGTTTAGGTGGTTTCTGGAAGAATAATGATGAGTCGCTTGCTATCTCTGCATGGTATCCACCGCCGACTATAGTTCTATTCACTCCTGGTCTCCAATAGCTTTCATAAACTTCATCTGAGAAAGCTATTATTTCTTCATTAATTTTAAATCTGTAAGCGGGAGCACGAAGTACAATGACCGGGATTAATATCCCATTCTTTGAAAGGAAATCTCTAGTACAAGCTCCTAAACATAGGATAACTACATCTGCTTCAACCTCTCCAATTTGTTGGAGTAATAGCTTATGCTTCTCTCCTAAAACTATCTCTTTAACCCAATCCTTCTCTACATCTACACTTTTCTCTCTAGCTACCTTAATTAGAAACTTGATAAACTGGTCTGCTTCTACAGATAAATCATCCATAGTATAAGTTACTATCTCGTCTTCTGAGATTTTTAACCATGGCCAATTCTGCGATGCATCTTTAGCATCAAATTGTTTAAACACTACTTCTGCTTTCTTTAATAATTCTGCGCTTTCTCCAGCTTCTATAGAGTCTTCAATAGATATGAAACCTCTACAGGTTACTCCAGCTTCATCTATGCTATAATCTCTTATGAGGTTGTTTATTATTTTAATACTTTCTTTAACTAGTAGGATGTCTTTAACATCTTCAAGCTGTAATGTTATAATACCTGCACAGGAAGCTGATGCACTCTTCTCATCGCCAATCAATACTACGTTGTAACCATATTCTCTCAACCTGATAGCTGTAGATAGCCCAGCAATCCCCATACCTACAACAGCAAATTCATACAAGCTTCCTCCCTAAATCAATCTTGATAGAAAGGGATTATTTAACAAATGAGTGATTATAACCGATAGTGCATCAATTATAAATAAATAGATGGTGTAAGGTTTAAAGCAACTTCCTATCTAAATCTACTGAATGCTAGTGGATTCCCACTGCCATGCATATAGTTTTGGGATCGATGAATTGGAAAGCTTCAAGGATATACTGATAGTAGGGGTTGCTGAAGATTATGAAAGCAGTATCAGGAATCTTGAGATATCTAGGGCTTTCCCGAATATCTATCCATTTGTAGGAGCACACCCATGGAACCTCCAAGATATTAGAGAGGAAGAAGTTGAGAAGATCCTAGAGATTGCTAGAAAATCTAGTGGGATAGGAGAAGTAGGCTTGGATAGGAGGTATAGTAAGAAAACTATTGAAGAACAGATTAAGGTCTTCAAGCTATTTTGTGAATTAGCTTCTGAAGAGAATCTACCAATGAATATCCATGCTTTAGATACTTGGAGAGAATGCTTCAATATTGTAACTAGCTATGATGTTAAGAGTGTACTCTTCCACTGGTATACTGGTCCGATAGACCTTCTAGAAGAGATAGCTTCCCAGGGATACTATATCTCGATCAACCCAGCTGTTACTATCCAACCGAAGCATAGAAGTATTCTTGAAAAAGCTGAGGTCGACATACTAATTACTGAGAGTGATGGCCCCTACCTATATCATGGTATGAGCCTCAACCCTCTCAAGATAAGAGAATTGATGGAGACTATAGCGAAAGTAAAAGACCTGCCATTAGAATACCTTGAGAGAATTATTGAGGGAAATTTTAAGAAATTCATTGGATAGATTGTACGCTACCCCATGCGTTCCTTCAATATCCTAAAGAGAATACCAGCTTCTCTATCAATTCTTGTTCTCCTATGTGGTAGAAGATTTCCGCTAAATGTTTTAGGGATGTGGAGAAGCTCGTGAATAATAATCTTGTCTTTCTTATCTTCAGGGAGAGCATCAAAGTTCTCTGATACAAACTCTATAACGTAGTGGGGCTTAATCCTTAAACCTACCAGGAATGCTCTAGAAACCCCATGTATCCTAGCGTAAGTATTAGACCTTGAGCCGAAACTCCTAACACATCTAACCCTCTCAACATCAATATACGTAAGCCCAACAACTTTAATTATCTTCTTTACACGCTCCTCAAGGTCAGGAGCTGGAACATATCTAACTTTCATTACCTAAACAATATCTAATTGTAATAATAAAAGATTATCCTAAATTACGATTTTGGATTGATAGAATGTATAATATTGCTTAGTTCTTCACGGGAAGTTCCATCTATTTCTTCTTCATACTCTTCTATCATTTTAATTAGCTCAAGCATTCTTGAAACTACTCTATATTCCTTACTTGACATAATTGATGCTAAACTAATTCCTCTACCCGTCTCTATGAAGAGGCACATAGCTTTTAAGGGAAATCCTCCAGTAAGCTTGCTTACAACCTCTTCATCTGTTACTGGGAGGCTGAAATATCTATCCATCCTCCACCCTGAAACTACGTTAACAACCCCTCTAGACATTTCTTCTATGATGACTTCAACAAACTCGTAGGGTTTTGGATTCTCAAGTATTTCTACTTCTTCTGCTACTAGTTTTTCTTCCCTTGTCTGCCTACTTACTACTACTTTTATCCTAGCAAATACTCCAAGCTTAAACTTTCTGGGAACCTCCCTTATATAGATTATCCAAGACCTTACTCCTGGAGAGATAACTTTAACCCTATAATTGATTATGTTTTTCTTCAATACAGGTTCAAAAGATACGATATATCCATACACTTCAAAAGATTCTTCATCCATATATGTTAGCCTCCACTAACCTAATACAGATTATGAAGTGTTAGATAAAAATAATATATCTCACATAGCATAAATAATCTGGGCTTGTATGGAGAGAGTAAGGATTTCAAGCTGGATTGATGCGAAAAGCATTGCTGAAGGAGAAGTTGAGAAGAGGCTTAGAGGAAAAATTAAAGATTCATGGGTTGAAAGCATCTGGTTAACTCCATATAGTGAGGGGAGTAAATGGATTGTTAAATTGAAAGTAGTATTGACTAGAGGATTATTCGAGAAGAAAGGCTACGATGTTTTTGTGAAGATTAATTCAATAACAGGAGAAGTAGAAGAATTTAGAGCATCAGAACCATCCAAGTAGATGCTGAGGCTAGGCTGGCTCAGCGAGGGCCAATTATCTTCACAATTCTGAACTCGGCAAATTCTTCATCGCCAGCCAGTGTAGAGATATTCAATCAATTATTTAATGTTGATCGCCAGAATATTGTCTATCCTTAACTCCTTTTTTCTCATAGAATATCATTGAGAGATAGTTTCTCAGTAACTGTACTCCACGTTTAAGCTTTGATGGATCCACTAACATGGCTTCATTAAGCTTCTCTTCTATCATTCTCAATTCTTCATCATTTAACCTGAAACCCATTGAGCCCGCTATATCTAATACATGGCTAACCCTTTTTACTCCAGGTATAGGTACAGTATTCTCCCATCTAAGTATCCAGTTTAAAACAATCTGAGAAACCGTCCTCCCTCTTCTACTCGATATATCTCTTAAAGTATCTAGTAAAGGAGCAATGCTTTCCAGCTTCTTCGATGTAAAGTATGGATTGGATCTTCTAACCAAGTCTGTAGGCTTATTAATCTTACTGTATTTCCCCGTAAGAGCACCTTGCGCTAGAGGGCTGTAAGCTATTATCGTTATCTTTTCTCTTAAACAGTACCCCAACAAGTCTCTCTCAATGTCTCTCTTCAGCATATTGTATTCTACTTGGTTAGATACAATGTCTGTCTTGGATAGAGAGTCTCTAGCTTTTACGAGTTGTTTTAAGTTAAAGTTGCTTACCCCTATTGCTAAGATCTTACCTTCACTCCAAAGCTTCTCTAATACTCTCATAGTATTCCGTATAGGGACTAGAGGGTTAGGCCAATGGACTTGATATAGATCTACGTAGGACGTCCCTAGACGTTTCAAACTATTCTCTAATGCTTTTCTCACACCGTTCTCAGTAAACCTAGTAGGAGAAAACTTCGTAGCTATAACTACTTCTTCTCTCTTCACGTTTCTTAAACATCTACCAAGGATTTCTTCCGACTTCCCATTACCATAAATCTCTGCAGTATCAAAAAAGTTTAAGCCAAGTTCTAGAGCTTTATTAAATGCTTCAATCAGGTCATCTACACTATACGTTTTTGAATATCCCCAGATCTTAGAGCCCCACTGCCAAGTGCCAATACCTATAGCTGAAACCTTGATCCCGCTTCTTCCAAGCTCTCTATACTCAACCATCCACATCCATGCATGTACAGAAGTTTTTAAGCTTTCGTGAATCACTTGAAAGCAAGCTCTAGAAGTCTTCTAGAAGATTATAAAACCAGTACAAATCTTGAGAGCATATTATCTTGAGAAGCTTATACCTATAACTCTTTTATTATAATATGTGGCAATGCTCGGATAAGGAGTTATATTTGAGAGCTTGATGTTGTGTCTTGTTTAATGTATGCTGTAGGTTTAGTCTCTGGCTGCTTTAGGCGTACGCTATAACATAATCTTACTGTTTGAGTCTCTAGTATTCTTGTGTTTGCATATAGCTATCGAGAGTTTTGGTGGAAGGCTACCTCCTACAGAGAAGCTGTGCATTTTGCTGCAGAGAGGATGAACGTAACCTGCTTAAGGGATCTTGAGTCGCTAGTTGGGCTTCGAAACCTACTCATCCACCTCTACTGGGACGTGGAAGATGAGAGGATTTATCAAGGCTTGAAGACTAACTTTAAATGTGTTGAAGAACTTTTGAGGAGGGTAGAGAGATCTTCCTAAGTTGAGCATAAGATACTACGACGTCTCTATAGACTCTCTTAAGGACCAGCTGAAGATAGTCTTGGAAAAGCTGCACAATCTAGTGATAGCTGTACTCTTCGGCTCCGTCTTAAAGAGAAGAATTGGTAAGGGATATAGATGTTGGAGTTTACTTCCAGCTAGAGGAAGATCTGGAGGATATAATCAACTTGGCTGGAATACTTGAAGATGAGATTAGGATACCTGTCGACGTTATCCCACTTCAGAAGCCCCCGAAGCTGAGGCTTAAGGTCTTAAGCTATCTACCCTGCTATCTACCTCCTTAGAAGCTTAAGGTTGCGGAAGCTTTAAGATACCATTAATCTATTTCTTAGATTTTGTCTAACATTTAAGAGATAGTTTCCAGATGAGGGGTTAAATAACCAGTGGGGATATGATTGCGTAGGCTGGGAAGCGGTCATCTCTGAACAGTATTTAAAACCTTATCTGGATAGTACCCACTGTATTGTATAAAGTTGATTATCCACTGACTTAATGTTATGTTATGGATTGTATAAACTACTTTATGATGTTCCAGCTGAGGGTTACAGAGAACTATATGGAGATGAACAAGTTGTAAAGTATAGAGTGGTTTTTAACTATCTTGGTTTAGGGTTTTCTAGAGTGCTAGATATTGGGTGCGGTGTTGGGCTTCTAGCTCAATATCTAGAAGAAGCTGGTTTTGAGGGGACATACATTGGGGTAGACATAGACTATGATAGAGTAAAGTATGCAAAGAAGAATAGTAATCGTAGAGAGCATACAGTAGAATATATTGTTGCAGATGCCCACCACCTACCTTTTAGAGATAAATCCTTCCAAATCTCTACGAGCTTCACGGTTATTCATCTACTAGATATTGATAAAGCGGTGGAGGAAGCAATTAGAATCTCACAGCAATTCATAGTAGTAACACTGTTAAAGAAGAGAGAAGATCTAAGGAAAAACGTGGTAGAGAGGATTCAGAAAGCTGGAAAAATAATAGAGCTGGAAGATACGCAGTCTAAAGATTACTGCTACATAATAATCCTCGATTAAGAAGAGAAACTTATATTATGCAAGACTTAGAATTGATTTTGTAGATATGGTTTCGGGGAACGTTATTACGAGGATTCTATCACCTATAATCTCAGGTTTAAAACATATATTCTTTAGACCGATAACCATTAAATACCCATACGAGAGAACTTACAATATCCCAGAATCAAACTATAGATTTGACCCGAAAGAGGGGGTTGCTTATCCTGGATACAAGGGTAGACACATACTCTATCTCGATAAATGTACTGGATGTGGAGCATGCGACCGAGCATGTGAAAACATAGCTGAAGCAATATCTATGGTCTTCGGTTATGATGTTATTCTAAAGCTTGACCTAAGCATGTATGAAGAATTAAAAAAATGTGGAGAAGTATCTAGTATTATCGAGTTATTTGTAGAACCATTTTCTGGAGAATTGAAATCATTTGAGAAGAATGGAGACACCTATATTCTAAGAATGAATAATGATCCAATATTTAATTACCGATGTGAAGTAGTATATGAAAATCTTCTAGAAGATTCTCTCAATGAATTAGTTAAGAGGGGTTGGGCATCAGAGCTGGTAGAGTATAAGCCTATGGAGAAAATGAAGTTTAAGATTAGTAGAGATGCCAAAGTAATCGAGCTAGTAATTGAGAAGAGAGACTTTGGGTTAAAGCATAATAAGAGGAGTACTTTCCCAGCGATAGATTACGGTAGATGTGTTTTCTGCGGATTCTGTGTAGATGCATGCCCATTCTATGCTTTAGAGATGGGACCATCATACGAGTTATCCTCTCTTGAAAGAGAAGAACTCTTCTATACACCACTTATGCTTAGCAGTAGATTCTTTGAAACATACCCTCCTGAGACTACATGGTCAGAGAAGACAGTAATGCTGTTTAGGAGGTATAGGTGAATGAGTAAGTTAATCGAGGAGAGGAAGATTCTTAGAGAAGTCTTTACATTAACTAGGATGATAATCTTTAACTTGAGAGCCTTCCTAGATACTGAAGACTATAAATATTTTAGGAGAGCTTATAGATTAGTTGAGTATTCGGCATCTAAACCTCAATATTCTGAGAATATGCATGGTTTTAGAGACCTATACAATAACATGAAGAAAATGTATGAAATGCTTGAATCAAGAAACTGGGACCTGACTGAAGAAGAATACTCAAAGCTTTCTGAACAAGTAACCTACACAATAGTTAGAGCAAACCTTATAGCTACAGGAGTAAACTTTAGACTCAAGAGGTTTAAAGCGTAAAACATAACCACCCCACGTTTCTCACATACTTTAAGATAAACATCCTAGCTTTGTAATTCCGCAAAGTTATATAGAGAAGGTGTAAGCTTATCTTAAGGTGTGGTATCTTGAAGAAACTCGGAATAGTTACAAGTGGTGGAGATGCTCCTGGGATGAATGCTGCCATTAGAGCATTGGTTAGGCTATCGGCCTGGAATAATTTAGAAGTTATAGGTTTCTTGAGAGGATGGGAAGGCATTATAAAAAATAATTTTATTCCTCTTAATGCTAGAGCTGTTAGCGGTATACTCCATTTAGGTGGAACGATTCTTAAGACTTCAAGATGCTTAGAGTTTAAAACTAGAGAAGGTCTTGAGAAAGCTGCTAAGAATATTGAAGAAAATGACCTCGATGGGTTAATAGTCATTGGAGGTGAAGGCTCTGTCAGAGGAGCCTATGAATTAAGTAAGCTAACAGACGTAAAGATCGCTGTACTACCTGCCTCAATAGATAATGACGTATATGGTACAGATGAAACAATAGGATTTGATACAGCTGTAAATACTGCATTAACAGAGATAAATAAGATTAGAGATACAGCGATATCTCATGAGAGAACATTTATAGTTGAGGTTATGGGTAGGAAGAGAGGGTTCCTAGCAGTAGAAGTAGGTTTAACCGCAGGAGCAGAAGTAATACTTGTACCAGAAGTTGAATACGATGAGAAAGCAGTATTAGAAACAATACGGAAGAATGCAAGCATCGGGAAGAACTCAAGCATAATTGTTATAGCTGAAGGAGTTGGAAAAACCACCAGCTTAGCAGTAGCTATTGAGAAGAATGTTGGAGTAGAAGTTAGAGTAAGTGTTCTAGGATACGTTCAGAGAGGTGGAAGCCCAACCGCACGTAGCAGATATTTAGCATCAATATTCGCAGCTAAAGCAATTGAATCACTACTCGATGGAAAAAGTGGAATAGTCGTTGGAATACAGAAAAGTGAGGTAACATCTATAAGCTTAGAAGAATCCTGTAGTAACGAAAAACCTCTAAATATTGAACTCTTAAAATTAGCTGAGAAACTAGCAATATAGGATTACTAGATGCTTCCTCCATCTACACTATCTGAGTCTTTATGTTTCCTGATAAACTCTAATATTTTAAGAAAATTATCTTTAAGCTCTCCTAAGTCTTCTTCATTATAATCTACCTTGTTGTAATCAAGTATCTCTTTAATACATTCAATCCACTTCCTAGACAGCTCTTCTACCCTACTATCTGGTAGACTATTATCTAGGATTTCTTCAACTATCTTCTTAACCCTTTCCTTAAGCTCATCAGGCAGCTTACTCATCTAGACCTGTTATATCTATTTCTTCCAAGCTAAAGAGTTTCCCTAGAAATAGTAGGGTTTCAGCTGATAACTACCTATATCTATGAGGTTAGAATAGCATACTAGTTTGTACAGTCTATCTAACTCAACGTTTTAATTGCATGTTTAATCTTTATATTAAAGAGCCTCTAGATTATTGAAAGAGTAATTGAATGATTTAGAGGCTCCACGGGTGATGTGAGTGTCGCCTCTTTTCACCCTTATTCTCTACGTTATACTTGCAGTAGCTACAGTTGCTTTAATGGCGATACTCCCCTTGATACTTGCACCTTGGAAACCTATGATTAAGAAGAAAGTCCTCTTCGAGTGTGGTCAAACACCTCTGCCATGGAGGGAGGAAGCATTTCCATACGAGTATTTCCCATACCTCATTATCTACATTGCATATGCTGTAGTAGGTGTTGTAGTCTTCATCTCTTCAATGATGCTAGTAGAGATGCCGTACATAGCAGATAGGATACTCATAGTCTTCGGGTCACTAACAATTGGAGCATTCTTCATAGGTCTTCAGTTAAGAGAGCTTAAACAGAAAATCACTCCACAGCCACAGAGAGACTAAAACTACTAGGATTCAAAAGATTATTGTCTGAAAGTGCTTAGATAGAGTTTTTTATAGATATTGTTGAAACATCTATACGGTAGTTTATTGATGTATGCTGAGACCCTGAAGTTGAGTAACGTAAGAATACACTGTTGATGAGTAACGAAATATCAGCGGAATAAGTAGGGTTAATGAAAGACTAGATTCTCTGTCAATACTTTTGGAGTTCTAATAAGTATATGATGTAACTGGCGGGGTGCATCCTCTAAAGTTAACAGACTCTTTAATGTTGAGGATTACGATGAGATATATTTATACTACTATGTGGTATAGTCTGATTGCAAGTAGGGGGTCTAGCTTTGTTCTCTGAAGTTATCGAGCTACTGACTAGTGATGAATTTATTAAAGCTGCATTTTTCCCAGGGATAACATTTGTCATGTTATATGCTTTGTTTACTGTTTGGTATGAGAGGAAGCTGCTTGCAAGAGTTGCTTTAAGGATTGGTCCACTCCATGTAGGGAAGATTGCAGGGATATTTCAGCTAATTGCAGATGCAGTTAAACTCTTAACGAAAGAAGTAATCGTGCCATCAAGATCTCATAGAATATTGTTTGTAGCTTCACCTATTATAGGTGGGTTTATACCGCTCTTAATCTTCCCCTTCATACCCTTTGGTAGAAACTGGATTATATACCCATCAGATGTAAGCTTATTATTAGTATTCGCTATTATAGCTGTGTCACCTATACCTTTCTTAGTAGCTGCATGGGCATCTAGAAGTAAGTATCCATTTATAGGGATGTTGAGGTTCGGTTTCCAATTATTTGCATATGAAGTCCCATTATTCCTAGCGATGATACCTGTAGCCATGGTCGCGGGAAGCCTAGACCTCCAAGCAATAGTTAAAGCTCAAGAGAAATTCCCATTCATACTAGTACTACCCTTCTCGTTTATAGTCTTCTTAGTTAGCTCTATAGCGGAAGTTGAGAGGATACCCTTCGATCTTCCAACAGCTGAGCAGGAGATAGTTGCAGGATGGACAACAGAGTATTCAGGAGTATTACTAGAGTTTATACAACTTGGAGTATATCTTAAAGCTGATGCACTAGCAGTTATAACATCTATACTATTCCTAGGTGGATGGCATGGACCAAGCATACCTTTCATCCCTATAGAGATACAGGAACCACTCTGGTTAATGTTAAAATCTCTGATAGTATTGTCTTTTGTCTTATTCCTTAGAGGTGTTTATCCTAGAATAACTATTGATAGACTCTTAGACATAGGTTGGAGAATACTTATACCTCTAGCACTACTAAACATATTCATTGCAGCAATACTAATAGCGTATATCCTATGATTAGACATGATAACCATTAAAACTACAGTAGAAGAGCATTTCTGAATCCTGTCAATACTCCTTTCCAAGTTTTTATTAAATGTAGTTTTTTTATTGTTGTTATTGGTGATGCGTACTCTTCTATCAGCTGGAAGACCATAAACATAAAAAAGAAAAACTCAAGTAAAAATCGGTACGACTAAAGCCAGTTGAAGTAATATTTCATGGTAGATTCTAGGTTGTTAAAATCATGAGTGTAAGATTCGTGAATAGAAGAGATGAGCACTCAACTCTAAACAATTTCCTATAAAAGCGGGAAAGTAAGATGAGAGAGTTCTAAAACATACAGGAAG
>JAKCEX010000036.1 GCA_023539395.1 Candidatus Geocrenenecus arthurdayi | reverse complement strand
TCAAGCCATAAAAATGTTTTAAGCTACCCATAGAATAATTTGGGACTATGTTCTTTTAATCTCTAATTATCTTAGCTTCTCCACTGTAGAACTTAAGGTAAGCATCCACCAATTTAAAGATGGCTTTGTGGATCTCTCCAGAGTAAAACTTCAGGTTATTTATAGTTCTCTGTTTAAGGATTCTATCAACTTCATCAGCTTCCAAGTTTACGGGCAAGGTATTTTTTGAGCCTACTGCGAAGCCCCATATAGATAGAAAAGACTTGATGTAGCATCCATAATAACAAGTTTTCGGGAATACTTGAGAGAGGGTCTTAACAATGGAGAGGAAGATACTCGGTGTATGGGAGATAGATGATGCCTGTGTAACGATCATCCCATCTTCTGAGAGTTTTCTATATGCAAGCTGATAAAACTCTAATGTATAGAGTTTCTCTGCAGGTCCTCCTTTAACTGGGTCAGTTACATCCATTATTATTACATCATACCGGTTATCTGGTTGTTCTTCGAGGAAACTTCTTCCCTCCTTAATGTAGAGTTTTAATCTTTTGTCTTGGAAAGCTTTCGTAGACCATGGGATATACTTCTTCACCAACTCTATCAATTCTCCATCAAGGTCTACCATAGTTATCTCTTCTACAACATTATGTTTTTCTACTTCTCTAATTGTTGAGCCTTCTCCTCCACCAACTACTAATACCCTTCTAGGTCTTGGATGAGCTAGTAGGGTTGGATGGACAAGACATTCATGATATATGTTTTCATCTATTTCGGATGACTGCATCAATCCATCTAATAGTAGAGCAAGCCCATAATCCTCAGTCTCAACTATGTCTACTTTCTGATGCTTCGTTTCTCCAGAGTATACTACATTCTTAACGCTATACATTACCTTGAGTGTAGGTGAAACCTTTTCTATCACGTAGATCGAAGGTTCAGCCATGTCTTCCACCTTTATCTATGCTTCAACAATCCCTCTCTTAATCTCTGTTACATTTACCCTACTAGGAGAATAATGTTTAATGAATACTTCATATGCACTCCATGGATCGACTTGGTCACCACATGTAAATATGTCTACAGCAGCATATCCATGTTCTGGCCAGGTGTGTATAGATATGTGAGATTCAGCTATTACCACTATCCCGCTTATCCCTCCTCCTGCAAATACTGTATAATGCTCACCCATGAACGTAGCTTTACATGCTTCTATAGACTCTCTTAATACTCGCTTAGCTAGAGATAGGTCATGGAGGAGGGCTGATTGAACTCCATACATTTCTACTACTAAATGCCTCCCAAGAGTCTTCATCCCCAATCAGTTTCTCCCCTCCCCCAGTCTTCAAATTAAAAACAGGAAGAACTAATTTAAAAATATATTATTTTTTCAGAAGTGAAGGTGTTTAGTGGGAGTTGAGGTTCTGTAAAAGATTGTAAAATAGTTAGATGTTAAAGATAGAAGAGGTATGAAACTGGCTGTCTTGATTGAAGATTATACTTTTCCATCCTCTAGTCGGGATTAGGCGAGCTGTGTCTCTCTTAGGAGTTGTAGTGCTTCTTCTTCTGTAGGTCTACGTTTGTGTAGAATGGTGATTCTCTCCTGTCTAATTTCTGGAGAGTAGACTAATGCTTTCACTGCTATTTCTATGGGTATCCCCAGTTGCCTTAAGTTTAGCGGTATCTCTGCCTTCTCCATATATTTTTTAAGCTGTCTCCAGCTATAGTCAGGGTTCTTCCACCAGTTTGGATTATACATTTCATGGTAAAGGGAGGTTGGTAGAGTCCCCAAAGCACATTGTATTCCATGAGGTGCTCTATTTGGAGAATACATATCTAGATAGTGGCTGAATAAATGCTCGCTACCAGAAGCAGGCCGAGAGGAACCAACGATCATCATTGATACACCTGAGTAGATTAATGCTTCAGCAAGCTTTCCATAATCTTTAGCTTGACCAGCCTTCAAGCAGTCTAGTATTATTTCTAGAGCCTTCATAGTATATTTCTCAGCTGTATAACAATATTCTTCTCCAGCTTCATCTCTCCCAAGCTGCCAATCTTTTATCGAGACAACCTTAGCTAATAGGTCTCCGAATCCTGATGAGAATAGTATTTTTGGAGCTGTTGATACAATATCTAAATCTATCAAAGAGAATATTGGTGCCTTGGTTACAATGGATTTCCTCCCACTCTCACTAAATAGTGAGACTATCGGGGAAACTATCCCATCATGGGATAATGCAGTTGGAATAGTGATAAAAGGGGCCATATGCTTGTAAGCAGCATACTTAGCTACATCTATTACTGTACCTCCTCCTACCGCTATAACTGTTTGAGTACCCTCAGTCAAGATGGTTTTCTTCTCTGCTTCTCTAAATGTTGGTTCAGCTACATCAAATCCTAAGCCATTAACTAGCTTAACTATCTTCTCCCCCACTACTTTAAAGGTAATCTTATCATAGAAGACGGCAATAGGCTTCCCAACATTTAATATATCTAGAAATCTTGGAAGATCGTCTATAATCCCTCTACCGATAACTACTTCACGTAATGTTTTATCATGTGGTAAGCTGCACCCACATTCTTCTCTACTTGGGATCATGCTTTTAACATTTATTGTTTTCAATTTCTATCTAGATGTACCTACTGCAATTTTAATCTACTCCAGCCATATTTTCTACTGTTTTCTTCCAGTGATTATGTATGATAAAGAGTCTGCAATATAACATGTATGGTCTGCTATTCTTTCGAGGTATCTTAATATTAACGCTGTTGAAAGTAAGCATGCTGTATCGATTTTCCCACCCATCTGTATTAGATATTTAATGTTCTCAGCATATAAGTCATCTACCTGGTCGTCTCTCTTCCTTACTTCTTCAGCTTTCTTTAAATCTTTATTTAGGTAGGCTCTTCCAGCTTCTTCAACCATCTCCAAAACTATATCTGAAAGCTTTTTAACCATAGTAAAATCGCATCCTCCTTCTGGAATTATTTTAATGATCTCAGATATATTTGCAGCATATCTACCAATCCTGGAAAAATCGTAGGAGACTTGTATCGCCGATTTTATCTCTCTCAGGTCTGAAGCTACAGGCTGGAATCTTGCTATAAGCTGGACTGCCAGCTCACCGACTTCATCCATCATGAATAATAATTGACTAGACATTTTTCTAACTTCTTCAATATTATCTACTCTTGTCAAGACAGATTCTATGCTTTTCTTAAGAGCTTTTCCAGCTAGGTTAACCATATCACTCATTAATCCATTAAGTCTTTCTAAACCGTAATCTATAGGTCTCTTCAAGCTCACCTTAATCAACCTCCAAGTCTATCCCATCCTCCCCACGACGTATTTTTCTGTTAGTGCATTTCTAGGTCTAGTGAATACCATTGAGGTTTCTCCAATCTCTATCAATTCACCCATATATAAGAATGCTACATAATCACTTATTCTTGCAGCTTGCTGAGGATTATGGGTAACAATTATTATCGTATACTCTTCTTTTAATTCAAGCATTAATTCTTCTATTTTAGATGATGCTACAGGGTCTAGATTAGCTGTAGGTTCATCCATAAGTATTATCTTTGGCTTTAATGCTAATGCGCGTGCTATGCATAACCTCTGCTGCTGCCCTCCACTGAGCATCGATGCAGGCTTCTTCAAATCATTCTTTACTTCATCCCATAGATATGCTTGTTGTAAAGCTTGTTTAACAAGCTCATCCAGCTCTGACCTATCTTTTACTAAACCATTAAGCTTCGGACCTAGTGCTACGTTTTCATATATTGAAAGATGTGGGAATGGGTTAGGTATCTGGAAGACCATCCCGAATTGTCTGCGGACCCATGTAATATCAACGTTATCACTATATACATCTATACCATTTATTTTAACCTGACCTTCTACCCTAGCATATGGATTTAATTCAAGTAACCTATTCATTGCTCTCAGCAACGTGCTTTTACCGCATCCAGAAGGCCCCATTACTGCGAATATTATGTTTTTAGGTACTTTGAAGCTGACATTCTTGATTACATGTTTATCCCCATACCATACATTTAGGTTATTAACTTCTATGGCCCAGTTCATACCTTGACCTCCCTAACTACTAGTCTTGAGATTATGAATATCATGAGGGTTATAGTAAGGAGGACTGCTGCAGCCCCCCATGCTACTTGATGCCATCTCTCATAGGGTGAGAGTGCAAAGTTGTATATTAGTAATGGTATGGCGTTTATAGGCTGGTCTAGGCCTCCAAAATACGTAAATGTTGTTCC
Organism: Candidatus Geocrenenecus arthurdayi; assembly: GCA_023539395.1. Lineage (GTDB taxonomy): Archaea > Thermoproteota > Nitrososphaeria_A > Caldarchaeales > Wolframiiraptoraceae > Geocrenenecus > Geocrenenecus arthurdayi. Next base: position 10,319 of record JAKCEX010000036.1, on the reverse strand, counting down.
AAGGATTGTTAGTAGTAGAGGGGCTGTTTCACCTGCTGCTTTGGCCATTCCAATGAGAAGAGCTGTCAAGACTCCACGCCTCGCAGTACTTAACAATATTCTCAAGTATGCTATAGGTGCTGAAACACCTAAGCTGAACGCTGCCTCTTTCAGAGTATATGGTATTGATCTGTATGCTTCTCTAACATTTAATGCAATATATGGTATTATGACTATGGATAAAGCGAATGCTCCAGCTAAAGCATTAAACCTCTTTAAAGGTGCAACTAAAACCATGTATGCGAATAATCCTATGATAATGGTGGGGAACTCAACCATAATCTGGAGAAAAATTTGAGTATAATGGGCAAGCCTTGTATGTGAAAACTCTGATAAGTATAAACCTGTAAAGAAACCTATACTTCCACCAATAGCTACTGCTAGTAATGTAAGGATGAGTGAGCCAACTAAAGCTGGGCCTATCCCCCCACTTTTACCACTTACTGGAGGTGGAGGTAGATCAATTAAGAAGTTGAGAGTGAGATGTCTAGCTCCCTCAGAATATATGTTGATTATTATTGCAAAGATTGGTATAGCTGAGATTATAGCTAAACTGGAGATTACTCCAAGCATTATCTTCTCCATAACCTTTCTCTTGTTCAACTCTTAATCATCACCTTCTTTATCCAGTATAATCCAGCTAAGTTTATGGCTAAGCCAACTATGAAGAGTATGAAGGCTCCACCATATAGTGCTGGGATCATGTAGTTGTAAGCTTCAGCATTCGGGAACTGGTTTGCTATTAAGCTGGATATAGTATACCCCATATCGAATAAGCTTTTAGGAAAAGTAAACGTGTTTCCTACAACCATAGCTACAGCCATAGTCTCACCCATAGCTCTTCCCAGAGCTAGGAATATGCCTGCGAAGATCGCTGACTTAATATATCCAAGCATCGTCTTTATTGCTTCCCATTTAGTCATTCCTAAACTATATGCTGCCTCCTTCAAATAGTAGGGCACAGCATTATATGCTTCACGGATTACGCTAGAAGCGAAAGGAATTATCATAATAGCGAGTAGAACACCTGCTGTAAATAGGTTCGTAGGTATAGGCTTGGTAGAGAATAATGGAATAAATCCAAGATAATGGTGTAAAGGCATCATAACATATTGGTGGAGTATGGGTGCGAGGACGTATAACCCCCACAATCCATATATTACGGAGGGTAGACTCGCCATTAAGTCTGAAATATTATTTATGAACGCTCTGAACTTCGAGGGGACGATCTCGATGGAGAATACTGCGAGAGATATAGCTAAAGGTGTAGAGATACTGATCGCTATTGCTGAAGTAATGAGAGTACCGAGGAGTGCAGGGAGTATGCTATAATCTTCTTTTACAGGATTCCATGTACTCTTAAAGATGAAGGATAAACCATCTCTTGAGAATATCGGGTATGATGTAACAGTTAGTGAAGTAACTACTCCTACAACAATAAGCAGTGAAGTAAATACAAAAAAAAATAAAATAGTGTAGAATATTCTTCCAGACTTCATCTTCTTTCACGTAGTTCTCAAAAGCTTTAACCCCTCTAACCCTACCATAGATACTTCAGGTGGTAGAGGCTCATATCCCTTCACTATGTTTTCATCCTTCTGACCCTCAGTCAATACCCATTGAAAGAATTCTTTTAGTATAGCAACTTTAACGGGATCATCATATACCTGTCTTAAGATCACGAATGAGAAGGAAGTTATCGGATAACTCTCTTTTCCAGGAGCATCAACTGTTTCGTCTGGAAAGATGTGTGACCAGTCTTCATAAGCTCTTGGAAGAACCGTTACTAAAGTTTTAGCTGCAGACTCTACTGCTTCTCTTGTCGGTAGAACGTAATTTCCATCTCTATTCTGTATTAGAGCTACTTTTAGACCTACCTCATATGCGTATGCTGTCTCAACATACCCTATAGAATACAAGTTCTGTTTTACAGCAGCTGCTACACCCTCATTTCCTTTTCCACCTACACCGTTACCTAATTGGTCAACTGGCCATGCAACCGTAAAGTCTGAGCCGACTTTATCCTTCCAGTCCTTTGAGACTTTAGCTAGATATGCTGTGAAGACCCTAGTAGTCCCGCTACCATCAGAGCGATGTACAGCGATTATCTTTTCATGGGGGAGGTTTAGTTCAGGGTTTAATGCTTTAATTTCAGGATCATCCCAATAGATTATCTCGCCTAGATAGATCTTTGCTACTACTTCTCCTGTTAGCTTTAACTTCCCAGATTCTACAGTTGGTATATTGTGTACTATAACTATTGTTCCAATCACAACTGGGAACTGTATTATCCCACCTTTATCTTTAAATTCGTTGTATATGTCTGCTTTAAGAGGTGGGTCGCTTCCAGCGAAATCGAGTACTCCTTCTCTGAATTTCGCTTGCCCAGCTCCACTACCAATAGATTGATAATTTACTTGAATTCTTCCACCTGTAAGCTCATAGAATTTTGAGGCCCAAGCTTGCATCTGTGGATTAAGGAATGTGGCCCCTGCTCCATTAATCATACCAGATAACTGTATAGTTGTCGGTGTAGGCGTGGTCTCGGTGGTAGCCGTATAAGTGGCTGTCGTTTGCTGTGTAGGTGTCTGCCAAGATGACAGCGCGAAGATTGATACTAGAACTGCAACTGCTATTACAACAATTGTTGTCAATACAAGTTTAGTATTTGCTTTCATTTTCATTCATCTAGGGGTTATTAAGTCTTCAATTTATGCATTTTGTAAGGAGAATATATTTTTGATATTTTCTATATAGAAAAGACTAAATCTACGTAGGTCTATGTATAGATGAGATGCAGGAATATATTAGGAAGGTCCAAGTAACAGGTAAAACAACACTCTCAGTCTCCCTACCTAAAGATTGGGTGGAGAAAGCAGGATTAAAGCCTGGAAGCATTGTTAGATTAATACCTAGAAGTAATTCGTCACTAATACTGATATGTGAAAGCCAAGGAGGGAGTAAGCGTGAAGCCAGGGTCTCTGTTAGAGAAGACACAGAAGCTGAGACGCTGCTCAGAGAATTGATTTCACTTTATCTAGCAGGGTATGACATAATCAATATAGAATTCTCCGTACCGTATTCTCAGTTAAAACTATATCTAAAAGAGAATATGAGGAAGAAGCTAATGGGTATGGAGGTTCTAAATGAAAGCATGATGGAGATGCTGTTACAATGCTTCGCCCAGCATGTTGAGCTACCCCTTGCAGAAGCATTAGAGAGACAAGCGGAACTAGCTGCATCAATGCAGAGAGATGCTACAATAGCTCTCTTAACAAGAGATAGAGAATTAGCAGAAGAAGTAATTCAGAGAGATGATGAAGTAGATAAGTTATTTTATTTTATAAGTAGACAGCTTAACCTTGCTGCTGAGAATCCACAAATGCTCCATGAACTTGGGATAGAGAATGTCATAGCGTGCCTAAGCTATTCATCTGTAACGAAGTCGATAGAACGGATAGCAGACCATGCATCAAACATAGCAAGCACATCATTATCCCTAGAAGAGGATATTGATAAACAAATAGCATTAGAATTTCAGAAGCTTGATGAAAGAATCAAGAATATCTTTCTGGAATCTAAAAATATATTGTTGATGAAAGATAGTAGATTAGCAAATCAATTACTTGCAGAGGTAGAGAAAGTTAGAAAAGTATACGATGAAGTTGTAGAGAAAGCCATGGTATGGAAGACCAGCCCAAAGAATACTTCTATCCTAAAGACAGTTCTAGGAGATTATATGAGAATAGCAGAATACAGTGCAGATATAGCTGAGCAGGCAATCCTTCTAAGTATACTAGAAAAATAATCGTCATGAAAGAACTAGCCTCTCTCCTCGTTTATCTTACATTTCTTCACAATCTAATCACCACTTAAAGAAAAACTATCTATCTCACTTCTCTAAGTATTTCTTTAAATGCATTTTATAACAGAAGATTTTTATAAATCGAGTACAATAAAAACTGTTGGAACATCATGCCTAAGAGAATCATTATAAAGAGTGGAGAAATAACAGAAGAGAAAGAAGCTCCAGTTATAGAACCAGTGAAAACAGAAGAGAAAACTGAGGATGCGAAGTCTATCGAAGCAGCAATTGAAGAAGTATCTATAGTGAAAACTCCATTGTTAGAAGAAGATAGAGAAATAAGTGAAGCCGAAATTGATGTTGAGACAGCTTTTGAAGCATTAAAGAAAAAGATTGAAGAGATAAAAACTAGAGAGAAAGTAACTCAGCAGAAGTTTAGAGACCAGCCTGATATGAGTATAGCTATTCTTAAAAAGATCTTACAGAAATGGGATTTACTAAGAGAAGAAGTTAGAAAAGGTATCGCTGAAGTAATCGATAAATGTAGAAGACTGAAAACAATGTATGAAGCTAGGTTCTCAAGATTAGAAGAAGAACTATACTTCAACCAGATAGAATTAGATACTCTTAGAGAACTTGAAGAACAAGGAGAACCGATATCAATCTCAAAGAAGGAAGAACTTGAGAGGATGGTTCCCGAACTCGTAAAAGAACTTGCTAAAACAGATGAGAAGTATAAAGAAATAAATGCTAAGATTGAGCAGCTTAAAAGAATGAATGACAACATATATGAAGTTACAGCATATAAGGATCTAGCTGTGAAGCTCTATGAAGAAATGGCCACTATAGTCCAAGAGAGGCGTGGGGAAGAAGCTCTACCAGCATTAAGAGCACAGATAGATAGTATAGCTCAACGTGAGGGTATTCCAAGAGAATATGCAACAATATATGTGTATAAAAAATTATTAAAAAAGTAGGAGAAAGAGACTAGCTCAACAACCCTAGCATCTTTGAAACATCAAACATTCTATCAATGGCTTCTTCGAAGTCTTTATACAGTTGTTAATTTATTCTTCAAAAACTGGAGAAGTCGAGGAGAATCTGAACTAATACTGTAAAGAGTCTAAAATATTCAATGACAGTATTGATGAAAGTCTAGATGAAGAATTGATTATCTTTGGTTTTTGTCTATGAAGACAATGATTAAAAAGATACAGCATCCTCTACTTTTCTAAGTCTTTAGATTGCTGGTCTAAACTTGTAACAGTAAGCGATGATTTTATCTTCTTGGTCTTCCCTTATCTTTCTCAATGTTGCTTCGACTTTCATACCTTGCTTTAATTCTTCTGGGTAGCAGTCTGTTAATTGTCCAAGGATTCTTGTCCCATCGTCAAGTTCTATGAAACCTATTATGTAGGGTGATTGAGCTTCAAATCCTTCTGGTGGGCTTCTAACAACAGTGTAAGCTAAGAGTTTTCCAGACTCAGGTAAGGTTACTCGACTAAAATCTCTTGATCTACATTTTCTACAGATTAAGGGTTGAAAGAAATGGGTTTCTCCACAATGATTACACTTCCAAGCATTTAATCTATATCTAAAATCTTTATGCCTCCAGTATCTCGGAACCTTTATTCTAAACATTATCTACACCTCTCTCAGAATAGTTGCAAATGCTGTAGAAGCTACTCCTCCAAGAGATTGAGCTAATCCATTTTTCGCTGAGTCTACTTGGTTCTTTCCAGCTCTATGGGTTAACTGTAGGTGTAGTTCAGCTATCTGGTATACTGGTGTAGCTCCAGCTGGGTGACCCCGTGCTTTTAGCCCTCCAAAGGTATTGCATGGTAGAGCTCCAGATAAGCCTAGTTCTCCCCTTTCTAGAAGTTGCCATGCTTTACCTCTCTCAGCGAAGCCTGATGATTCAAGAGATACTATGGCCATAATAGATGTAGCATCATATAATTCTAGAATCTTTATGTCCTGTCTCTCGAGCTTAGCTCTACTCAATGCTTTAGAAGTAGCGAGTTGAATAGCTGGAAACCATAGAGGGTCTTCCCGCTGGAAAGGTGTAAGATAATCAGTAGATGCTTCTATTATCAGCTCGGTTTTAGGTGTGTCTAGCTTCTTAGCTGTTTCCTCGTTTACTAGTACTAAGGCTGCTGCACCATCTGCAATAGCTGTCGTCTCGAATCTTCTTAGAGGTTCAGAGATATAAGGTGAATTCAAGACTGTTTCAAGTTTAATCTTAAATGGATATTGAGCATGTGGAACATTTACTGCATGTTCATGGCATAGGACTGGGAATAGAGCTATCTTTTCTTGACCAACGTTATACCTATCCATGTATAGACTGTATATTAATGCATTTATAGAATAGAATGTTGCACCAATGAACCCTACGTATTCTTGTCTTTCACCAGACATCATAGCAGCTGTAACTTCTTCAGCCATACCATCTGACATCTTATCTACACCTACTACTAGAACAGCGTTAGCTCTACCAGATTCGATCTCTCTAGCACCTGTATAGACTGCTGCTGCACCAGATGCGGAGGCTGCCTCAACACCTATAGCGGGGATACCTGATAAACCAAGTTCTTCAGCAAGTAATGCTCCTAGATGACCTTGTTCTTGAAGTATTGGTGACAGCATACTTCCAACATATATTGAGTCAACTCTACTTATTCCTGCATCATCAAGAGCTTTTAGGGATGCTTCAGTCATTAAGTATTCAAGAGACATCCACCAGTGTTCATCAATCTTGGTTAACCCTACACCTGCAACATACACTTTACTCATATCTTAACCACTTTACATTAATATCTTCTTTCTATGCCTAGCATAAATAGCATAATCAATATAGGTTTTTCTCTCAATAAATTTATCTAGAGTTGGAGCTAGACTTCTCTTTACTTCTATGCCTTCAAGAACTCTAATAATGTATGAGTCGCTTCCCGCTCCTGATCCGAAGCTTGCTAGAAGTATTCTTTGACCTGGTTTAGCTTGGTCTAAAACTTTTACGAGACCTAGGAGGCTGGAAGCTGCATACGTATTTCCAATGTACCCAGTAATCAATCCAGGCTTAGTCTTCTCTAAGTCTATTCCTAGAAGCTTAGCAGCTACTAATGGGAATCTTACGTTTGGTTGATGGAAAACAGCATAATCTATATCATTTAATGTATATCCATCGTTTTCTAGAAGATTCTTAACAGAGTTTACTATATGGTGGAAGTAGGCTGGATCACCAGTGAATCTTGCTGTATGGTGGGGGTAGCGTTCATATTCTCTCCTCCAGAAGTCGGGCGTATCTGTTACATAGGATGTCCAAGCTTCTATCTCTGCAACCCCTTCATTCTTATCTCTACCGATTATGAATGCTGCTGCACCACATGCAGCTGTAAATTCTAAAGCATCTCCAGGTCTACCTTGAGCTGTATCAGCACCAATAGCTAAACCATACTCTATCCTACCAGCATCAACGAGGCTCGTGATAAACTGTAGAGCTTCTGTTCCAGCTTTACATGCAAACTCAAAATCTGCAGCTGTAACACTGGGTACAGCTCCTATTGCTTCAGCAACAATTGTTCCAGAAGGTTTTACAGCGTAAGGTTTAGATTCTGTACCAACATGTACTGCACCTATCTTGCTTGGAGGAATACCTGCTCTCTTAATAGCTATCTTCGCAGCTTCTACAGCCATTGTAACTGTATCTTCATCTAGCCCTGCTACGGCTTTCTCTTCTACAGGTAGCTCCGACTTATCTCTACCCCATATACGAGCTATCTCTTCACTTTTAATTCTGTATCTTGGAACATATCCCCCATAACCAACTATCACGGCAGAGTTTATTCTAACCATAAGACTCTAAACATAGACTAATCATTCATGCTATAAATTTATTGGAGCCTAATTCGACGATAAGCGTTCAGAATAAGTCTAAGAATTAAAAACCCTGGTTAACGTACATATAAAAAATTGTCTTATAAGGTATAAGGGTTACTTCATGGTAGGCTTAAGAAATATTTTCTAGCACGTACTATATTATGGAGGTTTGAGAAAATGGATCTAGATGAGAAGGATAAATTGATATTAAGAGAACTGTGGATAGATTCAAGCCAGAGTGTAAGGGAGATTGCTGAGAAGCTGGGTATGCCTAGAACTACGGTACAGGAAAGGATCAATAAGATGAAACGTGAAGGGATCATAAAAAGATTCACCATAGAAATAGATTACTCAAAACTTGGAAAATCTACAACTGCTTTTATCCTAGTCTCATTTATGCCTGGTCCGCAAGTCTCTCAAAAAGAATTAGCTAGGAGAATCTCAGAACTACCAGATGTTGAAGAAGTACATTTAATCACTGGTGAATGGGATATAATAGTTAAGGTTAGAGGATCATCTATAAAAGATATAGGAGACCTAGTAGTAGAGAGGATTAGAACGATGGATGGGGTCGCGAGAACAGTAACATGTGCAGCACTCTACACAGCCAAAGAGTAAATATGCCAAATCCTCTCTTAGACCCAAATATTGGGTCCGCTATTTTAGAAGGTTAACTCTTTTTAGAAGATCATCTACTACATGCTCTATCTCTCTTCTAAATTCATGTACATTTTCTAGTTTACTCTTAATCGTCTTAAATTCTTCAAGACGTGGATGGTAAGATACAGCGCCTAAGACTTCTCCACGAAGCCTCTTTTCTATCTGCTTAGGATTATATTCTCTAAACAAGTTAACCATGTTCACTATAATTCCCAGGAAGTTTATCTTCTCAGTCTTGATGTACTTCATAAGCTTCTCAACAACGTTAAGGCTTAACTCCGAGTCCATAGTTACGGCAACTATGCTTACTCTATCTCTAAAGACTCTCTGAGTGAAAGTTAGCTCATCCCCCATTCCAGGTGGAAGGTCAATGATTATTGAATCAAGCTTACCAATATTGAGGATTGAGAAGAAATCAATCAAGAGGTCTATCTTTTCTCTACCAGCTAGTGGAAAAGGATTATCTCCTAGGAAGTATCCTATAGACATAACTCTTACACCGTCAGATATAGGAAGCTCTACCCCCTCTCTCCCACCTTTAAACTGTATATCTACAGGGAAAAGGCTTTGACCAGCTGGACCATGAAAATCCAAATCTAAATATGCTACATCGTATCCTCTCTCTGAAAGAATATATGACGTAGCTGATGAAATCACACTCTTACCAACTCCTCCTTTCCCACTACCAAACAATACAATACTCTTTACGTTCTCCAATTTCTTCCTCAGTAAACTAATCCTAGGATCGAGCATTCTATGTTCACCAACGTATTGTGAGGAGAGTCTGAGAATATATTAAGATCTACTCATCTAAAAATTTAAAACTGGATAAACTATCTTTCTGAAATCATGTAACTACATGGATTATGATTTATATACTCCCGAAGATGTGGACCGCTTAAAATACGACCATGTTTTGAAGAGATATGTCATTGGCTTAAGTAGACTTTGGAGATTTCTAATTCTTTTCCAGATTCTATTTCTATATCTATTCTCCCGCATCTTGGGCATTTCTGTAACCCCGCAACTAGGCTTGGTATAAAGTGGATCGGAGGCTCAAGTTCTCCTTCTTCAATTATGTATCTACTAGCATCAAGCATCTCACCTAGGATCTCTAATGCTTTATCCATCATCCATTTCTCTCCACAGCTTAAGCATTTAAAGACAGCTTTTGAAACAACTAGACTGAATCTAGAATCTTCTAAGTTTGTCCCCTTAGAGAGTATGCTCAGTGCTTCTCTTAATACTTCTATGTTTAAGTCTCTAAGTTCACCTATCTTTATCTCAACTTCTAAGACTTTCTGATCCTTAAATGATTCAAGTAATGTTGTAACTATGCCTTCAGCAATGCTCCATTCATGCATTTAGCAACCATACAAACAAGACAAAATACCGACCTTTAAACATAACCCCTATTTGGACACTATCCCAATTAGTTGTATATGGATTCCATGTGTCGGTTACTTCCCCGAACATTTTTGTCACGGAACGCATAATCTCAACCTATTATATGGGGGTAAGTATGCCTTAACCATTCTAGACCCGCGACCCATACGTGGCTTGCCCTCAAGATAAGTCTACTGTACCTTCTGCGTAGGGTGGACTATCTAATCTACATCATTAGACTATCAATTTAGGCTCCTAGTAGAACGATATTTTTCATCTTGAAAAAGTCCCAGGTGTTTTCCCTCTACTTCCAAGTCAGGACTTCTTGCCTTCTTTATTGATAACTTTACTAAGCATGTAGATATTTCATAAAGTCCTTTCTCCACTATGGAAAAATCTCCCACAGTAGAAGTGTAGAACACTAGACCTGCAGCACGCCAGACACTTTCTGTTTAGTCTCCCCCGCCATTTATTAGCGCATATAACTAGTTTAAAGTCGCTGCGATAGTTCTCTTGTCTTTTTCGTTGGATGGTAAACGATACATTTTGC
>JAKCEX010000035.1 GCA_023539395.1 Candidatus Geocrenenecus arthurdayi | reverse complement strand
GTAAGGTTCTTAAGAAGTTCTTTGCATCCACCTGCAACTAAGGGAGACTGCTGTAAAGATTCATCAATCCTGGAAATGTTACTTCTTAAGTTCCCAATCTTCTCTATTAGCTTCTCTCTAAGTTCTTCTAGTCTAGATTTTGCTTTACTTAACATATTTGAGATTGATTGAAGCTTCTTGCAGTCGGTAGTGTTTCCGATGCCCAATCTATACGTCCCTATTCCTAATTCTTCTTTTATCTGTTCAATTGTCTCTCTCATCTGCTCGGAGAAGAGCTTATTTGTTTCAACAAGTTCATCAGCTATGGTAGTGAGATTCTCAGATAAACTTCTACCTATCTCTCCAAGCCTACGTCCGAGTTTATCAGAAAGCATGCTTAACCCATATGCTTCTATTCTTATTCTCCTAATCTCTAATGAGAATTCTTGTGGAGATATAGTTCCATTTAGAAGTTTTCTTAAGAGATTCTCTCTTTCCTGGTTCATTAAGTTGATCCTCTGTTTAAATTGCTGATGATATTCTTCTATTAATCGTAGACGTTCATCAACAGCTTTTGAAGTTAATGTCTTAATTTCCATAATGTATGAAGATATAGCTTCCTTATGTTGTATAATGAGTTCTTTCAGGGATGCTGATATCTCCAACCCTAATGGGATGCTTGTAGATGTTGTATCTTCTTCAGCTATTGTTGCGGGTACTGGTTTAGCTAGGAATAATAGGATAGTTGCTAACACAACCGCTTTAAGAAAGACTTCTCCACCCGCCTTCATTTCAAGGATTCTTAATTCCTAGATTAGATAAGCTTTAAATTCGCGAACGTTTACTGAACTTTCCTAGAAATCTCGGGCTATAGATTATTAAGGAATTCCTATTTTTCTATTGAAAGTATGGTATTTTAAATAGTCCATCAAGGATACCAGCGTATGGAGAGACCTAACCCTATTGTTAGAAGAAAACATCTTGATGTTCTGAAGGTGAGGGTTGGCAGGGGTTTTTCAATAAATGAATTGAAAGAAGTTAATCTCAGTATTAGAGAAGCGAGAAAGATGGGATTGTACATTGACGAGAGAAGGAAAAGCATGCATTCTGAGAATGTAGAGGTACTGCGAAATTACTTGTCGAATCTAAGACCATTAAGGAAGGGTGAATAATCGAGATGAGTAGGGAGCTTAAAAATGCTTGGAAGCTTATTAAAGCCCATGAGAGTTATAGACGCAAAACTTTGAATCTCATACCTAGTGAGAATATTTTAAGCCCAAAGGCTTTGAAAGCACTATCAACAGACCTCGCTGGGAGATACGCTCTTAAACCTGAATTCTATGGCGGTACAAAATACATACATGAACTGTGGACCTATGCTGAAGAATTAACTCGTAAACTCTTTAACGTTGAATACGTACTATTAGAACCATTATCAGGGCATGTTGCAGCTATACTCGTATCCCATACATTTGCTAAAGGTGGAAGACTTGCTACACTTCCCGCTGAAGATGGTGGGTACCCTGGGTATGAGAAGACGAAGATACCCGACCTTATTAGAGCAGAATTAATAGAACTACCATCATCAAAAGAATACTACACTCCAATAGTAGAAGATAGTATGAGGGTTATTGAAGAGAGGAAGCCTGAACTGGTTATCTTAGGAGGTAGCATAATACTCTTCCCGCATCCTGTTAAAGAGTTTTCAGAGATAGTTCATAGTTATGGGGGTATACTAGCTTATGATGCATCACATATACTTGGTTTGATTGCAGGCAGAGTTTTCCAAGACCCTTTAAGAGAAGGAGCAGACTTAGTCTATGCTTCAACTCATAAAACATTCCCAGGACCTCAGGGTGCGATAGTCTTGACTAACAGCTTTGATGTTTACGAAAAGCTTTCAGAAAACATATATCACAAAATAGTTGATAATATTCATCTAAATAGGTTGGCTGCCTACGCTGTAACAGTTGAAGAAATGTTACGGTATGGGATGGTTTACGCAAAGAAAGTTGTTGAGAATGCTAAGCATCTTGCATCTTCTCTCGATTCTCTAGGAGTACCTCTTAAGGCTAAAGACAGAGGATATACTGAAAGCCATCAGATCATACTAGATATTCAAGATAGTGAAGCAAGAGTTAAGGTTAGAGATAGATTAGAAGAGTGCGGTATAATTGCAGATGCAGGTGTTAGGTTTGGAACAAACGAAGTTACTAGAAGAGGCATGGGTAAGAGAGAGATGGAGAAGATTGCTAAGCTTATTCATAGAGCTATAGAAGGTGAAGACCCCAAGAAGGTTAAGAGAGAAGTAAGAACGTTACTGAATAGGTTCCAGACTCTGAAATTCTGTTAGTATGAGAGTTTAACCATATAGTTTTCTAGCTGCTTCTTCTAACCCAAGTTCTATTAATTTCTCTTTCGTAGGCCATCCACGTTCATCCCACCCTCGCTTCTTATAATACATCTTCAGCATTTCAGTAAACTTCTCTCTTGAGAGTCTTACACCTTTAGTTGAACCTTCTGGGACAGGGTCTTCAAAATCTCTAGCTGGGAGTATATCATCTTGGATACTTATCTTCTTTCTAAGTATAGCCATGACTCTAGTTAGATTCCATACTCTCTCGCTCTTCTTCAAGAGCTCATCTAAAGTTACTTCTTTCCCAGTTATTGCTGAATATGCTTCTGCGTAGAGGTTTGGGTCTACTCCTAGCTCAACCCAGTATAGTCTACATACTCCCAGCATATCGAATAGGGGTCTGATATGCTGTAGATAGATTACTCTATCAACTTTGTCTTCCCCATAACTGTATCTGCCTACCTGTAAGTCGTATGTTATGGCCCATGAACGATTGTGATGTGCTCCAATATCACATGTAGCATAACTCAGAGCCATCGCAGGTGCAGCTCTATGATCGTAAGCACTGATCTCTAATCCTTTAACATGCATTGCAAACTTCTCAGAACCTCTTCCTATCTTCTCTGATAATCTCTTCACCCCCAGGGATGTTAATTCTCCAAATCCTTCTCTTCTAGCTGTTATCTCGATTAGTTTAATGACTGCATCTATATCTCCCCATTCAATATTAAAGCCTACGTCTTCTTGAGTCAGTATGCCTCTCTGGAAGCACTCCATTACAAAAGCTATAACTGAGCCCATCGTTATAGTATCCAGCCCATATTCATCGCAGAGGTAGTTAGCGTATGCTACTTCTTCAAGACTCTTAAGACCAGTGTTAGAACCAATCATAGCCGCAGTCTCATATTCTACGCCAATCTCTCCCTTTTTTCCTCCAATATTAAATGGTACAACATGTTCGCATGGGACTATACAATTAGAGCATGGTCTACTGTATAGCTTAACCTTCTCTAATTCATCTCCACTTATCCTATCTGCATACTCGTATTTAGTTTTCTGGAAGTTGTATGCTGGTAGAGCTTCAGCATTATTCGCCCACTCTATCGTCATCATTGTCCCTTGCCTTCTCCAAATATCGTATGTTGGGCTGTCTAGAACTTCCTTCTGGAATCTCCTAGCTACATCTCTAAGTCTCTCAGGGTCAGCTACTCTAACTTCTCCTGTTCCTCTCACAACGATAGCCTTTAAATTCTTAGACCCCATTACTGCGCCCAATCCTGTTCTTCCAGCTTGACCATGCCTATATTTTCTAAGATTCCAGTCAACGTTAATACATGCAAAAGATACTTGCTTCTCTCCAGCTACACCTACGCTCGCTATTGAACATTCTACACCATGTTTTTCCCTAAGCTTCCTATCTACTTCACTTGAGTTTAAACCCCATAATTCTGGAGCATCAATAATCTCGGCTCTGCTATCTTCAACGTATATGTATGATGGTGTAGGCGCTTTACCCCTAATAATGAGGCAGTCTATTCCTGCTCTCCTAAGACGGAAACCAAGGTATCCACCTACATTACTATCACCGTAGATACCTGTCTGCGGGCTTAATGCTCCGAACTCTGTCTTCCCGCCACCTTGGAATAATGTACCATTTAAAGGTCCAGTTGCAACAACGAGAACATTACTTGGATGCAGAGCATCAACAATCTTATCTAGTTCTTTGAAGACTATATATGCTGTCCAGCCCCGTCCACCGATAAACTCGTATGCTAGATACTCATCAACATCCCTTAAGGTAATTTTCTTATCAGATAAGTCTATCTCAGCTATTCTTCCATAACCATACATAGCATATATCTTGCTGAAATTATTAAAAAATATTTCTAAGATGTATTGAGGGCTTCTACTGTCTTTTCTAGTTTTACTTTAAAGCTTGTTGGAGACGTTTATCTACTTCATCCCAGTTAACGATATTCCAGAATTTCTCTAAGTATTCTCCTCTATTATTCTTGTAGTCAATGTAGTATGCATGCTCAAAAACATCTATAACAAATAGTATCCTAAACATTGGATAAACATTCGCGTTATGTTTCTCTATCTGCATAGGTATGAGTCTATCTGTCTGCCTACATAGTGTTAATGCTGCCCACCCAGATCCTTCAACTGTTGCAGCAGTCTCAGAAAATTCTTTCTTAAACCTCTCAAAGCTTCCAAACTCTTTATCAATTCTATCTGCGAGGACTCCTCCTGGCTTTCCACCACCCTTGCCTGGAGGAGCCATGTTCTCCCAATATAGTGAATGGAGTAGATGGCCACCAATATTAAATGATAGTGCCTTCAATGTAGCTCTCATATCAATGTCTGCATTTTCTTTCCTAGCTTTATCGAGCTTCTCTAATAGCTGGTTTGCACCTGTAACATATGCTTGATGATGCTTTTGATGATGGATTGTTAATTGCTGTTCAGAAATATACGGCTCAAGAGCCTTATAACTGTATGGTAGACTAGGCAAACTATAAAATCTAGGTTTAGCTTCAGACATACCTACATATCATCTCAGCACGTTAATATACCTTATTGTTTAACAGAACTCTGCGTAAGATAGGAGTAGACCTACATAAATTCTGTGATACTTTCCTGGAATTTATGGAATTCTAGGATTCTTGAGAGATGCCTCCAGTAATTAAGGTCTGTAAGAGTCGTCTTCCTGATTTCATCCAATGCTTCTTGTAGTGTATTAAACTTTCTAGGAGGATACTGTAAAGCTCTTCTACATATTTCTCTAAATCTCCAAACCCCTAAAGGTATCCACCCCTCACTTACTTCTGCGATTACTAGGATAGATGCTTGCTTCTTTTCTCTATAGAGTTTCTCAAGTATCGGTAGCCTCAATGCATGGTAAGCTCCTCCAACATTTTCTGGATACTTATCTACTTCTCCAGGGAGCTCAGAATCAACATATATCTTGTAGCTACCGAATCTTCTCCATATTTCTATAACCTCAAAACTCCATGGTCCAGGCATCATCAAGATAACTACTCTATTATAGTGAGCTTCAAAACAATATAGGTGGTATTCTGTAATCCAGTCATACGTCTTTACGTATCTTCTAAATTTCCTACCAAGAAAATCATCCACAGCAGTAATACTCCACTCAGTTGGTACAATCTTTCTCCTATATTTTGTTCCAATCATACCTAATGATAAAAGCCTAGTTATACTATATACTGGAACACCATTTAAGTAGAGTCTTACTATAGCTTCACCTGCTTTTAGATCTACGTCTGAAACAACCTTTTCAACAACATTTAGAGTTTTAGGATTCTCGGTTAACTGGATCTTCTCCAGTGGTGCTATCGGTCCAGTTGGGCTAGTTCTTACAGAGAAGCTTAGATTAATTCTAGGCTCTTTCTCTAAGAACATTTCTATGCTGACTGGTTGCTGGGATAAGGCTATTTCTTGGATTGTTTGAAGGAGCCTATCTGGGTTACGAGCATCATTAACCTTGGCAGGTCTTCTTCCATAAACTAAGCTTAACCTCATTGATAATATTCTTTCTAAAGGTATATCTAGCCAAAGTTCATGTTTCTCCATTAAACTTGTATCGTCTATAACTGGGGGGAGGAGGGGGCCAAGATTTACTCTTGGATAACCCCATGAACCTACAAGTACAGAGGGCGGAGAAGAACCATGGACAATCTTCATCTTGGAAACCTTTAACAATAAATCTCTAACATCCTTCAAATATGGGCATCTCTCAAGCTTGCAATCCTTAAAATCACCCATACATACTGGGCACTCAACCTTTTTCTCAAAATCTATTTCAACCCTTCCACTCCTAGAGTATTGTAGGATTGTCCGCAACTCTAACCAATAATGTGTATACCTTCTTTTTAAATCATTCCTACGTGATCTAGGAGGCTATCAACCTATAAGTTGTAGAACTGCTTCATCTAAACTCGCAGATACATGACCGCATCTTACATCGAGGGCATCCATCACCGTATTTAATTGTAAAAGCCGTTTCAAGGTCTATTCCAACGATATTGCAGAAACTTAAGAGCCATGCGAGAAGATCTGACACTTCACTTTTAAGTTGCTCATGGTCTCCCTTCAAGAATGCATCTACAACTTCGCCTGCTTCACTTATCATCCATAGAAGAGTCTTCTCTGCACCCCTCTTCAAGTCTCTCTCTAAATATGTCTCAGCCATAAGTTTCTGGAGCTCCCTCAAACTCATATCAATTATTATCGAGATATCTAGGAATTAAAGTTCTCTCGGATGTGAAGACATTCTTCGGGGGCGGTTGTTCTAATAGTGTTTATGAGTTTACAGAGAGAGAAAGCTAATTTTAGGACCTACAATACCATTCTATATGCCACAGTAGAAATTAGCTATTCAGTTACTTCTGGTGTAGGATCTGTGGTGGATTCATAGCTAAGGCTATTGCACCATATAGTACGATATCATCACCTAATGGAGTTATCCTTATTTCTGGGACTCTATTTATAGTGTATTCTTTAATCTGGCTAATTATTGGTTCTAAGATGAGGCTGGGGTTATGGAGTGCTATGGCTCCTCCTATAGTAATTAATTCTGGATCATAGGCTGTATTGATGTTTGCAAATCCTACTGCATTGATCCTCCCTACCTCCCTAACTATCTTTAAAGCATACTCATCTCCTTCTCCAGCTAATTGGAATAGGTTCTCCGTAGTTAAATTACCATTTTTAATCAATTCTCTGATTTTTCCACCAAGGAATCTACTTGGATATGTCTCTACTAGGTATTTCACGAATGATGGGATGTTCTTTCCAGAACAGTATGCTTCCCAGTGTCCTCTACCTCCACATCCACATACCATTCTACCATCTATGTCTACTACGATGTGGCCAATCTCAACAGCATTTCCATCTTTCCCTATGAGGAGGTTTCCATCAACTATAGCTCCTCCACCTATACCTGAGCTTAATGTTACATAGAAGAGATTGTTAGACCCTTTACCTAGACCGAAGATTTTCTCACCTAGAACAGCTGTAGTACAATCATTTAATACATAGACTGGGAGCTTAAATTCTTCTCTTAGAAATTCTCCTAGAGGAACTTTTCCTACTGGAAGGTTTGCAGGATTAAGTAGTATTCCTCTTCTATAATCAAGTGGTCCGATAGAGCCTACTCCTATTGCTTGAACTCTATCTAATTCTCTCCCTCCAACTCTTCTTATAAGACTACAGATCTGTTCAATCAGCTTCTCTCCAGAGCTATCTCTTACTGTATTCTCTCTAATCTTCTTATGAATCCTATTACTAGAATCAGCTAATGCAACCCTTATATTCGTAGCTCCTAGGTCTACTCCAATAAAAAACCCTAACCTCCTCAATGCCTAACTTGAATTTCTGGATACTATAGAATAAGTTTTAATCCATTTAAACTGAAATGTAAAATATTAAAGGCTTTCCTTATCTGCTCAGTATATTATGCTGGTTAGCCTTTAGACTCTTCTACCCCTTCTTCCACCTTTCTTCCTAACTGAATCATGTGGTATAGGTGTAACGTCTTCTATTCTACCAATCATTACGCCTGACCTAGCTATAGCCCTGATAGCTGCTTGTGTTCCAGGACCAGGTGTTCTAGCTTTAACCCCTCCAGGTGCACGTACTCTAATATGTACAGCGTTTATCCCCTTAGCTTTAGCAATCTCCATAACGTATGATGCTGCTCTAGTAGCAGCATAAGGTGTTGGTTCAAGTCTACCTGCATCTACAAACATTCCACCTGAAGCTCTAGCAATAGTTTCAGCACCTGTTAAATCTGTAACATGGACTATGATATTATTATAGCTTGCATATATGTGGACTATACCCCACTTTAGAGTCTTCTTAGATGGTGGAGCAACAGTAGATGTTACAGTAGCTTGTTTTGCATCATCCATACTTTCCGATGCCTCTTTTCCACTATCACTCATCAATCTATCCAAGCTTACACCCGTATTTAACCTAATAATATTCTTAGCAATCTATTTATCCACTCCACTTAACGAAGATTTTAAAAATTTAGGAAGAGGAGCTGGCTTGGTAGCCCTGCCACCCATAAACAGCTATACCCGATCCTCGCTTCGAGCCCTTTGGCCCGCCGAGGATGATAAATACAGGCATATGGGTCTTGCTAAGGCTTTACCCCAGCCCCATCCCCAGTGAGCCCTATCGACTCCCTTAGGTCTACGATCATCCAGACTTGATACCGTGGGAATATGCCTTTAGACATTCATTTAATGCTCTTCTTACAAGTACTTTCGACATTTCAATTCTATATTCTGCGGATGCTCTTACATCAGAGATTGGTTTAATATCTTTTACTACTTCTCCTGATGCTTCTTCTATTAGCTTGCTTGTTGCTTGACGTTTCCTTAAGTATTCTTCTACACTCTTAGCTCTAACGGGTGTAGGAGCTACGCTCCCTAAAGCTATGATTATGTCTTCTATCTTATTATCATCAATCTTTAAGCCTGCAGCAACGCTTACAATACTTAGGATATGGCTATGCCTCTTCCCAAGCTTGATAAAGCTATACCTCCAACTACTATCTTTCTTAGGTATCACTACCTCTGTTAAGATTTCATCTTTCTCGATGATTGTTTCGCCAGGTCCTTTGAAGAATTCCTCCACCTTGACTTCTCTTACTCTCTCTATATTCTGGAGTTTAAGTTTCGCTTCTAAGACTATTAGCGGTGGAACGGTGTCAGCAGCAGGGGAAGCATTACATATATTTCCACCTATTGTTGCAGTATTTCTAACTTGCCAGACTGCAAAATTGTTTACAGCTCTCCACAGAGGCTGAGCATAAACTTTGATGACTCCGCTATTCTTCAATTCTTCTATTGTTGTTAGAGCACCTATCTTAACATATTCACTCTCTTCCCGAACATATCTCAGCTCACTTACTCTAGAGATATCTAGTATTTTCCTAGCTTCTACCTTCTTTGACCTTAATTGTATGATTAGATCTGTTCCTCCAGCAATTATCTTGGAGTCTGGATTATTTCTCAGGAATCTTAATGCTTCATTAAGTGTTCCGAATCTATAGTATTCTATCCTGGGGATCATCCCTGCCACCTCTTAGATAATTCCTTAAAGAGTTTCTCAGAAGTATACGGTATCTCTGAAGGCTTTACTCCTACAGCATGTTTAATAGCATTTGTTATAGCTGCAGGTATCGGTATCAACGCCATTTCTGCTAATCCTTTTGCTCCAAATGGACCAAACCTAAAGTAGTCTTCTACAAATATTGGTTCTTCTATTTCTGGGAGGTCTGCGATAGTTGGTATAAGGTAATCTGTAAAGTTTGGGTTAAGTATTCTACCATCTTCTAGCTTGACCTCTTCCATTAAGGTATATCCTATCCCCTGGATTATTGCTCCATGTATCTGGGTAATTGCAAGCTTTGGGTTAATTATTCTACCTGCACATATAGCTGGCCACACTCTTATTATCTTTGTTAATCCCGTCTCCACATCAACCTCGACTTCTACTGCTACAACCATGTAGCTGAAAACTATATACGCAAACCCCCTGCCTTTATCTTCATCAAACCTACCCTTAGGCATATAGAAGTACCCGGTAGCAGCCATATCTTCACCCTCAGCATAACATCTCTTAACAGCCTCCTCCCATGTAATCCTCTTCTCAGGTCTACTTCTATTATAGACCCACCCATTTCTTAATTCAACTTC
Organism: Candidatus Geocrenenecus arthurdayi; assembly: GCA_023539395.1. Lineage (GTDB taxonomy): Archaea > Thermoproteota > Nitrososphaeria_A > Caldarchaeales > Wolframiiraptoraceae > Geocrenenecus > Geocrenenecus arthurdayi. The sequence continues at coordinate 4,594 of JAKCEX010000035.1, read as the reverse complement.
TTCAGGACTACATTCTAATATTCTTGAAGCAACCCTCTGCACCCTCTTCTTAATTTTCGTTGCAGCTATAAGTATTGCTGTACCACCTAGACTCAGACCTCTCGATCCATGGGTAGCTCCAGTATCAGGTGCATCAGTTAATCCACCGACTAAGTTTATCTTTTCTAATGGTATCCCTAATGCTTCTGCAGCTATCTGAGCTAACCCTGTATGTGTTCCCTGCCCAATTTCGACTATGCCTGTAAAAACCGTGACACTCCCATCTTTCGCCACGTTTATGTATGCATTACACCAGTCTGGGACGCCTCTACTAGTACTTATTCCATGCCATGCACATGCAAGACCTATCCCCTTAGCTTTTCCATCAACTATCTTACCGTAATTTTTCCTCTTCTCAAACCAATTACATTTCTCAGCAACCCTGGCTAGAGCCTCACCTACACCAACACTATCTTCTAATAATTGATCGGTTGAAGTCCTACTACCAGGTCTTAGGATATTCTTTAATCTAAACTCTAGAGGGTCTAAGCCTATCTTCTCTGCTAATTCATCCATCTGTCTCTCAGCAGCAAACTGTATCTGCGGGTTTCCGAAGCCTCTGAAACTTCCCTGGTAAACTTTGTTTGTATAAACAAGTATGCCTCTAGCGTCAACATTGGGAACCTCATAGGGTCCTGTAGAATGGACAGTAGCTCTCCAAAGAGTGAATGGGCCACGATTAGCATATGCACCTGCATCGAATACTATGTCAACATCTACCACAGTAAGTTTTCCATCTTTACTAGCACCACTCCTATACCTTATGTATGCGGGGTCACGTTTACAATGGCTTGTAAAACTATCCTCTCTAGTGTATGTCAGTAAGACTGGTCTCCTGACTTTATATGCTGCTATAGCTGCCTGTGCACCTACTATCGGCATCATATCATCTTTTCCACCAAAGCCTCCACCTATAACAGGCTGGATAACTCTAATCTTACTTTGAGGGACTCCTAAGACCCTTGAGATTATTGATTGAGCGAGGTGGGGATACTGCCCTGGGAGAATTATAGTCATTCCACCGTCTATCGGTATTGCAAGGGCACCTTCAGTCTCAAGATATGCATGTTCTTGGTACCCCGTTCTATACGTATTTTCAATAACGTAATCTGATTCTTGAAGTGCTTTCAAAGCATCTCCCTTCCTCACCCTCGTCTTTAATACTATATTGCTTCCATGCTCTTCATGTACTAGAACTTCATCCTTCAATGCTTCGAGAGGATCGAATACGGCTTCTAGTGGCTTAATTTCTACTTCAACTAGTTCTCTTAATTCTTCTGTTGATCTTGGTCTAGATGCAACTATAAGAGCTATGGGTTCCCCATGGAATCTCACCTTCTTCTCAGCCAAGGCAGGCTGGTCAGGGATGTAGTATCCTACCTGGTTCATTCCAGGGATATCACTGGATGTTACGAGTGCTATGTAATCAGGATGTTCTACGGCTCTACCCGGCTTCACGGAGACTAATACACCGTGGGGAATGTTGCTCTTAACTATCCGTGCATAAGCTAGCCCATCAACTAGGAAATCTTCAACATACTTTGCTTTACCGAGAACTTTCTCTAAAGCATCTATTCTTTTAACTTCGCTCCCAACATATATGAATTCTCTAGCTTTAAGCCATTCTTCAAGAATAGAATATTCATCTTTTTGAGTTTCTAGAAATGTTATCGAAGACATCTAGAACAGGATTCGGCTTGAAGCTAATAAATATTATCTGAATCCATTTTCAAAGCATTAGAATGCTCTCGGCTTACAAGTTAAAGCACCAGTATGCTAAAGGCTCATCCCCCTTCTAAAAGCGGCAACAGCTTTCTCAGCTCTTTCACCTAAAACTATTCTTATAGCTTCTTCAATCTTCTCTGATGGAAGAAAAGCATCTAGTGAAACAAGTTTACCTAGTAGTATCATGTTTGCTGATTGCCTAGCATTCAGCATCTCAGATTCTCTTCTAGCCTGAATAATGTATAAGTGTCTTGTTCTTTCTTCCAATCTTCTTAAAAGTTCTTCAATTCTTGGATAACCTTCTTTTCCAACTAGATTGAATATTGTTGGAATAGGGTTTGGGTCTAAAATGACCTTAGTGTGAAAACCAACGTATCTTAGTGCTCGAACAGCTTCTAAGGGCTCTAAACCTATTAAAGCATCTGCACATCCTTTTTTTATTAATGGGCTTCTAGTGATCCTCCCTATCTTAAGGTAGCTTTGAACACTTCCACCTCTCTGTGCCATCCCAAGTGTTTCACCAGTCTTTACACTTAAACCTGATAAATTAGCCGCAGTCGCTATCACTCTTGAAAGCGTTAATCCCCCCTGACCACCGACTCCAGCTATAACAATCGAGTACTCACTACACATTAATCTTCACCGTGCCTATCTTCTTAATCAGTATAGCATCATAAGGGCATACTTGCATACATAGAGTACAACCAACACATTCGCTTTCAATAATCTCTACTCTATCTTCTAGAAGAGATAAAGCTGGGCAGCCTGTAAGCTTCACACATGCTAGACAATTTGTACACTTCTTTGGGTCTACCCAGCAGACTTGTTTGACCCCCGCTCGCTTCTCTAATATAGCGCATGCCCTTTTAGATATGATAACTTTTACTCCTGGTTGATGGAGGAATTCTCTAATTTTTTCTGAAACACTCTTGTAGTTGTATGGGTCAACGACTGCGATCTTCTCAACCCCTAAACCTCTAACTACTTTTTCTAAATCCAATTTCTTCATTCTTCTACCGCTAATGCTTAATTCATATTCGGGTGTAGCTTGATGCCCCGTCATGGCCACAGTAAGATTATCCATTATGACTACCAGTAGGTCAATGTCTTTGTGGACTGCTTCTATAAGAGAGGTTATCCCTGAATGGTAGAAGGTACTATCACCTATAACTGCTACTACTGGTTTAGGGTATCCCGCAGCTTTCAGCCCAACAGCCATGGAAATACTTGCACCCATACTGTGCTCTATCCAAACAGCTTCGAAAGGAGGGTTTAACCCGAGAGCATAGCATCCAATATCCCCCATTACTGGTATCTCTCCCCACTTATATCCTGCTTTAGAAATACCCATTCTTAATCCCATGTATGTTCCAATATGGGGGCATCCAGGGCAGAGAGGTGGAGGCCGCATAGGTAGGATAACTTCATCTACTTTAAGTTCTCGGCCAAGTATTGCAGATTCTACGTCATCAAGCGTGAGTTCACCAACCCTTGGAAACAATTCCTGCCTTCCTAGAATCTTAACCTGTAACCCTTCATCATACGCTAGAGATTTCAACTTCATTTCAAGATATGGGTCTATCTCTTCAATTACCACTACTCCATTAACTTTTCTTAAGAATTCTAATACAATCCTCCTAGGGATTGGGTGGATCAGGCCTAGCTTCAATATCATGTAACCATCCAGTAAGTTATTCTTTTCTAGTACTTCCATAACGTAAGTATATGCTGCACCCGAGCACACTATTCCAAGTTCACCTAGACCTTCAACTCTATTCAATCTGAATTCTTCAGCTAGAGATTCTACTCTATCTAATGTTTCTAATACTTCTCTATGTCTCTCTCTATTCCAAGCCATCACAGCTCTAAGATATCTTTTAGGATTCCTAGAGAAAGACGGTGTATAACTTGGTTCTATAAACTCTCTTACTTTTACATCACTTACAGTATGATTCACCCTAGTAGTTGTCCTCATAATAACTGGCAGCTTAATCTTCTCACTTAACTCATATCCTAAGATAGTATATTCATAAGCTTCCTGAGGGTCTGAAGGCTCTATCACCGGAAGCTTAGCTAATTCACCATACCACCTACTATCTTGCTCAGTCTGAGTAGTATGTGGTCCAGGGTCATCTGCAACGAGTATTAACATTCCAGCTTCAACACCTGAGTAAGCTGAAGATAATAAAGGATCGGAAGCAACGTTTAATCCTGGAGCTTTCATTGTAACAAGTGAGCGTGCACCAGCTAGAGATGCTCCAAGACAGATCTCGAAGGCGACTCTTTCATTCACCGCCCACTCAATATATGGTCTATTAATCTTCCCAGATGCAATGAGTTCTAGCAAAGTATCAATAACCTCGCTAGATGGTGTTCCAGGATATCCTGAAGCTACGGCTACACCTGCTGTAAGAGCACCATAAGCAATTGCTTCATTCCCCATTAAAACAAGACTTTGTTGATGATGCATATACTGTAGATATGTTTTGTTAGCTTCCTAATAAATCAAAATTTTTTACAACATATGTGCTATACTATCATCTGTAAGAATCTTCTATAGCTCTTGAAGATGCATCTAACTGAATTATTAGCTTAGAAATATTTGAGGGGATAAACATATATCTAAATAAGCGTAGTATTTTTCTTCGATTATACTATCCTATTTTAATCCCACAATTTGGACGGAACTTAGAAGACGAAGTATGTCTTGGTTATAGTTTGGGCACTTAATTAATGATTCCAATGGATTTCCACAGTTTGAGCAAAATTTTGCTCTAGGTACCTTCAAGAATCCACATTTTGAACATCTACTCTACATTGTTTCTTAGTG
>JAKCEX010000034.1 GCA_023539395.1 Candidatus Geocrenenecus arthurdayi | reverse complement strand
TTTCTCCAGAAAGGTTTGCTTCAACGATTTCTACATTTGATGGGAAGACCCAGTATACTTCATAATCATATTCTGCTACTCCAGCTTCATATCTACACTCGTATACGTTTAATCCGCCTCTAATCTTACCTCTAAACTCTATTATGTAGATTATGGATGGGAGTTCAGCAGCACCTCTAAACTCTAGATTAATCATTGATACTTCTACATCTACTCTTTCATTATTAACATATACTTCTTCCTGCCTTAAGAAATAATTCATTGAATCTATTAGCCTCTCCATCTCTTCTCTACAGGCTTCTTCATCTTTAATCAGCTTATGGTAGAATTCTTCTCTGTCAAAGTAATCGAAGATGAGAATCTCTGTAAATCTTCCAGAAATATCTAGAGTAAAGAAAGCATCTGCATGAATAGGCTCGATACTCATGAAACAATCACCCTCAAGTGTAAAATAGAAAAATCGATAATAAGATTTCTAAACTCCTTCGAGAAATAGAATAGCTGTTCACACATCTAAACTTCATACCAGAGAATGTCCGTACCCAAGATTTTAAAGGGAATCTCAGCTGCTCATTCATAAATAAAGCGTCTATTAATAATATCTATTCCTCAGAATCATATTTATATGGTCTTGTTGTGATGTTCCATAGGGAAGTAAGATTGGGGTATATTCAGCTGAAAGTCAGAATATCTAACCCACTTGAGAAGAGTAGGTATGTTGAGTTGGAGATGTTAGCGGACACTGGAGCCATATATACGGGTGTTCCCGCCAGCATACTGAGAAGTATAGGGATTATAGAGTCAGGTAAGAGAAAGTTTAAACTAGCAGATGGTAGATTTGAAGAATACCCTATTGGAGAAGCATACATTGAAGTAGAAGGGAATGGTGTAACATCTCTAGTCGTTTTTCTCCCCGATGATGCAACCCCTATTTTAGGTGTAACGACTCTAGAACTCTTAGGACTTCAAGCAGACCCAGTGACGGGTAAACTGAAACCACTAGAGTTGTATCTACTATGAAAACAATATGCTATATTAACCTCTGATAATGATACTTAGCATTCTTTGTTATTATGAATCTTTAAAGACTTGAACTCTTCTGATGAAAATCAAGTAAAGATCAGTTTAATATTATTGATTATGGTCAGACTGCCCGTCGTGTATCATGATTCAACTTGGACGTTGGTCATCATCCCACTAGATTCTCTCGACAGACTTCTATTAAATCTTGTTCCATTATACTATTTGTTATTCTTCTCTCTAGGCTCTCTAAGCACTATTCTTGCATCTACTGCTTTGAATCCCTTCCCTTTCTCAAATACTATAACTGGGTTTATGTCGAGCTCACTTATGTATGGTTGCTCAAGGGAGAGCTGGGAGAGCCTCATAAGACCTTCTGCTAATGCATCTATATCTCTTTCTTTTCCTCCCCTGTATCCTTTCAGTATCTGGCTTGCCCGTACCTCTTCTATCATGTGATATGCACTTAATTCACGGATTGGTGCAAGCCTAAAGCTTACATCCTTGTAAGCTTCGACATATATCCCTCCTAACCCGAACATTATAACTGGTCCGAAGAGCGGGTCTCTCTTTACACCAAAGATTACTTCAACACCATTCTTAACCATTTCTTGAACTGTTACACCCCATATCCTCGCATTTGGAGCATTCTTCTTAACATTACTTATTATCCTACTATAAGCTGCTTTCACTTCTTCTGGGTTTTCCAATCTTATCTCTACTCCGCCGATGTCAAACTTGTGCACTATATCTGGGGAAGCTATCTTCATCACGACTGGGTAACCTATCTTCTCTGCAGCTTCTACAGCTTCATCAACATTCTTCGCTACTATCCATTCAGCAGTCTTGAACCCATAACACTTCAATACTTCAAAAGCCTCAACATCAGGCATATATTTTCTTCCTTCAGCTAAAGCTCTCCGAATTACTTCTTCAGCTTTCTCTCTATTTACTATGAATGTCCTCACACTTGTTCTAGGTCTACTCAACCATTCTCCATAGCTGTATAGTGCTGCTAAAGCTCTCACAGCATCTTCTGGAAAGTTGTAATTAGGAATCTTTGAGCTCTCAAGTATGTCTATGGCTGAGGATATATCGCTTACACCCATAAAGCATGTAAGTATGGGCTTCTTATATTTCGGGGCTATATCAACTACTACCTTTGCAATGTCATCAACAGTCGTCATCGCTTGGGGTGTCAGGATTATTATTGCGGCATCTACATTCTCATCAGCTAATACATGGTTTAATGCATGCTGGTATCTTAAATGATTAGCATCTCCTACTAGGTCTACTGGATTTTTAATACTTGCAGCAGGTGATAGACCAGCTCTCAAATTCTTCTTTGTTTCTTCACTTAGAGGTGCAAGCTTTAACCCGCATCTAACTACTGCATCTGTAGCGAGTATCGCTGGTCCACCCGCATTACTTATAATAGCTACTCTATTTCCACTAGGTATAGGCTGAGTTGAGAATGCTTTAGCATAATTAAATAATTCTTCAACTGTTTCCACTCTAATTACTCCAGACTGATTAAATATTGCATCATAGACTTCATCTGAGCTTGCTAAAGCTCCAGTATGGCTTGAAGCTGCACCTGCTCCCTCAGGGGTTCTCCCAGCCTTTATAGCTATAACAGGCTTACCTACTTCTCCAGTAATATATCTTACACTTTCAATGAATCTTCTACCATGGGATAGATCTTCAATATACATTAAGATCACCTTTGTTTCAGGGTCATCTTTCAAATACTCAAGTATGTCAATTTCATTGACATCTGCTTTGTTACCAAGACTTACAACTTTCGAGAACCCTATCCTATACTGTCTAGCATATTCTAGAGCTGCTACACATATTGCTCCACTCTGAGATATTAAGGCTGTTTGACCTGCCAATGGCATCTCTCTAGAGAATGTAGCATTCATTCTAATGTTCGGGTCAGTATTTATTATTCCTAAACAGTTGGGGCCAATTATTCTTAAACCTCCTCTTTTTGCTATCGATACTGCTTCTTCTTCTAGTTTTGCACCTTCTGGTCCAATCTCTTTGAACCCTGCTGAGATTATCACCGCAGATCTTACACCGACTTCGACGCACTCTTCTAGAACTTGTGGTACAATAGTATTTGGTACAACTATTATCGCTAAGTCTATTTCATCAGGTATAGAAGAGATATTAGGGTAAGCTTTTATCCCAAGTAGTGCTCTAGCTTTCGGATTAACAGGATATATCACACCTGTAAAGTGACCTTCAATTAGATTTCTAAGAATTGCATACCCAACACTCTCTGGATTTCTTGAAGCACCTACTACAGCCACTGAGTTTGGGTAGAAGAATCTATGGAGACTCAATATTCCCATAGACATACTCTTTCAACGTGTATTTAAGAATGAAAACCGCTAGACTATATACTCTCTATACGAGTAGGTACTTATCTTTATTCTCGTAGGCTACACTTTAACCGGATGAAGATTCTGATGGCTCCTACTCTTTTAAGCTTCTATTTTTCTTAATGCTTCAAGAACTATCTCTGCAGCTTCTTTTACCCATTCAGTTATCTTTTCTTTCGCCCTCATTCTACTCTTATCGACAAGATTATCTGTTATAATTAGTACAGCTCCAGTCTTCACTCTACGTAGATAACCTAGAGCGAATATTGTTGCACACTCCATCTCTACTGCGGTTGCTCCAACCTTCACCCATTGAGATATAAATTCTTCATCTTCAGCATAGAATGCATCACTAGAAACTACTGGGCTTATTGAAAACCTATTAACCCTATTCCTCGCTTCGTTAACCAATGCTTCTAAAACATCATAGGATGGAGCGGTTGGAGGAGCTAACCCAGGCATGTAAGCTGATATTGTTCCTGACCCTTTATAGTAGCAGGCTATATTCGGTATAACTATGTCTCCTAGATTCAATTCTCTTACTAGACCACCTGCTGTACCTAGTCTAACAATTACCTTTGCTCCAAGCATTCTTAATTCTTCGAAGACTATTGCAGTAGATGGTCCACCTATACCATGGCAAGCTACTGTAACTACTTGGTCTTTATAATTCCCAGTATACGTTTTGAGACCTCTATTAGAAGAGACTAACCTCGATTCTTCAAGCATTCCAGCTATGTAGTCAACTCTACCTGGATCACCTGCTACTATAACTTTCTCTGCTATATCTCCAGGTCTCGCTAATATGTGGATTGGCTCACCTATCATTTCATAAAAACTTATCAACATCTACGCTTAAACTTTACTTGTGAATTCCTGTATCTATGAGACTCCCATGAATGTAGTCTTAGGCTACATATGGACTGGGAGAGGATTAAGAGAAATGAGTTTCTATAGTGATGAAGAATGTTTCAGAGATTATCTAGAATCATTATCGCTGAAATTAAACAATGAGAGATTGATAGATCTAGAGAAGATGCTTGATAGCTATTTTAGTGGAGAACCAACCCGATTAGATTACCCTCTAGATATTTCTGGAACAGATTTCCAGATGAGAGTTTGGAGAGCCGTTAGACAGATACCCTATGGGCAGGTTAGAAGCTACAAGTGGGTTGCTAGTAAGATCGGTAACCCGAAAGCAGCTAGAGCAGTAGGTACGGCTATATCACATAATCCAGTTGTATTGATCATCCCTTGCCACAGAGTTATCAGGAACGATGGTTCACTTGGAAAGTACGGTGGTATGGATTGGCTTAAAGAGAGATTACTAAGACTAGAGAAAGCAGAAATAGTTTCATGGAAGATCTGATTATTCATAGATTGAAGTTTCCATTATTTCAAAATTCCTACATCTACCATCAAATGTAACTAGTGTTTACAGATTTTCAGGATTTCTGAATATTGTGCATTGCTATCAAGTCTTTTTCAAAAATTCTTAAATCCCTAGGTATCTCAATATTTATGGGATCCTTAAGAGTAAGATTCTTCTGCTTCTTCATAGCCCATACTTGAGAATTAAATCTTACCAATTTCTCCGTGTACGCTGCATAACGTGTAGACCACTCAGCTTTTGGAAACCTCTGCAAATGGATGCTCTTTCTAGAATACATTCTCCTCCATATCTCCTCCGTGATGAAAGGTGTTATTGGTGCAAGAAGTATTAGGATTGTTTTCAACACAGTATGTAATGTATACCATGCAGCTCTCTGTTCTAGAGGAGTGAAGCCTTTTAATCCGTATGCTCTAGCTTTACTCAACTCGATATAATGGTCTGCGAATATACTCCAAGTAAAGTATCTTATCCTCGTTGCTGGAATGAAGAAATTGAACTCCCTATATCCTTCTAAGCTATTTTTAATCGTCTTCGAAAGCTCAGAGAGGACCCATTTATCAGTTGGGGTTAATTCAACTTTTCTAGGAATAGGGAAGGAGGAGATGTATCTAGCGATATTCCATAGCTTTGTTATGAATTTCCCAGCATTCTGAATTCTCTGCTCTGAGATTCTAAAGTCTTCGCCTAGACTTGCTTCCTGAGCATTCCAGAACCGGAAGACATCAGCACCATATTTTTCTAATATCGGGATAGGGTCGATAACGTTCCCTCTACTCTTACTCATCTTTTGACCATATTCATCTAGCCCCATCCCTCCTATCCAGACATGGTAGAATGGATGCTTACCAGTTAGTTGATAGCATCTCAGTATAGTATAGTATAGCCATGTTCTAACGATATCCTTACCTTGAGGTCTTATCCCATTAGGATAGCTAAGCTTAAAGAATCTTCTATCCTTCATGTACCTTGAAATGAATAATGGGGATATGCTTGAATCCATCCATGTATCGAATGTTCTTTCTTCTCCCGTAAACTCGCTACCTCCACACTTAATACACTTCTCAATGGGTGGTTTATCTCTCCATGGTTTATAGTATCTTCCAGGCTCGGGAACATATGGTTCACCACATTTTAGACAATACCATATAGGTATCTCTGTAGCATAGTATCTTCTCCTACTTATAGGCCAATCTATTCTCAGGGAGTTTATCCAATCTATTAAGAGACGTTTATGATGAGGTGGATGGAACTTCATCTTCTCTATTACATTCAATAGATCATTTACAAAATCCAGTTGTTTTAGATAATACTCTTTCATAGGTATAATCTCTATAGGAGTTTTACTCCTCTCGCATATAGGAGTCCTATGTATTATCTCTTCAATCTTAACAACCAAGCCAGCTTCCTCTAAGTCTCTAGTTATCGCTTCTCTAGCATCTACTACTCTCATCCCTGAGTATTTCCCAGTTACCTCAGTCATTCTACCCTCTTCATTTATTGCAATAACTTCCTGTAGCCCAAGTTCTCTAAAAAGTAAGACATCCATGTAATCTCCATAGCTACAAACCATTACTGCTCCAGTCCCAAACTCAGGTTTTGCAGCAGGATGAGGTATTATCTCTACTTCTTGACCATAGATAGGGACAATTGCATGTTTCCAATGTAAGTGAGAATATCTATTATCGTTTGGGTTAACTATAACTGCTCTACATGAAACTAGTAGCTCAGGTCTAGTAGTAGCTATAATGAGAATGCTATCGTCTTCTTTTACTCTAAACTTAATATATACTAGTTTTGCAGGCATTTCTTCATAATCTATTTCAGCATCTGCTAATGTAGTTCCACATTCCCAGCAGTAATTATTAGGTCTAGTTGCTGTATAGATTAATCCACGTTTCCATAATTCTATAAATGTAGCTTGAGTAAGTTTACGGTATTCTTCTGAGTCCGTTCTATAGTAGTTTTCAAAGTCCCCACTTAAACCCATCCTCTTCATAATCCAAATCATTTCAGATTCAAGATCATCTAGTGCATGGCTACATAATTCAATGAATCTCTCCCGTGGAGTATCTCTGATAGAGACTTTGTATGTTCTCTCAACATATAACTCAACTGGTAGCCCATTCCTATCTATACCTATTGGGAAGTATACTGGTCGACCACTCATCCTAGCAGTTCTAGCAATCATATCTATCTGAGAATACTGAGCAGCAGCTCCAATATGCCATGGTCTCCCACTCGGGTAGGGTGGGGGGGTATCGATAACAAATAACCTCCTCCTCGGTCTCAATCTAACTTTATAGATTCCTTCTTCTAACCATTTCTCAAATATTCTCATCTCCCATGAAGGCTGCCATCTCTTCTCTTCTATCCTTGGTGTAAATTCCATATCTTCTCGCCTTAACTCTTCTCTTAAAAAGGGAGATTCCTTAAATTAATTTTTTCCCCTCATGTATGATACCGTAACCTATGGAATACTTTTATGGATTTCCCGAGCCATTAAAAATAAAGTTGGTGTAGGGTAGGTCTTATTCAGATTCCAAGCTTATCAAGCTTCTTTCTTACCCGATTTATTGTATCAGCTTTTAATGGTTTCGTGAACTCGGGTGCTTCCTGCTCTACAGTCTTCCTCTTAACAAATAATCCACATCTACCATCTGGGAGTAGTTTGACCTGTATGCATTGAGAATATGGGCATTTGAAACCTATACATGCAGCATTAACCCAGCCGCACCATGGTGGATTCCTCTTAAAGTCTAAAACTTTTTTACCACATCTAAAGAATCTACAAAGAGGATTACATATTTCTGTGGGCTCTCTACTAAGAACCCATTCCAATCTTTATTCACCTATTAATACTCAGGCACCGATATATTCATACAACTTACCTGGTTATTAATCTTCTTTTCCTACTTCTATGTATTATGAGACCCCCGATTGTTACTAGTAATAGGGAGAACATTACTGACACTATTAATGCTAGAGTCTCTAGGGGCAGTATATTTCCAAGTACGGTAACATAGCTAGTTAGTCTAATAATATGTTCCCGTGGCCCGTCTACGAATATTGTCTCTCTCCAGATAAGGTTTCCCGAGATTCTCACATCAACAGTTATGAAACCTACATGGGGTACTGTTATGCTGGAGATAGCATCAATAGGCCCACTGTAGATTTGATGGCTACTCAGCTTAACTATCATTTCACCTGTTCTCATAGCGTTCCCAAATGCATCTATTATCTTTATAGCAAGTGGAAAGTTTATCTTTTCAATATCCATCGTTAGAGAATTGTTGAATATATTCAATTCTCCTTTATAGAAAACAGTATCGTCCTTATACACTTCAATCCTATATCTTCCAGGGAAGATCTTCAGAAGCATCTCTCCATTTATATCTGTTATACCAGTGTACTGGTCTCCTGAATCTAGATCTACTAAACTCACATTATACTCGACCAGTGGCTGTTTACTGTAATCTCTTAAGAATAAACTAATGCTCGACTTAGCTATCTTCATAGTAACAGAGCTTTTAGCAGATGAATGATCAATCCTAACCTCGCTCATCTTCTTATTCAACCTGTATACTTGGATGGTGTATTCTCCTGCTTGAGCTACCCCTCTGGATAGAGGCATGTTTACAAAGATTACTCTTCCATCTTCATCTGTTTGTTGTTGTGTAAAGTTTTGAGATTTCTGATTACTTAATGAGACTAGAAAGTTCCTTAATGGTTTACCCTCTTCATCTAGTACTGTTACTTCAATGCTTCCAAGCTCTAAGACTAGATCCATAGATTGTGAACTTACCAGCTTTCTCTTGCTTGAATATACTGTATATTCTACTCTTCCTATAGTGTATGTTACATTTAAGGTGTACTCGCCAACCCATTCAATGTTAGATGAAGGTATTTGGATAAACCTAGCTACACCTTTATCTGTTCTCATCGTCTTGGTATAGTTGCCTGCCTGCAGCTTTACGTTCACTCTACTAATCTGTTCACCTTCCATATTCAATGCAGTTATGTTTAAACTTAGAAGTTCCAGAGTGTATTCGAGTTTTTGAACTGGTTGGTTTATTTCAAGATCAGTGATGTGGAGAATCGTATAGCCTCCAACAGAAATAGTTAAGTCGTATCCTTTAATATCATTTAGCAGTGTATATGGGATCTTGTTTAATATTGCTATGCCTTCCTCGTTGGTTACTGCATTATACTCTGCTATTCTGGTTTTGCTTAGCAATCTTATCTGTGCAGATGGTACTGGCTTCTTATCTAGGTCTACTAGCTTAATCTCTACATTTGAGATATTTGCTACTATGGTTTTACTTGTTTCTTTAGGAAAATCTATTGTTGCTTCTGCTATGATTACTTTATCGAGTTTTGCTTGAAGAATATACGTTCCCTCACTTAATCCACTAAATATCGCGTATCCTGTAGTATTCGTTATAAATCTATAACTCTCTGTTCCTTTTGTGATTGTTACTTCAATTCTTTCTAATGGATTACCAGATGGATCTACAACTCTTACTATAAGTTCAGGTAGTTGCGCTTCTACAATTGATGTAGTAGAAAATACCGTTAATAAAAATATTACAATTAGTAGTATTTTTAATGGGGAACTTTTAATTAATTCTCCGTCTATCATCACGATCATTCATCCCGCTCCTTTCAAGCATTTTCATTTTATATTGTAAAGTTGAGCTAAGTATGTATGTGCTGCTTCTAAAACATTTCTTGCAGTTCTAAATGTAAGCTTCCTCATAGCTTTTGGATAGTCTAACCATATATATCCCCTATGCTCATAAGAAAGCCTAACTTCTTTCGTATTTGACCTTGCGAGATAGAAGACTACACGCTTCCTAACTAATTCACCCAACTTTCTATAGAAGTATTCAATCTCCTTCCTGAAGTCCTTAACAATCTCTATATTATTTATCCCAGTTTCTTCCCAGACTTCTCTTCTCACTGTATCGAGTTCATTTTCACCTTCTTCAATAGCACCCTTAGGGAAATCCCAATGACCAGCTTCATAATGCAGTAACAGATACTCAATAACACTTTCAGAAAGATAAAAAACTACAGCGCCTGCAGACCTTTGTTCCAACATCTAGAACACCATCTAGACCTAATTTTTCCATGAACAACCCAATTAAATAATATATCCTTGAAGATCCATTTAGACTAAGCTGCATTCCAGCATCTTATTAAAATGGGATGCTGCTGGATTCAAATATGCTAGTAGTTAGACTAAAATGGCTTCCATAAAATAATGAGGGAAATAGATTAATTCTAGATTGTTGATGTTTATCTTTGATGTTTGAGGATTTGTTACAGAAGGCTATAGATTATGCTTTAAGTTTAGGTGCGAGTTATGCTGAAGCTAGATACCAGAAAGATTCTCAGGAATCGATCATATTGAAGAATGGTATCCCAGAAGTCTCTGCATCATCTACTAGGAGAGGCATAGCTATAAGAGTATTAGTAGGAAATTCACTGGGGTTCGCTTCAACTAGTAGATTAAAGAGAGCATATGTTAAGAAGATTATAGAAGACGCAGTCGCTATGGCTCGAGCTAGCTCAAAGATTATTACTAGGGGGGTGTCACTGGGGGATGGGAAGATATCTAGAGGGGCCGTAAATATAAAACCTAGGGTTAGCTGGACCTCGATCAGTGTAGAAGACAAGATAGAATATCTAAAAGATGTAGACAAAAACATAGTCGAAGTATCTGATAAAGCTGGTGTAAAGCTTCCTTCAAGAATGTTGACTCTAGAAAAATGGGATTTAGAGAAACACGTCATGAATAGTGATGGTGCAGATGTAGTACATATCGTTCCAAGAACCATGTCTACCTACATCTTAACATTATATCATCCACAAAAAGGAACATTACAGAGAATACAGGAACTCGGAGAATCAAGAGGATGGGAAGCCGTAGAGAAGTGGAATCTAACTGAGAACTTAAGAGATGAAGTAGAAAATCTATGTAATATACTGATGAGGGGTACTGAGCCTCCAAAGGGTGAGACTGATGTGATAGTTGGTTCAGAAGTTGTTGGATTGATATGTCATGAATCTGCAGGTCACCCAAGCGAAGCTGATAGAGTTCTAGGTAGGGAAGCTGCACAAGCTGGTGAAACATACATTAAGCCTAACATGATCGGTGAGAAGATAGGCTCAGAAGTCGTGACTGTTGTTGATGATCCTAGGATTCCAGGATCGTTTGGATTCTATCTATATGATGAAGAAGGGGTGGAAGCACGGGAAAGGGTATTGATTAAGAATGGTTTCATAAATGAGCTACTCCATAATAGAGAGACTGCGAAAGTCTTTAATGTTGAGAGTAATGGTTCTGCGAGAGCAAGCCAGTATGATCGTGAGCCAATAATCCGTATGGCTAACACCTATATGAAGCCTGGAGACTACAGCTTCCAAGAATTAATAGAAGATATTCATCTTGGAGTATATATTAAGTCAAATCAGGAATGGAATATCGATGATAAGAGATGGAATCAAAGATACGTAGGTGTAGAAGCATATAAGATAGTTAAAGGGGACATCGTTGAACCCGTAAGAAACCCTGTATTAGAAATTACAACCAGAGACTTCTACTCTTCAATAGATGCTGTTGGAAAAAAGCTATCCTTTAGAGCTGGATACTGTGGTAAAAGTGAGCCTATGCAGGCTATACCTGTCTGGTTTGGAGGCCCTGACATAAGACTTAGAAGAGTAAGGATAAGCGTTAGACCAACATAGTAAGGAAAGAAGATACTTAGATGATAAGTAATGTTAATTTAGATTTTGATGGTGAAGACTACGTACGAGATCCTAAAAGATAAATTTAAGAAAACTGGGCTCACAACCTTGATAGTACTAGTCATACTTGTTTTTGGGATCTTTAAGGTTTACGGTTCAGGATCCTTCGAGGTCGATGTCACAGCAACGGTTTACAAAGTTATAGATGGTGATACATTTGATGCTTTCCCAGTTGGAAGAGTAAGGTTAGCAGATGTGAATGCTCCTGAACTAAATGAGAAAGGTGGAATTGAAGCAAAAGAAGCTTTAATTAAACTAGTTCAAGGTAGGAAAGTCTATTTGGATGTAGATGATAAATACGTCATGGATAGATATTATAGGTTAGTCTGCGTAGTATATGTAAGAGTGGATTCTGAGAGGCTGCTAAATGTAAATAAGTGGTTACTTGAAAACAACTATGTATACTTAGTAGACTTCGATAACGAGTTTACACCTTCTAAATGGAATCTCTATGAATATTATTCTGAAGAGGAGAGTGAGAAGACTACTATATCTCTGACTATAACGGAGTTCCATACAGTTACCGTTACTGAATTATTAACAACAACTCTGTTAGCCACAACCTTGAGCACTAATACTATAACAGTAACTTCACCAGTATCTTCCACCGTTACAATTAGCTTCCCGTACACTGTTACTGAGGTCGGGAGGATTGAAAATGAAGATACGTACTATCTCCGACTCATTATTGTCATCCTTCTAATTGCTCTTGCTATAACTCTCATGCTATCGGCATCATGGCGGCGTAGATAGTTTACTCCTTGTTAATCTTTACTCTATCAACGATAAATGAGAATGGATGCCTGACATCTACTAAGGCATTATTCTTTATCTGAATCCTACAAGTCTCACTCTGAGAAGTTACTGGTAGATTAATCCTCTTTAACTCGTTAAATAGGTCTAGACCAATCTCTAAAGATATCTCATAATTGCTTTTATTCATCCCCCATATTCCACCGATACCGCAACATACATCTAGTTCCAGTAGATTATATCCAGCTAACATTAAGATCCGCCTTATATCTTTGGTTAATCCAGAAGCTTTCGTGAAACAACTATGATGATAAACTAGTCGGTCATATAATGGTATCTCGAAATCTATCCTGCCATCTTCATATTCATTTAACAATAACTGAATTATATCTATTGTATTCTCAGACACTATTCTTGACTTAGTATCTCCGAGAAGCTCAGGATAATCTTTCTTTAATGCGAGATATGCTGCTGGAGAGCTAGTCAATATCTTGGCTCCACTCTGAACTATATCATAAAGATTTTCAACATTCTCTTTCGCTACTCTATAGGCTTCTTCTATTAATCCTTCTTCTAGGAGAAGTGTTCCAGCTTCTCTCTGTGGTGGGGCTACAACAATGTATCCAAGCTTTTCAACGAACTCGACTATCTTTTTCCCTAGTTCTACTTCATGATAATTCGTAAATACATCTATGAAATAGGCTAACCTTCCTCTGAAACCATTGTTTCTCCTCCTCTTATTAATCCATCCTTCTAGACTATAATTGAAACTTGGAAAATCTATTCTTCTACTTACTCCAACTGTTAACTCTAGTAGTATTTTTCCTATATGTGAATGTAAAAACAGATTAGAAAATCTTGGAAATTTCGAGAAAAGCCTTAATAATTCACCATAATGGGTAAGAATAAACTTTCTTAGATATCTCGGTTTCTCGTTAAGCTGTTTTACTCTCCAGATTAAGTTTGGTATTCTAACTCCAGCAGGGCAGATCTCTATGCATCTCCTACACCCAAAACAATACTCCATCAATTCCTGTATTTCTTCATCTTTAAGAGACTTGCTTAGAATGTTTGAGAAGTAGGCTTGGAGAAGTATTAATCTTCCACGTGAAGTTAGTGAAGACATGTAAGAGCGGGATGTGTTAGATGTAGGACACACACTATTACAGAAGCCACATCTAATACATTTCCATACATCTTCTAAGTATTCTCCAAGCTTCCTCTCTATCTCTGACGGTTCAGGCAGAGTCATCTGCCTCCACAGTTACTGGATTACTTCTTCTAGGTCGAATATTATTCCTGGCGATAATATACATTTAGGATCTACCAATTTCTTTATCTTCAGCATTAAGTCGAATGCTTCTCTAAACTGTTGTTTTACAAATTTCTTCTTCTCAGTACCTATACCGTGTTCTCCAGATACTGCTCCACCTACATCTATGGCCCATCTAGCGAGCTCATCGTTTGCTCTATGGAGGTCTTCTACTTTATCTCTATCATTTCCAGCTGACCAATGTACATGGAGATTACCATCCCCGAAATGACCTATAACGGATGCATGGACTCCATATTTCCTTCCCAATTCGTAAGAGTTCTGAACCGCATCATATAATTTAGAAAGAGGAACAACAATATCACTTATAATCATGTATCTCCCAAGCCTGAGAGTTGCGGGATACGCTCCTTTTCTCGCTGCCCAGAATTTCTCTCTTTCTTCTACATCTTTAGCTACTCTTACTTCGATAGATTTGTTTTCTTCTAGTAGGTGGATGCATTTCTCCATAGTCTCTAAAACCGCCATTTTACTCCCATGAGCTTCAACTAGCAGCATTGCTTGAGATTCGGGAAAATCTATTTTCCTATATTCTGCAACAGCTTTCATCATTTTCTCATCCATGAATTCTATTGCAGCCATGTCTAAGCCTCTTCTAACTATATGGTATACCGCCCTTACTGCAGACTCAACTGAAGGGAAGAAAGCTATAGCTGTTTGGAAGTATTCTGGTAGATTTTTAAGTCTAAGAGTTATTTCTGTGAATACGCCTAGAGTTCCCTGGGAACCTATCATCATCTTCAATAGGTCAAAACCTGTTGAATACTTGAATGTTCTACTACCAATTCTGATAATCCTACCATTTGGAAGCCCTACTTCTAATCCCAGTACATATTCTCTAGTCGTCCCATACTTAACCGCCTTTAACCCTGATGAATTAGATGCAACCATCCCCCCAATCGTACACCATGAGCCACTTGAAGGGTCGGGAGGAAAGAATAAACCATATTTTTCAAGTTCTTTATTTAATCTATCATATATTATTCCTGGTTGGACTATGACCTGCATATCTTCTTCGTAAACTTCGATTATCTTATTCATCTTAACAAGGCTTAGAAGTATACCACCATATATTGGAACGGTTCCAGTTAGACCTGTCCCTCCACCTTTCGGGTAAACTGGTATCTTCCTCTCATAAGCATACCTTAATACTTCTCCTACTTGCTCAGAAGATTCAGGCCAAACTACTATCTCAGGCTTATAGAATCCACCAGGGTAAGCATCAACCGAGTTAGCTACTA
>JAKCEX010000033.1 GCA_023539395.1 Candidatus Geocrenenecus arthurdayi | reverse complement strand
GTAATACTTCTTTTTTATTACTCTATTTCTCTAGTTTATGGAGTAAGTCTAAATTTGTCTCTTGGAAATAATATAACTTCTCTGATGTTACTCTTATTCGTTAAGACCATTAATAGTCTTTCAAGCCCTAGGCCCCATCCTGCATGTATCGGCATACCATAATCATAGACTTTCAAGTGATGTTCAAATGCTTTAACATTCAGTCCTTGCTCTATTAACCTCTTCTCTAGAAGTTTGCGGTCTGAGATTCTAGTACCACCTGAGGCTAGCTCAAGCCAACTATACATTAAATCAAATGATTCAGAAATTTCAGGGTTATCTTCACATGGCTGGATATAGAAAGGCTTAGACTTTGTAGGAAAATGAGTTATGAAGTAGTATTCTTTATGTTTCTCTCCCAATATTCTTAGATGCTCTGTCCCGAAGTCTTCACCCCATTCTAGCTCTAACCCAGAATCTTCCAACTCTCTAAGCATATCATCATAAGTATATCTTGGGAATGGGAGTTCAGGAATACTCAAGTCTATATTTAGTAATTCGAGTTCTCTCCTCCTCTCTTCAATAACCCTCCTGTGTATGTGGACTATTAATCTTTCTAAAATTTCCATTACACCGTAGAGGTCGAGGAAAGCTGCTTCAATATCTATTGAAGTAAACTCACTTACGTGACGTCTAGTATGAGATTCTTCTGCTCTAAAGAATGGCCCAATCTCAAATACTCTCTCGAAGACGGTTACTAATTCTTCTTTGTATAGTTGGGGGCTTTGGGCAAGGTATGCTTTACCGTCAAAGTATTTTACTTCAAATAATGCTGCTCCACCCTCGGTTGCAGTAGCAATAATCCTCGGAGTTCTAACTTCTATGAAGTTATTCATCCTGAAGAATTCTCTAGCAGCTGCTAAAACTGTATCAGCTATCTTGAATACTGCATTATTCTCGGGATTTCTTAAGTCAAGTATTCTATGGTCTAGCCTGGTATCTATCCCTGCGGGAACTTTTCCAGTAACATCATATGGTAGTGGGCGGGAAGCTCTAGACAGTACATCAATCTTTTCTAATACTACTTCTACTCCAAGCCTAGCTTTAGGTTGATTCTTTACAACCCCTTCAACATATACTACATCTTCTACTCCGATATCCTCCAGCTTTCTTGAAATCTCTACAGGGAGGTTTTCTTTCCTAGCTGTTACCTGGCATATTCCAGAGACATCTCTAAGTAGTATGAATTTTATTCCTCCCAGGTCTCTTATTTCATGCACCCATCCAATGAGGGAGACGTGGGAATTATCTAGTTCAGGCTTCACTTCTGAAGCATAGTGGCTTCTACGCGGTAGGCTTCTTCTCACTTACCTTCACCTTCTTCTCAAGCCATCCTGTCTTCTCAAAATCTATTCTTAGATTTACGTGTTTAACCTTCTTAACAACTTCTATTATTGAGGATGTTGTTTCTAGGCTTTTCATTCTATCGAGGATTACTCTCATCTCTTCGCTTCCATCCGGAAGCCATATCTTATTAATAGTTATTATTCTAGCTGGTGCAACAAGCTTCTCAATAAATCTAGAAAGATTCTTATCATCTTCAATTATCTTAATCTTCTTACCGAGTTTCTCTCTAAGCTTCTTCTTTAAAGCATAGACAGTCTCTTGGTCGATATACTTTAAGGTATCTTCTTTCAGTATTATGTATACAGTATCAGTGCTATCAACTGTCTTTACGTATCCTGTTTTAGCAAGTTTAGGCAGCTCTTTCTCTAACTCTAATAGTAGCTTCATGATTTTTATGTCTAAGTCATCGTAGAGCCCTCTAAGTACCTTTTCCTCACATCGGGGGCAGAGTATCCCCGATTTCAAGTCGAAGATGCATATTGGAAGCTCCACCTAATCACCTCTAGCATTACGCCCACGCCTCGCCGTTGAAATTGTCAGCTTACTGGTTGAGCTTTCAGCGTCTTTAGATGTTTGTTCTATCTCTTCAAGGTTATCTCTATAGTGCTTACACTTATCGGTTGATTGTTTGGTCCAGTTAATTCCTCAGTTCCAAGTTTTATATCTGCTACCTTTAAGTCTTTGTAGAATCTTCGTTGAAGTACTTGAACAACATCCACGGCTCTGCTGATAGCTCTACCCCTGGCTTTAAGTACTAGCTGGTTTGCTCCACTCTGTAGTGTCGTTAGGCATGCAAAGACGTAATTCATTAAAGGCTTCTTCCCCACTAATACTGTTGGAATCTCTTTCTGAGCCATAATTTCATTACCTCACTCTTACACAATTGTGGGCTGAAAACCATTACTTATCCCATCATAAAAACCTTAAATTGCTTTCTATTCAGGGGTATGGAAAAACTAGGAAGAATATATATTCAACCCAGATAATCCTATAAAAGATAAGCTATGCCTCTTAGAGATGTTACATTGATACAATTAGCTCAGAAACGCAGATTATACTATAAGATCTGCCGAGAATGTGGAGCGAGGAATGCTCCAACAGCTGAGAAGTGTAGGAAGTGTAGAAGCTATAATCTAAGGTGGAAGAAGCGGGAGATAAAGAGGTAGTATGGAAAGATTGATATAAAATTCTAGACATACTTTAGATATGGGCCGGTAGTCTAGAGGCTATGACGCCGCCCTCACAGTATCTTATCGAGGAGACGGCGGAGGACGTGGGTTCGAATCCCACCCGGCCCAGACAGCATAGTAAGACCAGGATTCTAAAGATTGTTTATTTTATATGCTGGGTCTTACTGTTGTTAGACTAATCCACTTAGAATTAAGCTCCAGTAGAATCTGTTTACTAGCTGTTTTCCCAGATACCATATGTAGCTAAATCTTGGCTTCTTCGGTGGATTCTCATAATTGAAGTCCATGTATATTGCTTTCCTAAACCCTGCATCACAGAAGCATAAAACCCTACCATCATATTTAGCTCTAGGTTCATGACCGGTAATCTCTGAGGTTATCCTATCAGCTACTATTTTTCCTTCGAAATGTGCTGCTGCGCCAGACTTAGAGACTGGGAGGTTTGTAGCATCACCTATAGCATATACTTCACTATAATCTTTGTATTGGAGAGTATATTTATCTACTGGGATCCATCCACCGTCTACTCCTATACCAGATTTTTCTACTACTTCTGCACCTCTATGGGGTGGAACCATAACGAGTAAGTCAAATCTTAATGATTCACCTTCAAGGGAGTTCACAATCTTCTTCTCAGGGTCTACTGATTCTATATTAAACATTGGATGCCAGTGTATTCCTTTCTTCTCCATCATCTCTGTGATAGCTTCTGCTACAGCTTCATGTGGAAAAGTCCTAGGTAGAGGTGAGAGATAATGTATCTCAACTTTATCTCTAATTCCTCTTTTGGTAAAATAGTAGTCTAGAAGGCAGCAGAATTCTGCGGGTGCAGGTGGACATTTATATGGTATCCCACCTATCCCTACAGCTACTACACCCTCCTTGAATCTCTCTAATGCTTCATGAAGCTTTCTAGCACCTTCTAAGCTATAGAAATGGTATGATACTTCATATCCTGGAACTTCTTCAGGGACTATTCTTGAACCTGTAGATATAACTAGGTAATCGTATTCCAATTTTTTACCGCTCATCAAGTCTACCATTCTATTTTGAATGTCTATCTTTACAGCTTCATCAATAACTAGCTTTACTCTTTTGTTAACTAGTTTCCTCTCTTCTCTAATGATTTCTGATTCATCTATGATTTCTCCTAGAGCTCTATAGAGGAAGCCAGGCTGATAAATATGCTGAGGTGTATTGCTGATTAACGTTATCTCTGCTTCTCTTGATACTTTCCTAGCTAGTATATTTGCAGTTATTGTTCCTCCTGTTCCCCCGCCTACTATGACTACCTTCTTCATATTAATGAGTCTTCTTTACTATGAATTCTGTGTATCCTCCTCTATCGTAGACCCCGATTAATTCATGTCCTGCTTTCTTAACCCATAGAGGTATATCGGTTTTGGAACCACTATCCGTTGAATAGACAGCTACTACTTGGCCCACCTGAACATTCTTAATAGCTTTTATAAGCTCCATCAATGGACCTGGACAATGACTTCCCCTTGCATCAACTACTTTATCTACTTTGTATTCTCCACTACTCATTATTCCTCCCTCACTTATCCTATATGAATAATGTTATGCTGCTTTCTTTAGCTTTTTCTAAGAATTCTCCTACTCCGACTACCCCGTCTATTACTTCTGCTAAGTCTTCTTTCTTCATACCGAAGAGGTCATAGGTCATAGCGCACGCATAAACTTTTACATTCCCAAGGTCTTTAGCCTGCTTCAGTATATCATACCAGTGGGGAACATTCTTTTCAGCGAATATCTTAGCCATTACAGGCCCGAATTCTTCAAATTCTTTAGATATCCTCATATTCTGTCTTAGCATATCCTTCTTGAAAGCATTTAACCCCCAGAAAGTAAGGAAGATCTCAACATCCATACCGAGCGCTGCAGCGCCTGATGCTAATATGGATACAGGATACAGTTTATCCATACTCCCCGAAAAGACAATGATAGATATCTTATCCTTCTTGGATGCCATACAAATTAACGAAACCACATATTATATAAGAATTATCTATGTACAAGTTTTTAAGAAGAGTGAGGCAGGTTCTAGACCCTTCCATTCGCATACTTTGTAAATTACGTGTTTGTGTAGTTTAGAAGAGAATGTTATTGCATTCTCGATTACTTTTTGGGGTCTTATTCCGATTTTTACGTATAGTATATGTGTAGTTAATGTTAAATAAGTAAAGTCTGCAATATATTTACGCAGCTCTCCTTTATTCGACATTATATCAATCTCTAAAGGTGTCAGTCCCCTCAGGAAAACTACGTCTAAACCCTTGATAATCAATTTCTCAATCAGCTTTCTATACAGGATTGAGGGCTGCTCAAGTGTTATATTGATTGGATAATCTACGTCAACTCCAGTGTTCTTCAAGATGTCTAGAAAACTTATGTTATTCCTCTTAAATCCGAGGTGTGCTACCCAATTACTTAATGTGTATCTTGAGAACATCGTAGATCCATCGCTCAGTGGATATGAACATGTTACTACGTTGCCTTGTATCTTTTCTATCCAGCATGTTCTAAGTATAGGCTTCTCGACAGGTTCTAGAGGATAATAAACTTGAAGATTTAATGTAGATAGGAGTAAGCGCGGGTTATCAGTTTCGATGCATAACCATTTATCATCAGATCTTCTAACTAATACTTGTATACCTGCATCCTTCAATAATTGGTTAAACCATTCCTGCAGAGACTGTAAAACATCTATTCTCTCTATCTTCTCTGATAAAACTAGCTTATCCATCCTGGTTACTCTCTTCTATATGGTTGTAGTAAAGCTTTGGGTGGTCTAACACGTTTACCTAGTATTGCAGAAGCAGCTATCGTTACTACGTATGGTATTGACTGGAAGAATTGGTATGGGATCTGGATGACTGTTGCTACAAGCCATGCTTGAACAGCATTAAGCATTCCAAAGAAGATACATGCAAGCCAAACCCATAAAGGATTCCAGTTACCTAAGATAACTAGTGCGAGAGCTATCCAGCTCCATTCTCCTCCAACGTTTAGGTTGAAGCTTCTCAAGTCTATCAATGAGTAGTATGCTCCTCCTATCGCCATCAACATTGAACCTATCATTACTGAGAGATATCTAGATAGGTGGACTCTAATTCTAGCTGCATCAACAGTCTTCGGATTCTCTCCTAATGCTCTAATTATCAGCCCCCACCTAGTCTTAAATAATATGATTACAGCTATTGGAGCTAATACGTAGACCCCTATATAGGTGTATAGGTTCTGTTTAAAAATACTTCCAATTATCGGTAGATTTCCTAGTATTGGTACTTGAAGCGAGGGGGTTGGAGGTACAGTAGGCTCAACTAATGGTGAGCCAATTAATACTCTATGGAAGAAGTATGATAGATTCATTGAGAAGAATGTTATAGATATTCCTGCAATATGTTGTTGAACTCCTAGGGTTACAACTAGAAAAGCGAAGATTAACCCTAATGCTGCTCCCACGGCTGCTGCAGCGACTACCCCATAGATTATGTTTCTATAGAAGTATGCACTCATGAAACCCCATGCAGCTCCAGATATCATTATACCGAGTATCCCTAAGTTGATTATACCAGCCCTCTCAATAAATGTCTCACCGATTGCTGCAAAAACTATTGGTGCAGATATAACTAATGTTAAGCCAATTATGCTTGAGGCAATTGAGTCAATATAGCTTCCCCTTAAACCTGGATACCCTAAATCTAAGATTAGGAAGAGAAACACTATTGCTATAGAAGTTATTAGAATCCTTCGTATGTTTTTACTAATCTTGATTCTGCTAGTTTCAGGATTTAGAGTGGGAGGCCTCAGCTTAATAGGTTGAGGCTTAACCTCCCCAGCCTTCCCTCTGATAATTACCAGTCTATACATATTAAATACGCTGAAGATTAATAGGAAGATTAGCGTCTGAGCTTGTATTATGTCCGAGAGGAAGCTGGGTACGCCTGTACTCCAACTCATTGCATTCGCTCCATTTATTAAGATGCTGAAGAATAATGCTGCAGCCATTATCCCTATTGGGTCTAGGTTGCCAAGCATTGCTATTGCAAGAGCTACTAAACCATAGTTTGGACCTACAAAGGGTGTCATATAGTACAGTATCCCCATCAGCTCTACTGCTCCAGTTAGACCAGCTATTCCACCACTGAGGAATGCAACCCAGAAGTATGTTCTAGAGATGTTTATACCTTCAAGTATAGCAACTCTAGGCACTGTTACAGCGATCATCTTATTCCTGAAGCTTGTACGGTTAAAGATTACCCAGACAGCAACTAATACTATGAAGGGTATTATAACGCCTGCATGAAGCCTAGTTCCAGGAATTAGAATTGGGAGTTTAGCATTGATGCCTATCTCTTGAGATTGAGGATAGGTTGTGTAAGGTGAACGTAGAGGACCTGTTAAAAGACCTGCATTAATCAGCAGTATTGCAGACCATATTAGTATAGTTGTGAGGACTTCATCTTGGTTTCTCTTTACTTTAAGCCACCATGATATTAAGGCAACGCCTGAGCCTCCAAGCCATGCTATAGATAAGATGAATGGTATCAAAATGTATGGTGTAAGGTCTTTCAATACTACACCAAGCCATGCAGCTACTAAACCACCTACGATGAATTGACCATGTGCTCCAATATTCCAGAATCTAGCTTTAAAAGCTACCGTAATAGCAAGAGCAAGCAGTAGCAAGGGAGTGGCTGTAACAAAAATCTCTGTAGGGTAAGACAATGGCCACGTAATAAGATAGTAGTATACTTGGAAAACGTCTCCTCCAGCTATTACGACATAGATAGATGACACGATTACTGCTAGGAAGGTTGAAGCTACTGGTAGCAATATTCTATATTTTAGAGGGAGAAGCTCTCTTCTTACAAGTTTTAACCTGATCAATTTCTAGGCTACCCCACTACCCCGCTAACCAATAATCCAAGCCTCTCCACAGTAAGTTCTTCAGGCCTGAATGTTCCAATGATTCTCCCTCCACTCATTACCGATATCCTATCACAGAATGCCATCAATTCCTTCACATTCGGGGATATAATAATAGTCGTAAGATTCTTTATTCTTCTCTCATTAACTTTGTCAAAGAAGATCTTCGTTCCCATCGGGTCAAGACCTACTGTAGGGTGGAGAGCTATCAACAACTTTGCATGACCACCCATAGCTCTACCTAGGTAAACCCTCTGCATATTACCTCCTGATAATGTTATGATAGGCGCTCTAAGACTCTTCGCAAGTATTGAGAATTCTTTTACTAGATTTTCAGCTAAGGCTTTCCTCTTCTCAGTGTTTATGAAGATGCCTTTAAAGTATGAATACTTATCTTCGCTGCCAATGGTCAGGTTATCTTCTACTGATGCGTCAGGTATTATACCGTCCCTAACTCTATCGTCGGATATGAAGGATACTCCTTTCTTCTTTACTTGGAAGACGTTTAGCTTCGTTATATCTTCACCGAAAAGGAGTATCCTTCCAGATTCTGCACGCCTCAAACCATAAATACATTCTGCAAGCTCTTTCTCACCTGTTCCAGGTATAACAGCTATTCCGTGAACTTCTCCAGAATACACTATCAAGTCCAAGTCTTTGACTACAAGATTTCCTCGGTCATCTCTAACGTTCAGCTTCTCTATTTTAAGAGCATAATCATCTCCAATAATCTTGGAGGGAGGCTTAACTGATTCTGAGACCAGAGGTACATCAAACATAGATTTAATTAGTTCTCCCATATCTAAGCTTTCAGATTTAAATATAGAAGCTATTCTCCCAGCTGTCATCACAATTATCTGGTCGGAAACATCTATTACTTCAGCTAGATCATGCGATATCAATAGTATTGTATATTTTCTGGGAAGCAAGCTTCTCAATATATCTTTAAGAACTTGTTTCTGCTGGACAGGGAGGAAAACTGTTGCTTCATCTAGAATAAGTATGGGCTTTCTCCCAGCCTCCTCCAGTAATTCACAGAGGAGTAATGCTTTAGCTATCTCGAAGATTCTTAAGTGGCTTATAGGTAGGTCTTCAACCTTAGCATCAAGATTCACCTTCACTCCTACCCTGCTTATTAATTCTTCACATCTCCTCTCCAGCCCACCAGTCTTAACCGAGATACTGGATAAGAGTAGAGCTAGATGTTCTTTAAGTGTTAGACCAGGTGCTAGGTTTGGGTTTTGCTCTACCTTTACTACACCTGCGGAAATTGCTTCATGGAAATCTTCTATCAAATTACCGTAGATGTATATTTCTCCCTTATCTGGGAGGAGATACCCGCTTATTAAATTCATTAATGTAGATTTCCCTGCACCATTGGGTCCAACGACCCCGTATAATATGCCTCCATTAAGTTCTAAGGATACATTATCTACAGCTATTACTCCTCCAGGGAAAGTCTTACTAACTTCTATTAACTTTACAGCAGTATTCATATTCTGTTCACTAATCATACTCGAGCCAGCTCTCGTTTAAAGTATTCTCTTAAGAGATTATTCAATGTTTTGTTCCAGCAATAAAAAATATGTTAGAAGTTTTATAGTTTTAGAAGTCAGATACTGGCGGTGTCTCAACGATTGGAATCCAGGTTGCGCCCTCCATTATCTTGGTCTCCCATTCTTTGACTAAGTCTATTATTTCTTTCGTTAATGGTGGTGAGGGTTTACCGAAATGGTGGAAATCCGCAAGATAAGATCCATGGAAGGTCATCCACGAGTACGTTCCAAGATTATCTGGAGTCCATGTTCCCGCGAGTACTCTCTCAAAAGCTACTCTTACGGTCGGCCTCATATCCCAGACAAGGCTTGTTATAGTTACTTCTGGAGCTCTCTCATACTGGTCAGCCATATTCCCTATGGCCCAGACACCCTTACCTTCAGCATATGCTTCTCTAGCAGCTTCTTCAGCTCCTACTCTCTCAGCAAAAATTACATCTACACCTAGATCTATCAATGTTTTCGCAAGCCTCTTAGCGGTTGCTGGATGATACCATGGAGATTCTCCAGGCGGGATGTTTCCAAGAAGGTATACAACTTTAGCTTTAACGTCTGGATTGACAGTCTTAGCTCCAAGGATGAATGCGTTGACTATTCTATTTACTTCGTTTATCTCCATGGCTGCTACGATGCCTATCTTGTTAGTCTTGGTAATTTTTCCAGCAATTACGCCTGCTAGGAATGCTGGTTGATGTAGCCAGTTATCAAATACAGCGAAGTTAGGCTCAGTAGGTAGATACTCGCTTCCAGCCGCGAAAGCTACGTTTGGATATTTCTTCGCAACCCTCCTAGCAATATCTTCTTTCAGGAATGCATCTAGAAAAACAATATCAGCAACCTTAGCAGCATCTTCTAGAGCTAACTCAAACTCTTTTGGATCTATCTTCTTATCCACGAACTTATAGTCAACTTTAATTCCTTTTGCCTCAAATTCTTCATTAACAGCGAGGATAGCAGTATGGATAGCGCCAACCCAAGGCTCACTAACAGGCGTCTGGAAGACAGCTCTAACTACAAGCTCTTTTTTAGGTGCTACACCAACAGTAGTAGTTACAGTCTTCTCAACCGTGACTGTTGCTGCACCAATAGCCGACGTCACTGTTTTCTCGACAGTTTTTGTTTCTGTCTTGGTTATCGTTGTTGCTGGAAGCAACATAGGCTCAACCGCAGCTACAATAGCTAAGATAATTACTATAGCAATTAATACTGCGACAATACGTGAAACACCATTTACATTTCTCTTATCCATATCCAACACACCCAATATGCATATAACTTGCAAAATCCCTACTTATAAGTTTATACAATATACAATCAAGTCTTATACAGTATACGATCTGGAAATCCCCATGCAGATGAAAATACCTAGTATTTCAAATAAGAGAGCAACCTATGTGTGTGGAAGCAGGAAGCAGAGCAAGAAAAGGAGAAGGGCTCGAAGCGAGGATCGAAACTACTTGTCTATGGGTGGCTAGGGCTACCAAGCCAGCCCCTCCTAGATTTTTAAATTAAAGCTTAATCCTGAATGATCTAACCATAGCTACGGTAGTAGAGTTTGGTTATCTAAAGAGGAAGATAAAAGGGTTAAAAAATAGAAGAAACTTAAGGGGTAAGAAGTATGCTAGAGCAGGATTATATTGCTCTTCCGGTGATATAAACTGATTAACGTGAATACTCTTAACTGAAGCATATACTGGACTCGTACTCAGCATTACTCTTAAATAGAGTCGAATAACAATTGTTGAATATGATTATTAAGAAAGCTAAGATTAGAGGCAGGGATGGGTTATTTGATATAAAGATAGAGAATGGTATGATAGTTGAAGTTGCTCCACATATCGCTGCGAGAGGTGATGAAGCAATAGATGTTGATGGGAGATTAGTGATGCCTACATTCATAGATATGCACTTCCATCTTGATTCAGTTCTAACTATAGGAGAACCAAGATTCAACCAATCTGGAACCCTGCTTGAGGGGATTGAGATATGGTCAGAATATAAGAAGAAGCTCACTATTGAAGATATAGTAAACAGGTCTAGGAAAGCCTTAATGCTTATGGTCTCCTATGGTACAACAAGGATTAGAACTCATGCAGATGTTACTGAGAAGAATCTAACAACGCTTAAGGGGCTACTTGAAGTTAAACGTCTATTCAAAGACTTAGTAGACATACAGATAACAGCTTTCCCTCAAGATGGAATACTGACAGAGCTGGAGAATATAGAATTACTTGAGAAAGCTATAGAGTTGGGTGCTGATAATGTTGGGATGATCCCGCATCTAGAGTATACGAGAGAAGATGGCGTTAAATCAATTGAGATAGCATTTGAAATAGCCAAGAAGTATGATAGAGATATAGATGGGCATGTAGATGAGACAGATGATGAACAATCTCGTTTCCTAGAAGTTGTTGCAGCGAAAACCATTAAAGAAGGATACATGGGTAGAGTAACCGCTGGACATACAACAGCAATGCACTCCTATAATGATGCGTATGCTGACAAGCTCTATAGAATTCTTAGGAAAGCTGAGATAACGATCGTACCAAACCCTCTAATAAACATCCATCTCCAAGGAAGATACGATAGATATCCAAAGAGGAGGGGGCTGACGAGAATAAAGGAACTATTGATGAATGGTGTTAACGTAGCTCTAGGGCACGATTGCATTATGGACCCATGGTACCCTTTAGGTAGAGGAGATATGATGCAAGTACTCTTCATGGCGGTACATGTAGCTCAGATGATGGGATATAACGAGCTCATAAGATCCTTTGACCTCATAACAGTTAATGCTGCAAAAGCTCTTAGGATAGAATCTATGTATGGTGTAGATAAAGGGAAGAAAGCAGACCTGGTAGTACTTGATGCATTTAATGAGATAGAAGCTCTAGCATATCTCAAACGGCCACTATATGTTATAAAAAACGGTATGATAGTATCGGAGAGAAATATCGAAGAAGTTAAAGTCGTTGATCCAGTATCTAGGAAACCCGCAGTGCTCGATGAGAGGGTCTTGAAGTAGCTTACTGTGATAGACTCTTCATATGTAGAGTTTTGTTTCTTCACTATTCTCGACTACTATCTTCCCCCTACTTATTACGTAGCATGGCTCAGCTTGATACCATATTGCTTCATAGACAGACTTAGCATTCAATACTACTAAGCTGGCTTCTCCACCTTCTCTTAAACCGTAATTCTTCAAATTCATTACCTTAGCACCATTCTTCGTTATCATATCATAGAGCATATCCATATCTCTTAACCTAGTCATCCATAGAATATGTGAGGCGAGAAAAGCGACTTCTAGCATCTTGTTTCTCCCATATGGGTAATAAGCATCAGCTACGTCATCTTGCCCTAGAGCTACGTTAACACCATTCAATAATAATTCTTTAACTCTTGCATGCAATGGACCAGTATGCGGGTCAGAGACTATGCTGATACATGCATTTTTAAGTATGTAGATTAATCTTCCAAAGTAATGGTCTGTGTATAAATTCATAGCTCTTGCATGACATGCAGTAACTCTTCCAATCCATTTTTCCTTAATTGTTTTTATAGCCAGCATCTCTGTAGTTCTAAGCATTGGATCTCCAGCATCATCTGTTAACATTGCAACATCTCTATCATAATGTTTTGCTATCGTAAACATTACTTCAATATGTTTAACCATGTCTTCCTCCGTATATTCTATCCATGGTATTCCACCTACTACATCACACCCCATCTCTATAGCTTTCCAGACATAATCCTCTGACCCTGGATCCCGCAGTACACCCTCTTGAGGAAATGCAACTACCTGTATTACTACATAATCCTTTAGTTCTTCACGAAGTCTCAGGATAGCTTTTACACCTTCAAGCTTAGCTTTTGTATCTGTATCTACGAATGCTCTAATGTATGTACATCCATGCTTAAGTGCTTCTAGTACTGCTTTTTTAGAATTCTCATATATCCAGTCTTCATGATATTTTTCTTTAATCTTTGAGGCGGCTTCTACTGCATAAATTGCTTTACCCATATTTTCACCATGATAAAACTCTAATGCTTCTTCCCCTATCATTAAGAAGGTATATGCTTTACATAAGTGAAGATGGGAGTTAACAAAAGATTCTGTTACAAGCCTTCCTTCAGCGTTAATCTCTACTTCCCCCTTATCCCTGACCCTGCCTACTTTAACTATCCTACCACCATCCACCGCTATATCACAGAATCCTTCATAGCCTCTTATGAGAGCATTCCGTATTACTAGATCGACCATACTGGTTTCTCTAAGACGAACCCTCAAATTTATACATACTCAAACCATGTAAGCATCTTCTGATCATTAGAGAATTCTTAACCCTACAAGGTGGCGGAGTATTGACCAAAAAGTTGGAGAGCAGCTTGGACTAATCAGTGTAGAGTGCTTCAAGGTTGCGATATTCACGATTAAGGCATATAGTAAAAACATATTTTAACCTGTTATTCTATGTGTTTATGAAGAATTATGCTTTTACATATTGATGAAGACACTATCATTGAGTTAGCTGTATTAGTTGGAGGAGAAAATGCTGGAAAGATTATGAAGTATCTTTTAAAGAAGCCTGGTATAACTGATGAAGAACTATCACGTATCCTCCAGATAGACATTAAAGAGATAAGGAAAATCCTCCATAAATTGAATGAGCAGGGTATTTTACATTATGAATTAGCTAGAGAGAAAGATACTGGACACAGAATTTTTAGATGGTATGTTGGTCAAGAACAAGTAACTGGATTCATAATTACAAACATGAAGAAGATACTTGAAAGGCTTGAAGAAAGATTAGAGTATGAGAAGAACCATCAATTTTATTGGTGTGAAACTAAAGGATGTAGGAAACTCCCCTTTGAAGAAGCATTAGATAACTTGTTCAAGTGCCCTGTCTGCGGTAAACCCCTCCAGCCCGTAAACAATGAAGAAACAATAAAAGCTATAGAACTTAAAATAGATGAGATAAAAAGAAACCTTGAACAAATATCTAGAGTTAAGAAGATTGAAGAAAAACCAATAATAAAAGAGAAATCTAAGGCAGCTAAGCCTAAGAAGTAGAAATGGGTAAAATAATCGTACTGAGACTCGGGCATAGAATCGTTAGAGATAAAAGAGTAACAACACATGTTATCTTAACAGCTAGAGCTCTAGGAGCAAATGAAACAATCATATCTGGAGAAAGAGATGATAACCTAATAATGAAGTTAGAGAAGTTTATCGAGAAGTGGGGTGGAGAATTCAAGATAAGCTTTAAAGAAGACTGGAAGAAAACAATCGAAGAATGGAGAAGTAAAGGAGGAAAGATAATACACTTAACAATGTATGGGATAAACCTCCCAGAGATAATAGATGAATTAAGGAGGGTATGGAGCCAGAATGATATAATGGTTATAGTAGGCTCACAGAAAGTTCCCAGAGAAGTATACGAGCTAGCAGACTACAACATAGCAATCACCAACCAACCACATAGTGAAGTAGCTGCATTAGCGATCTTCCTCGACTGGCTACAACAAGGAAGAGAGCTTACAAGAGAATTCCATAAACCGAGACTAAAGATAATACCTCAAAAACATGGTAAAAAAGTAATAAAAATAGAAAGCGAGATAGACATAAATCCTAGAGAAACAGAGAAACAGGATAGGGGCCGGTAGTCTAGAGGCTATGACGCCGCCCTGACAGAAACATTATCGGGGAGGCGGCGGAGGTCGTGGGTTCGAATCCCACCCGGCCCATTTTCTCCATCTTATTTCCTAAGAAGGTTAAAGTGGTACAGGCTTCATACGTAGGATAACGTTGTAAATTTTGTCCCTAACCGAATCTGGAATAGGATGTAAAATTTTTCTACTAGGTATACTCCCAATTTATTGGATGAGTAGCAAAAGCAGGAAGAATATTGTTAGATGCCCTAGCTGTGGATATGCTTTCGAAGTTAGTTATTCTAGAGTCTTCTCATGTGGGGGATGCCCTTCCGTTGTCTCATGCAACTATATTAAGTGCCCAAGATGTGGACAGGAATTTTTGAAGTAATGTAGGTATCGTAATGAAGTAAGGATATCCATATAGGGAAGGTATTTATTTATCTACATGTAAAAACATTCCATGGTTAAACCAGTTGTTCCCATATCTTTTGAGGAATTCAAGTTTAGTGTAGAAGAAATCGAGGAGTACCTTAGAGGAGCGCCACCTGATGAGAGATTCCAGAAGCCATATCCACCGAAGAT
>JAKCEX010000032.1 GCA_023539395.1 Candidatus Geocrenenecus arthurdayi | reverse complement strand
CTGGAGAAGAAGCCTCGGGAAATTCTCCCAAGAGGATCCGTCGTAGCAGCCATAAGTGAGGATAGAGAAGCTGATTGATACATCAGTTATAGCAAAGCTGATAATGCGTGAAGAAAAATACGTTAAAGCTGCCAAGGAGATAGAAGCTAACGATGAAACAGTCAACCTAGCCATGTGGGAGGTGGCGAATGTAATCCTAAAGTACCAAAAAAGGAGCAAGCTATCCATTCAAGAAGGCAGGAGAGATTTGAGGAGCTGGGAAAGCTTTCGGAAAAAATCAGAATACTCAATTCCAAGAAGTTCTCAGAACAAGCATTTAAACTCGCAATAGCGACTAACCTGACGATCTACGACTCCCTCTACGTAGTCAGCTCTAGAAAGCTGGTAACTTCAGATGTGAAGCAAGCCGACGTCTCCAAGCTATATGGAAGAAAAATAGTGTTGATCCAGAGCCGCCCAGAGCATAATCAAGTTATTCTTAAAACTCTTCAAATAATCATAGAGCTAGTAGATACATAAAATACTTAACCAGCACTATCACAATACATGAGGGAGAACTCGTGTATCAGCAATCTACAGAAGTCTGTATCCATTTAATGAATTCATTTACTATCTTTTCAGTTATATCCATCACTGCTTGGTAGAGGAGTTGTTTCTTAATTTCTAGGTACCTGTGTATGAGTATGTTTCTCAAACCTGCGATTTTTTCTATGTCTTCAGCTAGGTCTCCAGCCATCTTCTTCGCTTCAGCTAGTTTTCTAGGATATTCATCATAACTTTCAACAAATCCCAATGAATAGACTGAGACTAAGTGTCTACATATATCGAGCATAGACTCTATAATTCTATGCACAGCTCTCTCCAAAGCTAATGTATCTTTATAGTCTAATTCTTCTATCTTCTTGGTTAGAATCTCATCCATAATGAATTTTGTGTTTTTCCTTATTTCTTCAACTCTTGATATTATTACTGCTTTGTCAAGTTTAGGATCTACTGTTGCCCACTGCTTAAATTCTATTAGAGCATCTGGTGTCTCCCAGTTTTTTCTTAAGAGTAGTTCGAACGCTTTCGGCTCTGCTTTAACAATAATGCCCTCCTTTAGTATTCTTGAAAGCATTATCGAGTTTGTCTGGTCTAAGATTATAACATCTACATTTTCTTCATTAATACGTAGAGTCCTTGCAATCTGGGTAATAATAGATCCTATTTCTAAGAGATCTTTTTTCTTAAATTTGAGAGCAACGTCAACGTCATGAAAACTAATCTTATCTCTAACTATAGAGCCAAATAGTATAGCCATCTCAACATTTTCAAGCTTTTCAAATAACTTCTTCAGCCTAGGCAGCACATAACTAAGTGTGATCTTACTCTTATCTATCCCCCTTAGGTTCTTCTTCAAGGCCATTTTTCTAGGTCTTCTTTTAAACACTGAATTCACCGACCCACAAAAATAGATTAATGAATCCTTCGATATGATGTATGCTTTCTTAGAGGATACTTTGGTAACGATAGCAGTATTCCTGCCTACTTCCATTACTCTAACCCACTATATCTAGATGATAAATGCTTTAGATAGGTCTTCCAATTCCTTAATAAGTAATGTCTAAACAGTTTTGTAAGCATCTTTTAAATGCAGCAAGTATAAGAATTAGCTATGAAGTTATTTTATCAGAGAGATTGAGGAGTATTCAGATAGGTTATATGAGAATTAAGGAGATACATGGATTGGTGAAGGTTGAGGTCATTCCTATCAGTAGGGATGTTGCTTTAAAGATTCTTAAAGGTGAGGGTGTTGCCTTTAAGGGTGAAGCTTCTGATAAAAGCAAAGCATAGTGGTAGGGATGCGACTGTAAAAGCGCTTGTAAATACTGGCTTCACGACAGAGACTCCCGATATAGCTATACCTGTTTCCACAGCTGAGCAGCTTAACTTATGGCCTATACCTAGTCAAGAAACCATTAAAGTCTCCCTTGAGACTGGCGGTGGCACAGTTGAAGGCTACATAGTTCCACAATCTCACATAGTAAGAGTAGTTACTGGGGACAGAATGGTTGGCGAAGCTATTGCAAACGCTCTTATAAATCCATACATAGGCGAGGTCTTAATAAGCGATAGCCTAGCCGAAGAGCTTGGAATACAGATTCTATATCCCAGGAGAGGTATATGGAAATTTGTAGATGAAGAAAAATTAAGAGAGAGTGAATAAGCGTATCAATGAAATATTGAGAGATATATTGGCCCTCGGAAGACACATTTATCAATATTGTTAACAGGCTTAAACGCTCTAAACGCCCTAAACAGTTTAGTGATCCTTAATCTCCTCATCTTCTTAGCGACTCTCTCTAGATTAGTTGAACAATCAACATACTAAGCCTTGAGTTTCTAGAAGTCTAGTCATATTTAGGCTACCATTCTGGTCTAGTTTAAACTTTCATTTACTCCTTCTTCTTTAACGGGAGACCTTCCACCTTAAACGGAGGGAATAATCTAGTAAGCCTAGTCTTTTAGACTCTTTCTTAACTCGTCTGGAGATAGACTATCACAAAGTGTTAGCCTAGAATCCTACCTTTCTCGACATCGATTTAACATTTACTTCTTTATAATGGGTGCTTTTAGAATATAATTTAATTCATGTCAGTTGATATAGAGTATTCTTCAAGACATGAATCCGAGTAAGTCTGGAAAACATGTATTGTGGAGACTGTGAGAAGTAGCTGCAGTAAATCTTATGGCTGTATAGCTGAGTGGAGTTATGAAACTTTATCTAGAGTCAAAGATGATCAATTCCTAGGGAGTAGAATCTTTATGAAGGTTAGGTTGAGAATTGGCAGGATACGAGAAGTTGAAAAAATTCCTAGGATAGGTCATATGATAGAAGCAAGTCTTAAGAGGAAGATGATTCATGGGTGTAAGAGTAAGAGTAAAGCTTAGAAGCTTGCAGACAGGTAGGGAGGTTATCACGGTAGCACTCTTGAATGCAGGTTATGAAACTGAGAAGCCAGAATGCCTCCTCCCAGTTAGGCTTGCAGAAGAGCTTGAAGTCTGGCCTAAACTACCTAAAGGAGCTAGGGTTAAAAATTATGAGACAGCTGGAGGTCCAGTTAAGATGTACTGTATCGAGGATGGCGTCGAGGTAGTAGTAGTTGCTGGAGATGAGAGTTCTAAATGTATATCCAACTTAGTCGTATCCCAGATAGAGAAGGAAGTACTCTTAAGCGATGCTGCAATAGAAGCGCTCAACATAATCATAGATTCTCCATTGAAAGGCTTATGGAGGTTTAGAGATTCGGGCAGACTCCATGGAAGCGAAAAACCAGAATACTGGTAGCAAAGAAAACACAGAATAATGTTTATTGCATCTTCCCTAAAAATTCTAGGTCAAGATATGTAAACTCTGTTGAAGGTCTCTCCAAAAGCTTACTCATAGTAATCGTTGAACCCCTTTCTAAGAACCTCGACTGCATATTTCGGGCAGCAGTGACACCCCTCCTCATCTGAGAATGGTTCATCGAGATTTTCTTAACAGTCCAGCCATTAGTAAGCAATTCTAAGACGAACTTGACGGCTACCCTCATACTCTTAATAAAATGCTTTCCAGCGAGGACCACCTGACCAATTTCCATTTACTTCCTCATTCCTCCTCCATACATTACTTTTCGCATGAGTCGGCTCAGGTATAATATCATTCTTAACAATAGATAGATTACGAACGACCTCGTTAACTTACACTAGCTGAGAGCCAATATAAACAGGGAGAATATATAGTGTCAGCACCTATCTCCCTATCTGATTCAGCTTTTTCTTTATGTGCTCTACGGTCCATCCATGCGATAACGTTGTAGAGCGGCTTCCCCTCACTATCTATAGGTATTAGAGATGGGGATGTAGAGCTAAAGCCGATTGCTATCTCCTGATCCTTACATGTAGACAAAACATATCTTATCAATTCTAATGTGTTATGAAGTATCTCGTGGGGGTCTTGCTCAAACCAGTAAGGCTTATCCTCAAAAGCGATTAAAGAAGATGGTTTCCGATACTCGAATAATCTATTTCCATCTATATCAAATCCTACAGCCTTTATACTGCTTGTCCCTATATCTACTCCCACAAGTATAGTCGTACAGCTCACCTACGCTTAACATACCATTATCCTCCATTTAATCTTATGAGCATGAACTTAGTAGAATAAAGCTAAACTAGACATTACTTGATTGTTTAGAGGATGCTCTTTTCAACTTCTTTACATCTCCTCTACTCCTCTCAGAACAACATGCTTACTCAATCCTTCTAAAATGTTAAATATACGCTTACAGACACTTAAATAAGTAGTGAGGCACGCTAACCAACCATCTATTCCTGTCAACTTTCACCTAAGTCTTTAGTCTTTCTTTTATATTTATGGCTTAGTTCTTATTCCATCCCTCTTATGCTTTTTAGACTATCTTCTCAGTAAGATGTCAAGTTTATATTGCTATGCCTCATATTGCTGGTTCAAGTCTTCAGGGAAGTTTCTTAGAGATACTAGATAAGTATACTTCCCAAGAGTGTTAAGAGACGGCTTTATAGATTCTCTAAGATATTCTCTGTAGGGAAGAAGTTTAGGGGTACTGTAGCTATGGATGAGACTGTGGTTAAGATGCACGGTCTTAGAGCATGTGTATGGTCTGCTGTAGACGTAGATTCAGGGGAGATTTTAGCCATATACGCCTCATGGAGTAGGAATATACTAATTGCATGAGGTTCCTTAGAATAGTCCTGGGTAGATGCGTTAACAAGCCATTGATAATAGTTGATAGAGGTCCATGGTATAAGTGGGCCATAGATATACGTGGACTACGATATAGATACCAGAGGTTCAGTTTAAGAAGTACTGTTGAGAGATTCTACAATAATATAAATACGTGGAGTATCAAGAATAACAAGAAACATATTCAAATTAATGAAAACTCAAGGAGGCGTATTACCCGGTTAACAGGATCTTATAGTTTTTAGATTATAGATAAAGCTGGAGTCTACATTATTTTAATGAACCAATTTATGTTGGAGGAGTAGAATCTTCGGAGATAGCTATCATGAACTCATAGAAGCTGGAATACTAGGCGGGGTCAATCTAGGAAGTTCTTAAAGCACTATTATGTTTTCAGAAATGAAGGTGGAGTCTCTGGAATAGGATAGTATTAGTGTTCTGTTAGTCTCCTCATAATCTCTTGATGCTCAATTGTTGAAGCTTTAATATGTGCGTCAAGCGCCTTAAGCAAAACCTCAAACCTCTCATCTATCTTAGTAAATCTCTCATTCATCTTAGCAAATATCTCATCCATCTTCGCTATCCTCTCATCTATCTTCGCTATCAGCTCTCTGGTATGCCTCTGCTCTTCCAAAAGTAGCTTCCTAGTTGCTCTACCATTATAGATGGAAAACAGCCCTACTATTAGTCCGAAAAGGGTTGCACCACCTAGAACATACTCCCACATAATTGTTCCAATCATGATTAAGTCATACACTTATAAAACCATTCATTATTTCTAACCCGTTAACCCTCTATCCACATTCTATGAAGAGAAATTATATAAAAACATCATCATTAAACATTGAACTCATCTGAAAACCCTTCAAGTATATTGATGCATGCTAGTTGTATGATGCCTGTGAAGGTTGATGCTAGCCTCCCTCCATCTTATAGCAAGCCTTCTAAACTTGCTTGTTAGCCACGTGAAGACTTTCTCTACACTGCTCTTCATCTGCTTTAGAACTTTGGAAACCCTCCTACAGCTACCATGGAACATGTAGTCCAATACTGCTAAGACCGACCTCCCTACTTTCTTATTACGCTTAAAACAGCTTGAAACCAGGGCCACAACATCCATACAAACAAGACACATCGACCGGCCTTTAAATATAACACCTTATTTGGACACTATCTATCTCATAATATTCAAGTGTCCTTGATTCTTATTGTTGTGTGTAGGCTTCTTATTATTGTTATGATGCGTAGCCTCATACTGATTTAATCCTCTGTATATCTGTATTGTTATAGAATCTCTCCATTTTCCATTATAAGTGTACAGAGAATCTCATAATAACATTCATTCCTTCAAACCTCCCATGTATATTCCAATCTAGACTGTTACAGTGTTCAAAAGCATCATAATCATGAAGCAGTACCGAAGATAATCTTAACCCTATTTCTAATTATTATGAGAGTTATTTTTAGTGGCGGCTCTCGCTAAAATTCTCTATATTGCTCTTCTGGAAAATCTGAAGACTATTGTTAAAGAATAGTTGATTGAAAGGTAAAAGATAAGATTGGTTAGTTACCAGCCTACTCAACTACTCCTCTATACTAGGAGAGAAGAACATTAAATCCCAGCACTTACTAAGTTATCGATTCGGGGAACATACGCTTGAACAGCGTGAGAAAAATTGATAAGCCTATGGGTAATTATTTTTGTGGAGGGTTATGGCTACTGAACCGTGTCCCTTCTGTAGAGCAAGAATAGTTCCAATTATTTACGGGTCTTTTAAGAAGTGCCCTGTATGCGGTGGTGTATGGTATGAGTCTGGAGGAGGCGGAAGAACTACTAGGAAAGGATATGGAGGGGGAGGGGCAGGATCAGCAGAAGCATATGCTACCCTTTGTACATCTGAACAAGCGATGCGTATTGGTTTTCCACTAATTTAATAGGTTCTTTTGAAGTATAATGTTCTACGGTATGTAGTAAGAAATCTTGATCAGAGAGAGGCTCTAGAAGCGATGTGAGGAGAGAATGTAATGTATGAAGAAGCCACTCGCTCAAGAGCTAGACGTTTAGGAGCTGCTGCCTTACTACTTTACGCAACAGGTACTCTTCTTATAATAGTCGGGATAATAGTTGTGGGAAGCTTCGCGTTGAGTTATCTTTCGTCAATTCTAGCCCTGCATACTGCTCCTGAGGCGACCAAGTCTATACCAGGTCTTTTGTTGGTGGGTTTAGGCTTTATATTCTTTACATATCTTATACTTTACGCAGGTTTTAAGGGATATCAGGTTGTCTTAAGTCCTCAGTTGTCTGGATGGGATGTACTTGTAAGAAACTTAGGAGAAGTATGTTTTGCAGGTATGTTATTCCTGACAGCCGGAGTGGTCTTAACGCCTGGAGCTGCTCCTCTGTACGCAACGGTTGTAATACTCTTCGTAGCTTCTGCGCTAATAATGGGGTCGACCTTGCTTGTCCCCCGGGCTCACCAGTCGGTGGTTGCGGGCATTTTACTGGTAATAGCTGCTACGCTTATAATAATAGGAGAACGCGTCGGTTTATTAATTCTCTTGGAGGATTTTTCCAGTATACTAGATTTCATAAGGTTGGGGCAGCTTCCTAACATATCTAGGATAGCTTCAGTGCTGCTTATTGACGGGTTGCTTTCAGCTATAGCATTCATCCTTATAGGAGCTGCATTAATAATAAGAGGGGTAGCTTTACACCGACTCACTTCCCATACTATTGCGGCTATTACCGCGGCCATTGGTGGAATCATATATACTTTAGGCTTCGCCTATACTCAACTCTCGGTAGCCTTTTTCTTATCAGAACTCTTATCCCACGTATCATGGCTTCAACTTCTAGGTTTCCTGACTTCAATCCCCATAGAGGTTAGCGGGCAGGCTGAGACTGCTTTCTGGGCATTCTACTATATGTCTATAGCAGGCTACTCGATAATAGGTATTGCGGGAATACTAGGTCTTATAGCGCTAGCGTTCTGCGTAGTTTTCCTAGTCAAATCTATTTTCCCCAGCATTAGAGTTAAGAAGCGTCCTCCACCATCCAGAAGCTAGGGAGTAAGCTAGTTATCTAAGCCATTGATTCAGGTAATTCTAGGAAACGTGTATTGTGGAAGTAATGAGAGAAAGCTTCAGTAAATCATTTAGATGGAAAGGAATACTTGGAAGGGAGAATGTAACAGGGAAAGAAATGTACTGTCTAGAAGTAGGATATGCAGGAAAGCAGTAGATACTGGTTCGGCTCTAATGAGTCAAATAATTGAAGTCAATAAGAATGAAATGACTCTAAGCTCAGCTTGGAAGTATAGAGTCTGTATCCGTAGATACATGTATCTTTAAGCTTTTCTCATGCCTTGAATCTGTCCATCATATCTTATCTCTTTGTCCTAGTCTAGCCTCGATAACGGAGCCATCTACAGCAACCCTAACAAGCTGACTATCCTCTCTGTTATGATCGGGACCACATCTTCTGTCGGCTCATCTAAAAAGAGAAGCCTTGGATTCATGATGAGAGCTCTGAGCATCGCGATAATTTTTCGCTCACCTCCACTAAGCTGTTCTGCTCTTCTATTGAGTAAGTTTAAGATCTCCGGGTAGAATGTTTTAAGCTTCTCTATAGTCTCGTACTATTCACATATAAGCAGGAATATTTGACACGCATGAACTATACTATATCTACTTGAATATTACAATCAACCCGATTTCCCAGCCATCACGAGTTTCTCAGAATCTATTATCTCTAGTAGTCGACCATTCATATCGTATAGATAAAACTTGAGTAGGATGTTTCCTGATAATGAGTGGGTCCCGCAAGCGTGGCATGGGTCATAGCTTCTGAACGCTATTTCGACCATGTTTAGTATTCCCTGGTCTATTTTTCCTTGTTTTATTAGGTTTCTTGCTGCTTTGTCTACTGAGAGTGCTATTCTTGCTGCGTTGTGTTGTGTTGCTACTAGTAGGTTTGCTTTTTTGATTATGCCGTTTGGGTCTGTTTGGTAGTGGTGTATGAGTGTTCCTCTTGGTGCTTCTACTACTCCTATTCCTTCTTCTGGTGTTGCTGTTGGGAGGTTTCTTACTTCTTTGCTTTCTATGTCTGGGTCGTTTGCTAGTTCTCTGAATCTTTCCGCTGCGTATATTATTTCTATTACTCTTGCCCAGTGGTTTGCTAGTGTGTGATGCACTGGTTTTCCTCCCAGTGTTTCATACATTTCTTCGTATGCTTCTTGTGCTCTTGGTGTCGCCATCGAGTCTGCTACGTTTAGTCTTGCTAGTGGTGCTACGCTCATTACTCCGCTATCTTCTCCGTCTGTGAATCCTCTCCATCCTATCTTTTTTAGGTATGGGAATTTTATGTATGTCCATGGTTCTACATGTTCTGCTATGTGGTCTAGGTATTGGTGGACGTCGAATTTTGCGTATTCTGTTCCTCTAGGTGAGACTACTCTGATCTTCCCGTCGTAGAAGTTTAGTCTATTCTTCTCGTCTACTAGGCCCATGTAATATGTTCTATGCGTGTATGCTTCGCTTGTTATGAGGTCTAGGTATTCTTTGTTTGCTATGACTATGTCTTTGAAGATCTTGTATGTGAATTCTGCGAATTGTACTGCTTCCTCCGAGACTTTCCTCGCTGTTTCTACTGCTTCTTGGGATAGTGGTTTTGATATTCCTCCTGGTAGGCCGAAGACTGGGTGTATTGTTTTTCCACCAATCATCTCCATGAGCTTCCTAAGCTTCTTCCTCATCTGGATTATTCTTAGCCCGACTTCTGTTCCAACCTTCTTGATTACTCCTACGACGTTCCTCTCTTCTTTGGGTGCTCTGGGTCCCACTATGAAGTCTGGTCCTGCTAGGATATAGAAGTGTAGTGCGTGGTCTTCAACCATGAATATGTTGTAGAACATTTCTCTAATCTTCTTTGCAGGTTCTGGTGGTTCTACTTTGTATAGGTCGTCGAGGGCTTTCGTTGAGGCCATATGGTGGGCTGTTGGGCATACACCGCATATTCTAGGTGTTATCTGTGGCATGTCTTCTGCATGTCTTCCCACTGCGAACTTCTCGAATCCTCTTAGCTCTGGTACCTGGAGATATGCTTTGACGCAATTTCCAGCATCATCGAGTACTATCACTATCTTTCCATGGCCCTCCAGCCTCGTAATTGGGTTGATGACCACTTCTCTCAACTTGTTCACCTCTCTGCGATAGTTATTTTT
Source organism: Candidatus Geocrenenecus arthurdayi (assembly GCA_023539395.1). GTDB lineage: Archaea > Thermoproteota > Nitrososphaeria_A > Caldarchaeales > Wolframiiraptoraceae > Geocrenenecus > Geocrenenecus arthurdayi. The sequence continues at coordinate 5,586 of JAKCEX010000032.1, read as the reverse complement.
CCTCTGAGTCTTGATGCTGGTAAGGAGTATCTATAGAATATCCCCATCGGGTCCAATATCTTGCCTAGCGTTTTCTCTATTTCTTGTTCGTCACTGTAGTCTACTATGCTTGCGAAGTATGATATTGCTTTCCCTCCGTAGTCTATTACTTCGTCGAGTGGTCCGAAGCATCCTGTGCATGGCATGGCTGCTTTGATGCAGAGAGCGCCGCATCCCCCACGGGTTACTGGCCCGAGGCATACTAATCCCTGTATTAGGAGGCATTTAGTCGGGTCGGCGATTACTTCATGTGGTCTCTTGATTTCTTTGATTAGTACTTTCTCGGGCTTGGTCTCGTTTAGTGGGCAGTCGTAGCAGAGTGATTTGTCTAGTGCCCCCAGTACGGAGCCTTTTGCTGGAAGATTGCCTGATAGCAAGGTTTCTATCGCTTTCCATGTTACTTCTGGTGTGGGTGGGCATCCTGGAACGTAGTAGTCAACGTCTACTACTAGGTCTAGTGGGAGGAGCCGTGGGAGGAATTCGGGAAGCTCAAGCGTTATTCCTTCTTCTGCTTTGATTCTCAGTTGAGGTTGTATCTTCTGGGGGTTCTCTACTGTTGGTGCTTCATGGTATACGTATCTTAATATTTCTTCTCTGCTGTAGAGGTTTGCTAGTCCTGGTATCCCACCCCATGATGAGCATGCTCCATAAGCTATGACTAGCTTAGATTTTCTTCTGAGGAGTTTCACCATTTCTTCATGTTCGCTTAGCCTGACTCCACCGTTTATGAAGCTTGCGGTAATGGATCCATCGGGCAGCTTCTCGACATCCTCAACCTTGTAGTCCATGGCGACTGGCCAGAATACTATGTCTACGAGGTTTACAACGTCTAGGATCTTCTCTGCTAGGTCTACTGTTGCTTCTTCGCATCCTCCACAGCTTGCACACCAGTAGAAGGCTATCTTTGGCTTATCCATGCATGTGCACCTCTTCCACCTTAAGTGGACCTAAAGGCTTTATCTTCTCAAGCATCTCATTGGCTACTCTAACGAATTTCTCCGCTTCTGATGCTGATATCCATTCAAGCCTGAACCTCTCCTTCTCTATCCCGAATTCTTCAAGGACTCTTTTTAGAAGAGTCATCCTCCTCAATGCTTTAATGTTTCCCTCGATATAGTGGCAGTCTCCTGGATGGCATCCTGCAACGAGGACACCGTCTGCACCTCTCCTAAAAGCTTCGAGAATGAATTGTGGGTCAACCCTTCCTGAACACATAACCCTGATTACTAGAAAGTTTGGAGGATACTTCATGCGGCTTGTACCTGCAAGGTCAAGAGCAGCATAAGAGCACCAGTTACAAGCAAAAACAACTATTCTCGGTTCAAAATCTTTACTCATATAAACCACCTATATTTACTACACATTTATAATAACGATTTTGCAGTATTTAGTGATATTCAACTTACTTAGTGAGGGCTGCGAGGACCTGGCTTTTTAGTTGAGCGTCTTTGAAGCCGAATTGCTGCATTGCGCCTGTTGGGCATGAAGCTGCGCATGCTCCGCATCCTTTGCATAATGCTGGGTCTACTTCTGCAACTCTAGCTTTCTCTTGAGTCTTTAATCTTATAGCACCATATGGGCATACCCCTATACATATTGAGCATCCACTACATCTCTCCTCGTCTACTACAGCTATTAGTGGTTCTACTCTAACTTCTTCTTTCGTGAGGAGTGTTGATGCTTTCGAGGCTGCAGCGCTTCCAGATTCAATCGATTCAATTACGTTTTTCGGCCCGGTTACTGTTCCAGCAAGGTATACTCCATCTGTGGCTGCCTCGACTGGTCTAAGCTTTAGGTGGGCTTCTCTTAGGAATCCTTCTGGGCCGCATCCTACTTTGACTATCGTCCTGACTTTATCTATGTCTTTGGGAGGCTTCATCCCAACCGATAATACTACCAGGTCGGCTGGGAGAAAAACTTCTTCCTGGATCGTCTCTTCGAAGAATCTTACATTAATGCTTCCATCAGGGTTGACGATAACGTTTGGAGCTTCTCTATATCTTGCAAACCTGATCAAGCTCTCTCCAGCTTTTAGGTAGAGCTGCTCATCCCCTCTACTGTATGTTCTTATGTCTCTGTGTAGGATGTATATGTTTGCTTCTGGATACTTTTCTCTGATCATTAATGCATTCTTTATCGTTGATGAACAGCACATACGTGAGCAGTATGGGTATGCATTAGGTGTTGTATTGAGTGAGCCTACGCATGTTATGAATACGATGTTCTTGGGTTCCCTACCATCAAGCTTTAGCTCACCCTTTGTTGGACCCGCTTCATCAAGCATTCTCTCAAGCTGGAATAACGTTATCACTCTGCTAGATACACCGTACCCAAACTCTCCAATGGGCGGTTCGTATGGTTCATGTCCCGCAGCAATTATTATTGCTCCAACTGTCAATTCTATCTCCTCGGTTTTCTCAGCTAGGTTTATCGCATTCATTGGGCATACTTTGACGCATTCAAAACATCTAGTACAATTCTCCGAGTCTACTACGTATATTGGTGGATAGGCTTCTCTAAATGGTAGATAGATTGCTTTCCTACTGGATACTCCAAACTCATACTCATTCGGGACATCAACTGGGCATACTTTAACGCATTCACCGCATAGATTACATTTTTCATTAACGTATCTCGGATTCTTTACCAGCTTAATCTTAAAGTCTCCAACTGATCCATCAACATTCGCTAGTTCAGTATCCACGTATATGTGGATATTCGGGCTGCTTAAGACTTGTCTCGATAATTCTCCCACAAGGTCTATCCCTTTTATTTCTGCATGTGCGAGCCTCCCAAGCCTAGCAGTGTTCCCGCCAATTACAGGTTTCCTTTCAATAAGGTAAACCTTGAAGCCTTTAGCAGCTAGGTCTCTAGCGGCAGATAGCCCTGCAACCCCTCCACCTATAACCAGTACATTCTTATTGACTTTGAATGTTATTTCTTTGAGGGGTTCTAGTAGTGATGCTTTAGCTACCGCCATTCGTATCAGTAGCTTGGCTTTGGTTGTTGCTGCTTCTTTATTGTCTGAGTGGACCCATGAGCATTGCTCTCTGATGTTCACCATTTCCAGTAGGTATGGGTTTATGCCAGCTTCGGCTAGCACGTTTCTAAAGGTATGCTCATGCATTGTTGGAGAGCATGCTGCTACAACTACTCTATTCAGATTACACTTCTTTATCCCTTCCTTAATGATTTCTTGACCTGGAGCAGAGCACATAAAGATGTAATCTCTTGCTTCTATAACGTTTGGAAGATTTTTAGCATATTCAACTACTTCTTTTATGTTTACTGATCCTGCGATGTTTACTCCACAGTGGCATATGTACACTCCTATCCTAGGTTCTTCATTCATGTACTACACCTCCAGCCAGTATGGATGCTTTGATAGCTGCTGAGCCTGCCTGTATGACTGAGTCTGGGATATCCTTCGCGCCTGCTGCTACACCTACAACGTATACTCCATCCATAGTTGTTGCTACAGGCTCAATATGTGGGTTCTTTAAATGTACGTATCCATCTTCTCCGATCGTTAAAGGTATTACCTCTGGGTAGACAGGTTTAACACCTACAGCTAACACTACCATTTCTGTTCTCATAGTTTTCTTTGCTCCTGTGAATGTATCTTCATATGTTATTATCAAGTCCTTGGTCTCAGGGTCTTCCTCGATCTTCGCAGGCTTAGCTCTAATGAATTTTATACCGAATTCTCTCATAGCTCTATTGTAGAATTCTTGGTATCCTTTCCCGAATGCTCTGAGGTCCATATAGAATATTGTGCAATCAACTTCTGGTAGATGTTCTTTAGCGAGGATTGCATGTTTAACCGAGGCCATGCAGCAGAAAGCTGAGCAGTTCGGGTTTATCTTAACGTCTCTAGAGCATACGCACTGTATGAAGGCTATGCTTCTCGGATGCTTATTATCAGACCTCCTCATGATCTCTCCTCCAGTCGGACCAGTAGATGATACAAGCCTCTCAAACTCTAGAGATGTGTAGACGTTTGGATACTTCCCATATCCATATGTTGGTGCGATACGCGGGTCCAATAACTCGTATCCTGTAGCAATTATTATCGAGGCTACTTTGAGCTCTATGGTTTCAGGTTTCTGCTCAAAGTTTATTGCTTTGGTTGGGCAGAACCTCTCACATACACGGCATATATTCTTGGTAAAGTAGAGGCAGTGTTCCCTATCTATGGTTGCTTTAAGCGGCACGGCTTGAGGGAAGAGGAAGTATATCGCTTTCCTCTGGCTCATACCCATGTTAAATTCATCTGGAACCTTCGAAGGGCACTTAGTAATACATTCACCGCATCCTATACATTTATCTTCATCAACATACCTTGGCTTCTTCAATACTTTTACATGGAAGTCTCCAGCAGAACCCTTAACCTCGACTACTTCAGAGTATGTTAGAAGCTCGATGTTCGGATGCCTTGCAACTGAGACCATCTTAGGGGTAAGAATACATGATGCGCAATCAAGTGTTGGGAAAGTCTTATCGAGACGAGCCATCTTACCACCTATACTAGGCAGCTTCTCTACGAGGTAGACTTTGACTCCCTGGTCTGCGAGGTCTAGTGATGCCTGTATACCTGCGATACCACCTCCGATTACGAGGACAGGTTTAGACAACCCCTCCACCTCCTGTAACCTTCTCTTTTAGGAGAGCGAAATACAATGCAAACGGTCTATACGCTAGGTGGGCCCACTTAGCAAATGGGACCTCGAGGAGTAGGAATGGAGCTACGATCATTAGATGTATCGAGTAGGTTATGTATGTTGGTAGAGGTAGTCCTATTGTTCTAAATATTCCTACTAGGATTCCAGTAACGACTGTGGCGGCTAAGAGTATTAAAAACATCCAGTCAGTTGGATGGGAATATATCCACATGGGCTGCGTCTTCTTGATTCTACCACGTATAGCGACTGTAGCACCATATAGTAGAGCAATCGTGGAGAATATCCCGAGTATGCTTAAAGGGTTAACGAATAGGAATGGTTCATTTGTTTGCGTAAATCTGAGTAACGGCACAAACAGTATGAATGCTGCAGCATACCCGTATACGGTGATTAAATGGTTTATCCAGTTGGACACTCTACAGAGTCTAAGCTTTATCTGAGTAAAGAAGTGGATAGGCACCGTCTTGACGAAGTAGGATAACAGCATTGTGAAGGGTACCTTTATCCTCCTACCATATTCATCTCTCATAATAAATCTATACATTCTATAAATGTTTGTTAGCAAGATAGCAGCGAGAATAAAGAAGACTGCTAGACCAGCCGTATCTACAATATGTATAGGTGCGAAAGTCTCAAGTTCAACTTTGTCAAGAACTATCGGTCCATGTAGTAGAAAGATTAATAGCCCTACGATGGCTGCTATCGATACTATAGCTATTACCTCAATCTTCTTCGAGAAGTATAATAGTCTAGAGAGGCCTGTCCAATCATACTTAGTTGTTAGGTATCTTCTTAGAGCCATCATGAAGCTTCCAGGATCAGCGTCTCTTGGACAATAATCACTACACTCACCACAGTAGTAGCA
>JAKCEX010000031.1 GCA_023539395.1 Candidatus Geocrenenecus arthurdayi | reverse complement strand
AGCTTAGGTCTAAGGGTTATAACGTAATTGTTGTAGGGAAGGCTTTTGACGATAACTTATACGTTTACGTAGCAGGTAAGGTTGAGGAAGGAAAGATTGTTTATAATGGCTTAGATGTAATGGTTATCAGCAGATTCAATAATATTGAGGGTTTTGAGAAGATGAACTGGTATATGCAGAGTGTAGATGGAGAGATTATAATAGAGGTGGTTGAGACTATTAAGAAGTATATGCGTATGGCCTAGAATGTTTAAGCTAGGTATCTACAGACGTTATGGTGATAATATAAAGAAAATTAGAGGGGAGATTATAAAGTTTATCGAAGATGTCTTGGAGAGTAGGGGCATTGTTCAGGAAATTAGTTAAATAGAAAGCCTATAGAGATACGGTAAGGAGATAAAGGAGTATGTCGCTTTACAGTAGACTTAACGAGCTTTGGAGGGAAAAACCTGAAGAACTTAAAGCATCAATGAAGGAAAGATTGATTAGATGGAGGAGGCAGCCTTCAGTTGTTAGAGTTGAGAAACCTCTTAGGCTTGACAGAGCCCGCCAGCTTGGTTATAAAGCTAAGCAGGGGTTTGTAGTAGTTAGGGTAAGAGTTAGGAGGGGTGGATTCCAGAAGCCTAGACCTAGAGCAGGTAGAAGACCTAAAACGATCGGAGTAGTTAAGCATAAAGTTAACATAACGATGAAGGAAGAAGCAGTAAACCATGCAGTTAAGAAGTATCCAAACCTCTACCCTCTTGGAGCATACTGGGTAGCTGAAGATGGACTCTATAAATGGTTTGAAGTAATAATGGTTGACCCGCATCACCCATCAATAAGAAATGATAAAGATATCCAGTTACCTAATACTTTAACGAGGAGAATTGAAAGAAAAGAAAAGGAAAAGAAGAAATCTAGAGAATCCAGAAAGGTTAAGGAAGAGAAGCAGGAGAAGAAATAGTCCTCAATGTAAAGTAATTCTTCTCTATAAAGTTTGACTGGTGGGAGAAGCCGTATTTTCCAAAAATATTACTTTCTATTTCTTGTTTAGTTTTTCAGCTATTTCTTGAGCTTTCCTCGTCGCTGCCTCGACTGCTTTCATTATAGCTGTTCTTATCCCGCCCTCCTCAAGGTAATATATTCCCTCAATAGTTACTCCAGCTGGAGTTAAAACCATCTCTTTTATAATTGATGGATGAAGTTTTGTTTCTAGGTAAAGCTTAGCAGAACCATATACAGTGTATGCTGCAGAATAGTATGCTAGTTCTCTAGGCATTCCAACTTTTAATCCAGCGTAAGCCATAGCCTCAATTAATGTTGAAACATAAGCTGGACCACTTCCACTCAATGCAGTAATAGCATCCATTAATTCTTCTTCAACCTCGATATATTCACCCATTAGCTTGAAGAATTCTTGAACTTTTCTCATATCTTCCTGGGTGAGGTTTGGCCCCTTAGCATATGCTGTAAAGCTAGCTCTCACTAATATGTTGATGTTAGGCATGGCTCTAACGATCTTTGCTTCAGGAGCTGCTTCAACCAGCCTTTCTATAGGTATAGCTGCAGCAACAGAGATTAAGATCTTATTCCTCAAGTATACTGCTACTTCTCTTAAGACTTCAATTGTTTTATGAGGTTTAACGGATATTATAACTATGTTTGACCTTGAAGCAACTTCTTTATTGTTGCTTGTTAGTTCTACCCCTAGATTTTCAAGTTCTTTAATCTTTGAAAGATTTCTCCTAGAAGCGATAACATGGTATTTACCAGTTTCAGCAATAATTTTTGCTATCGCTGAACCTATCTGCCCAGCTCCTATTATACCGACCGTCTCCATGCTCTCCCCTCAATATTAACCGAAAATATAAAAATTATCTTTCCAATGTATTTGGATAGTTTATAATATGAATCAGCTGTAAAACACATATTCTATAACATTATTTCTATTCTCCTTTCAATACTTATTAGCTTCTCTTCAAAAGATTGGGATGAAATTAACATGATTGCTGTAAACACTATAGATTTATGGAAGAAGTTTGGTAAAAGATACGTAGTAAAGAGACTAAGATTTAAGGTAGAAGAAGGTGAAATTTACGGGCTTGTTGGACCTAATGGTGCAGGCAAAACAACTACCCTGAGGATCCTAGCTACGATTCTAAAGCCTGATAAAGGTGATGCATACATATTTGAGAAGAGCATAGTAAAAGATACAAAGATTGTAAGAAAGATAATATCTTATCTCCCAGAAGATGTAGGAGTATACAAACATCTAACTGGGAGAGAATTCCTGAAGATTAATGGATTAATACAGGGGCTTAGAGATAGGGACCTTAAAGAAGCTATAGAATATGGTGTAGAGATAAGCGGTCTAGGAGAATTCATAGATGCTCCGATGGGGTCATATAGTAAGGGTATGAGGAGAAGGATAATGGTAGCTCGAGCTTTAATGAGTAAGTCTAGAGTGTTAATTCTCGATGAACCTACAAGTGGCTTAGATGTTGAGCATGCTGTATATGTTAGAAGATTAATAAAAGATTATGTTAAGCAGATGAATGCTTCATGTATTATGTCGAGCCACAACATGCTTGAAGTGGAGTACATGTGTGATAGAGTAGCATTAATGAAAGATGGAGCTATAATTGTTGAAGGAGATCCTAAACAGATAAAAGGAGAATATGATGCTGAGAATCTTGAAGAAGTATTCATAAAGGTTGTGAGGAAATGAGTCTGAGAGCATTAATATATAAAGAATTAAAAGAACTGTTAATGGAGAAGACGATCCTCATAGGAGTAGTGCTAATGCCACTACTATTATTCCCAACTATTGGGGGAATATTCTCATTTACTATGATGGAAGCAGCCAGAGTAGGAGAAGTCGAAACTATAACGTTAGCAGTAAACGATTTAGATAGGGGAGAATACAGCAGTTTCTTAATAGATAAGATTAGAGAAAACAATGTTCAAGTCATCCTTATTAGAGGAAGTAGTAACCTAAATGAATTATTCGATAAAGGGATTGCAGCATTCATAGAGTTTCCTAGAGAATTTACTGAGAATATATTGGCGGGTAAGAAAGCCAAAATATATGTTTTCTATAATGTGAAGACTGCCAAGATAACTAGCTTAATCAGCATCAGCAAAATCTCTGGAATTCTCTCAAGAGCTTACCAATCACTATCTGAGAAACTAGCTGAAGAGAAAGGTATCGATCTAGATTTCCTAAGCAAGCCTATCGAAGAAGAATCTAATACATTATATGGAGGTGTCGTTCTTAATTATCCTCCAACGATAATAGTGAATACTATTCTTTCTTCAGTCTATGGATTGCCGTTAGTCGCATTAATAGTTGTAGGTCTTACTGCAACTATCTCAGCTACTAGCATTGGTTTAGAGAAAGAAGCTAAGACATTAGAAATACTTCTTACACTTCCAATTAGTAGGCTTAAGATTCTTTTTACTAAAATGCTTGCTTCCACTATTATCGCTCTAATAGGTATGTTCTCATTTGGAGTAGGATTTGGAGTATATCTAATACTAGCATTCTCAAGGATGGGTAGCCTCCAAGAATTATCAAGTAGGAGTGGAGGCTTAGAAGTATTTTCGCCAACTGTATCTCTTCTTCCATTAAACTCTACAGCCGTAATCATCTTAATGCTTACTATATTCATAGCAATGCTTCTAACAATGTCTATAGGTATACTTGTAGGAGTACTTGCAGAAGATGTTAGAGGGTCTCAGCAGCTAGTTGGAGCAGCGACATTCCTCCCAATGTTTCCAGCATTCTTCCTTACAGCTTTCATAAACATTGAAGAATTAGCTTTTCCAGTCTCCCTCTTAATGATGCTGAATCCCTATACTCATTTCTTTAAAGCAATAGACTACGTATCTACGGGGAGATACCTAGAAGCCGTATCTGCAACTATGGTAACAGGATTATTTACTCTAGTATTCTTGATTATTTCAGCTTGGCTATTTTCAGGTGAAAGACTTATAACACTCAAAGTATCATTAAGGAAGAAGAAAGAAATAACGTGAGGATAGTATGACTCCTACATTTAATTGATGCTGTTAAATGCTACAGTGGTAAAATCGATTATATAAAAAATTGAGAGTATTTAAAAAATAGTGGTAGAGTATTTCTACCTGTTTTCTATCGGTATATATTCTTTGTCTACTTCTCCATCATAGTAGAGTCTAGGTCTTATGATCCTATTGTCTGCAGTGTATTCTAGTATGTGAGCTGACCATCCTATAGTTCTAGATGCAGCGAAGAGCGCACAGTAGAGGTCTATAGGTATACCCATAGCATGATATACTATTCCACTCCAGTAATCTACATTAGTACATATGTTCCTCGTCTCACATAGTTGACTCATAACTAATTCTTCAAGCCTTCTAGCTATCTCATAATATTCTTTGACTTTTCCTCCCGCTTTCTCTGCAAACTGTCGAGCGTATTCTCTGAATATTTTTGCTCTTGGGTCGTATGTTTTGTATACTCTATGACCTGCACCCATAACCCTCTTCCTACCAGTTAAGATATACTCTCTATACCATTTATCTACATTCTCAGGGCTACCTATCTCATCAAACTGCTTCATAGCTTCAACATTCGCATAACCATGTAGTGGACCTCTAAGAGCACCAATAGCACCAACAATAGCACTATAATAATCACTCAGAGTTGAAGCAATAACAACAGCAGTAAAAGCAGAAGCATTCATCTCATGCTCAGCATACAAGATAAATGAAACATCCATAGCTCTAGCAGATAACTGGTCTGGCCTAGTACCGAACATCATATAGAGAAAGTTTTCAGCATGGCTCAACCTTGGGTCAGGGCAGACTAAATCCTGCTTAGACCTTATCCTATACCAGTGAGCGATTATAGTCGGCATCTTAGCTACTAGTCTAATAGTCTTCCTAACCATTCCTTCTCTACTTGTATCATATCTTCCAGGGTCTAGGTTACCGAGATATGAGACGGCTGTTCTAAGGACTTCCATTGGCTCAACATCTATGGGTATCTTACAGAGTAGTTCATCTACTTCTCTAGGTATATCTCTCTCTTCTCTCATCCACCCACTGAAATCTGTTAATTCCCTCTTTGTTGGAAGCTTATCGTATAGCAAGAGATAAACTACTTCTTCATATGTACTGTTTTGAGCCAAGTCTTCTATACTATACCCTCTATAGTAAAGTTTACTGTGGAATCCATCTATAAAACTAATTGTGCTCTTATCTATGCAGACATTCTCTACACCCTTATTAATTAAGACCTTACCGGAAACTTTATCGATACACCAGGGCTGCTCTTCTGGAGATAATTTCCTACCCAAAGAATATACACCTCAGATAACTACATACTATAGATGTTAAAGGCTATTAAAAAACATCGTCCCATATTAAGTTAAAGGTATAATAAATACATCGCAAAAACGTTATCATATCTTTGCTTTTATCTTTAAGATTAGATTCATTATAAGACTATTGTAAAAGGAGGAATGTAAATAAACGTACTTGTAGTTACAGTTAAGACAGGCCCCCACCATCATAATGATGAAATTTCCTATTGCTTCAAGTAATCTAAGAAATTCTATCCTTAAGGCTAATCATCTCTTCAAAGAATCTACTTAAGATAACATTGAGTAATGCATGTACTCCTAGATTAAAAACAGCATCAAATTTTAGAGTATTTCAAAGAAATACATGAAACATAGGAGGCCGCGGCTGGGATTCGAACCCAGGCATCCGGCTCTCAGCCTAGCTTTTCTACTAACTAGCCCACAGGCCGGAAGGCTAACCGCTACCTCACCGCGGCCATTATATCTTTCATTATCGTTTATATGCAAGCATTATTTTAGGGTTTACTAGTATTTTGCTTTCATTTATAGGGCTGTAAGTAGATGGGTTGTGATGATTACTAAGTTATGTTAGGAAGAGTTGATTAGGCTGGAGAAGTTTATATTTCTGTTTTAGAGTCTATGGGGGATAGGATCATTGATGAGCTTACTCGACCTTTTTCTCTATGTTGTTTTGGTTTCTTCTTCTGGTGCTCTCTCACCTGGTCCTCTAACGGTTGCTACTGTTAGATATTCTCTTGATTATGGAAGGAAAGCTGGCTTACTGATATCTTTCGGGCACATGACTTTTGAGCTTCCACTAGTGATAGCTATCTCAATGGGTATTGTTTCCTTCATTAATAATCTATTGGTAAAATTCTTGATAGGTTTTGCAGGCTCTACTGCTTTAATTTTCTTCGGTTTGATTGAGGTTCGCTCATTCTTTAAGTATCGTAGACAAACTAGTAATTCTGCGGATATATTATTAGGGAGTGTAAATGATAGGAGGTACTCCTTGACGGGAAGAAAGGGGTTTATCCAAGCCATCCTAGTAGGATTTATCTTTACAAGTCTTAACCCATATTTTATTATCTGGTGGATGAGTATCGGTCTTACGTTGATCGTAAGCTTCCTAGCTTATGCATCATTGATAGGTATCTTGATAATGTATATCTTCCATGTATGGATAGATTATGCATGGTTAGGCTTCATCTCTTACGTAACATACTCGGGTAAACGTTTCTTAAAACCAATCCATATTAGAATTGTATCTCTAGCTCTCTCAATAATCATAATATTACTAGGAGTTTACTTATTAAGCTCAGTAATCTCTGAATTTGCAGCTTCCTAGATGCCTGTAAACCTTAAAGATACTCCTTTCTTTCGATATCTTTTATTCATGTAGATTAGTAAGTGAGTAAAGTTCTCAATTATCCTTGAGTATTCTATTGGGCCACAATCGAAAGCTCTCACTCCTGGAATTTTTTCTGCAAGCTCTATTGCTATCTTCTTCGCGGGTTCATCACCGCATACAGCTACATCACACTCAACATCTTTCTCAAGGTCTAGGAGAGCCTTATACCCAATATTATGGAATGCTGAAGCTAGATAAACCGTTCTCGGGAGTAGTTCTCTTACAACCTCTGCTGCAGACTTCTCAGAGAAGATAGGTGGAACAATAGTTGATATGACAGTTTTCCCTTCTAGGTACTGAGAAATCCTCTCGATTATATTTCTTATCCCCTCAAAAGGTATAGTTAGGATGATTACATCACTTACTCTAGCAGCATCTTCATTTGTCAATCCTTGAACCTTCTTACCTATCCTTTCTGTTATCTCTTTAGCTACGGTTTCAGCTTTCTCTTTATAACGTGACCCGATAACTACTTCTTGAGAAGCTTTAGCCAACCTCAACGCAAGCCCACGTCCAAGATTCCCCGTTCCACCTACTAATCCAATAATTCTATTACTCAATCATCCCACCTTTTTTGCCTTAATCTTATCTGTGTCCCAGTCTACCCTATACTTAAAAATTATAAAACAAAATAAGCTCAAGATATACTTGCTTCTTCAATTATTTACAGATTAAATATCTTGTCAGTTGGTCTCTCATTTTGTATTATGTACTGGGAAAACGAGTCGAAGGGAACTATTTCTTCTGAAGAAGATAAGAGAGAAACTTAAGTATTATGTAAGATAGAGGATGTCGACTTGTAGTGGAGTCTATCTTTGGTTTAGAGGAAGTGCTTGAAGAATCTCAGTCCATGGAGATAACGTTAGAAGAGTTTCATAAATTTAGGGAGGAACAATCTAAAGGGAGACTGAATTATGGGGGTGTTATTAGATACTACTCATCTCCTTTAGTATATGCTTTAGAATTCGTATTCTGCTAAGTTGTTAAGTGTTTCTTCTACTGTCTCCTCTAGATTATGTTTTTCCCATAGTTCTCTTAGTTCTTGTGGTTTAACTCTTGTTTCTGGATGCCTAGCTATTATTGCACAGCAATCTCTATATTCTTGTATGCTTAAATCGTAGGTTCCAATCTTCTTTGCTAGGTCTACTATCTCCTGCTTATCCATTCCTATTAATGGTCTATATGTTGGAGTTTGAGAGAACATATTTACGGCATAGAGGTTTTCTAATGTTTGAGATGCTACTTGACCTAGGCTATCCCCTGTAACTATGCCTAGATATCCTTTGCTTCTCGCTATTCTATCGGCAAGCCTAAGCATGTATGCTCTAAAAGCTACGAGGATCATTTTCGGGGGGAGCTCGAAAGACTTGAGGAAGAATGGTTTGAAAGACGCTAGATATAGGGTTAGCCCCAGACTGTAATCTGATAATTTTTTAGCGATTTTTCCTATCTTTGTTTCTAATACTTCATCATGAGTTAAGGATGAATGGATGTGTAGTAAGTCGACGTAGCATCCACGTTTCATCATTAACCAGCTAGCTACAGGTGAATCTATCCCTCCAGATAGTAGAGATAAAACCTTGCTGGAGGAACCTGTTGGTAAACCACCTAGCCCAGCAATCTTATCAAAGAATAGATAGAAGCCATCTTCTGTAACTTCAATGTATACTTTCTTCTCAGGGTTTTCTAAGTCTACCTTAACGTTTAGTCTATTTGAAATATTTCTTCCAAGTTTTTCTGCAAGCTCTATAGATTTGAGGGGCAACGTTTTATCACTCCTCTTAACGTATATTTTAAAGCTTCTTATATCCTCTTGCTTCAATGCTTCAATTATTTTTTCTTCCAGTTCTTCAATATCTTTCTTTACATGTATCGCAGGTGCATACCATACTACTCCGAATACCCTCCCAATCTTCTCAGACAGGATTCTCCAATCGCTGTCTTCCAGCTTTAAAACTAATCTTCCTCTAAGTCTCCTGAGCTTTCTATTAAGTTTCTTCTCAAGATTCTTTTTTAATAGTTTTTCATAGTAGGGTCTTCTACCGAGCTTTAAGGCGATCTCCCCATAATGTATAATGATAGAATTGTACTCCACCATATTCTAACTCTCATAATTAATAGTTTTTACCTGTTTTCCAATTAAGCAGTGTGGTTTAGCATCCACGACTTCTACTTCAATCTTCCTACCTAGGAGGATGTGGCCACACTCATCTTTTAACACTATAGGTTTATAGTAGATGTTTCTAGCTATTGCTTCTCCCTTTTCTCCTATCTCATCTACAAGTGCTACACCAGTCCATCCAATCCATTTAAGATTCTTCTTGTATGCAATCTCTGTAGCTACTTTTGTAATGTACCTGCTTCTTTCCTTAATTATCTTGGGGTCTAGCTGTGGGAGTTTCTCAGAAGGTGTGTGAGGTCTAGGGAAAAACTTAGAGATATTAACTGAGTCTGGCTCTATTTCTCTTATTAGTTTAATGGTTTCCTCGAAATCTTCTTCATCTTCTCCTGGGTATCCTACTATGATATCTGTTGAGACTGTGAGTTCGCTTATCCTGCTCTTCATATATTCTATTATTTCTCTAAATGTTGAGGTTGTGTATCCTCTATTCATTGCCCTAAGTATCTTGTCTGACCCAGACTGGACGGGTAGATGGAGGAATTTATAGACTTTCGGGTGTAGATAGGCTTCAGCTAATTCTCTCAATATAGGCTTCAAGTATATTGGATTCATCATACCTATTCTTATCCAGAATTCTCCTGGGAGTGATGCTATACTATTTACTAGTTGAGGGAGCATGTTTCTTCCAAGGTCTAATCCATAGCTACCCATATCTTGGCTTGTAAGCCATATCTCTTTAACCCCCATAGAGATTAATCTTGAAGCTTCTTCCATAATCTTATCTAGTGGATGGCTTACGAATCTCCCTCTAGTAAAGGGGACTATACAGAATCCACATCTACCCCATCTACATCCTTCTGAGACTGGAACTATCCCTACTACGCTATTCTTTAATACTCTCTTCTTACCTAGCTTATCTAGACCATCTCCGACTGTTAAGTCTTTTCTAGTTTCTACTACTTCTAGTATGCGTGTTATAGCTCTTGGATGGACTAGTATAGCTTCAGGTGCTATTCTTTTTACTTTATCTCCTTCTCCAGAAGCCATACATCCAGCTACGATAAGCATCTTCCTGTAGGTCTTCAACTTCTTAATTCTGTAGAGCATTCTATCGCTTGTAGGCTTCTTCACAGTGCATGTTACTAGTAGGATTAGGTCTGAGTCTTCAGGCTTATCTACGACCTCCCATCCAGCTTCTCTAAGTATTCCTAGAGCTATCTCTCCATCAGCTACATTCGCTGTACATCCATAGATCTCAGTATAAACTCTACCCATCTCTCCAAACCTAACATAATGTTGAAGATAGATTAAAATTTAGCGAGTCTTGTATGAGTCTAGGTACTAGAGCTTAAGGTTAAGAGGAAATGTTTTATCTTAGATATGTTCTTGCCTACTAGTTCTCCCAGCATGCTTAATCCATCTTCTTCTCCTAGGGATTGGATGAATCTTGGACCTAGAAGTTTAATCATTTCATACTTCTCCCATGGGTAGACTATCCAAGCATCTACTACGTCAACGTAGTAGTCTGGTTTAAAAGTGCTCCAAGGCTTTATATGTAATGTAGCTGTACGGTATTCTCCGGGATTCTTAGGAGCAATGATCTTCTGCACTATAGTCTTTAAGGTCTCACCGCTATCTGCAACATCATCCACGACTAGTAGTTTCTTATCTTCTAGGTTATCTATAATGAGTGGATGGTATACTCTGACTTGGGAATGTTTATAGATGTCTGTATAGCTTGAGCATCCAACAGGATATATCTCATCTATACCTAGAATATCTGATAAGAGGTGAGCAACTATCATCCCACCTCTAAGCACACCAACTAATAAGTCGAAACGATAGCTACTTACAATCTTCCCTGCAAGATTTTCTACGAGTTCTTCAACTTCATCCCATGAAATTTTAAGATACTTTGATCCTCCAACCCTATAAGTATCCATACAAGTAATATGCTAGACTAGAATAAATAATTTAATTGTATAGGCTTGAGAAGGTATACATTCTGGGTTTATCGAAGTATTGACTTCTGAGATGATATGGGTGGTCTTCTAGGAGGAGGCTATTTTCCTTACGAAGTCAAGCTTAGAGTATATTCCAAGCTTCTCTTCAACCATCTTCCTCAGGTTGGTGTAGTCTTCTCTTGAGATTGTTTGGGTTATCTCGTTGAATTGTCTTAATAGGTTTAATGATAATTGTTTTGTACCGCTGTTGTAGTATAGTATTGATGTAAAGGTGTCTGGGCTCTCAGTTAAAGTGGCATTTAGCATCCTACACATATGTTTAAAGCTTGCCCCAGAGAGTTCTTCTATAATCTTCCCATCTTTAACTTCTTTCAGTATGTTTGTTATTGCTATAGAGAGGAGGTGGGTTAAAGAGAGGATGTAGACCATAGCATCATCATGTTCATCAACTGTTACTTCAATAATCTCTACTCCAGGCATAAGATTCTCTACTATCCTCCTTTCTTCTAAACTATCTCTTACAGGTATTAATGCAACCTTCTCATTCTTAAATCCAGATGCTGTTGGACCAAATAATGGATGAATACAGACAGGTTTTAGATTTTCTGGAAAAGACTTCATGATACTGTATACAGGCTTCTTTAATGATGAAACATCTATTACTACACCCCTAGCTAGATGTTTCGAGACTTCTTCTAATACACTTGATACTCTATTGATTGGAACTGCTACTAAGATTATATCTGAATCTTCTATAGCTTCCCTTAGACTACTATACCCGTTTATCCCAGAAGATCTTAATTCTTCAATCTTTCCAGGGTCTATATCGAATCCTTTAACTTGGAACCCTCTTGCATGGAATTGCCTAGTAAGCCATCTACCAAAAGCACCCAAGCCGATAACAGATACAATCATAACTATAGATAAACACACCAACTAGAAGATAAAAATAACATTCAAGCATCCACAACATACCCTCATTATGGATATATTATCGGGGGAGGTAATACTTAATCCTTATATTGCTGGATGGAGAATTTTGTTTCCATCGTAGCCTTGAAGGATATGAGAAACAGAATTAAAAGTAAACTTTATTCTTTAACAATCAAAAAATCGTTCTTCTCGCAGAACTTCCTCAATTCTTAAATCTGAGATTCTACCGTCTCCTCCTCCTCTTGCTTCTCAGTTGAAACCCTCGCATATATTGTCTCCTCTCATAGATTTAATATATAATTTAAGCGATAGCAGAAAATCTAACAATTGATAAGATTTCCTGCTAAAACTTCAAACTCCCCGCATATTCATCAAAATTAGAACAATATCCTATGTTCTGATGAGCTGACAGATATTTCATAGTTCTTCTTAGGATAAGATTAAACTTAAAACTCTAAAGAGCTTCTCATAATTTACACTCTCTCAAAAACTTTCAAGGTAAATCCTTATTCTCTTGTCAGTATTATTTTTCATAGGTTTTTCGCTTCAGAAAGCCTCTAGCTTTCTTAGAAGTATTAGACTATCTCTTAATCACTTTCCATTCTTAAAATTGCAGATTTATCTTAAAATTAGCCCCTCAGCCATATTTGAAGCTCCACACAAGGGGTCGATAACTTCTTTCTTCCAGCTCCTTGCATACTCTTCTTTATCTACTAGGGAGTTAAAGTTTCAGATGATAGTCTTTCTAGAAAATCTCCTTTCACGTACAGCTTCAGCAAAAGCAAGCATAATAAGACCAATATGGATTTTCACAACTTATTTTCTTAAACACTCTCTTTACTGACTTAATATCTATTGTAGAAATATGATTTCTTATTCCAGGTTATGTCGAACAAGTACTATCGGCAAGCGGAAAATAAAAGGGGTAGCCTATTCTCCTTTCTGTGTTTTTGCTTAACTTCTACTTTCTTCTATCTCTTTTAATATCTTGAGGATTTGATTTTTGAGTTCGGGAAGTTTGTTTTTGATAGTTACCCAAACTAATTCCAAATCCACGCTGAAATACTTGTGAATTAGCTTATCCCTCATACCAGAAATGTCCCTCCATGGAACTCCGCGGTGCTTTGTCCTTAGTTCCTTACTCAAATTCTTAGTTGCTTCACCAATTATCTCTAGTCCCCCTTAAGACGGCGTACTGTTTTTCTACATTCTTAAAAAATTCTTCTTTAGTCAAACCTTCTATAAATTTCTCTATGTTAGGAATCGCATCTAGAATGTGTTTTAAGTATGCTTTATCTCTTCTCATAAATTACTCGCATTTCCTTTTTTACGTCCTCTATTATGTAGGGGCTTAAACTGCGGAAGATTACAAGATCAACCTTTCTTTTAAATATCTTTCTCAGTTCATCTTCTATACTAACTAGATCGAGGAGGCTCTTTCTGCTATTCCGCTCAAATTCTATGGCTATGTCTATATCGCTTTTTCTGTTTTGCTCCCCTCTAACAAAAGAACCGAAAACAGCCATAAACACTATGTCGTTCTTTTTGCAGATCTCAGCCAGCTTCTCTTCTAAGCCCTCCCTCCTTAGCTCTTCTGGCAGATTTTGAATTTCAATTTTAACACTCATGCCTTAACTGTTAAGGGATTTTCTTAACTTAAGCCTTTTCCTCATAAAAAAGAATTGAAAGTCTATCAATGTTTGCGGGTCTGTGGATGCACCTAACATACTGAACCTTGAATAGAGAATTGAAAGAGGAATGGAAGAGCCAATAATAGTCAAAATAGTCTTTAACAATGTCGTTGAGCTAAATTAGTCTGTGGGCTGAGCGATTTCTATGTTTATTCTGTGTTCTCTCAGCTTCTCGAAGCTTTTGTCCATGGTTTTCAAGGTAAGCTGGTTGACTTTGGCTGTTGCAGCGATGAGCAAGTCTGCGTCTCCCATGCTCAAGCCTTTTCTCCTCAACTCTTCATAGAGCCTGCAATACTCTAAAATCACCTCATTATCTATCTGGGCTATGTTGAAGGCCTCTTCTAATGCGTTTTTAGTTTCAAGGCGTTTACTCTCCTCCACTCTTCGAAGAAACTCTATTAAGGTTATCACACTAATTTAGCCTTTAGCCATAACGCCTTTATGCAGCCAGTCCACGAGTACGCTCGTGTCCAATAGGTTCATCTGAGAGCCAAACCCCTTCTAAGCAGCCGGGATTCTTCAAGGATTCTCTTAAGGTCGTCTTCAGAAAGTAGCTCACGGAGTTTTTTGAACGCCCTAGCCCTTTTCTCAGCCTTCGCCTCTTCATACAGGTTGAGTAGATACTCCCCCCAGTCTCTATCCCCCTTATCCTTCTCCAGCACTTGCTTAACCCTTTTAGGAATTGAAATAGTTGAATAACTACTCATCAAATCACTATAAAAATATATTATTATCAGAGTATAAATATTTCGAGACTTAATGAGGGCTCCGTTAATTTTAGCTTATAGAGTCTGTAGGAAAAATCATGGAAAACTGGTTTCTCCCACCTGAGTGTTTAGTTGACTTATCTTATTTAATTGATTTGCTTCCAGGGTATTTTGTTATCTCTGTTGATATGTTAAGCAGAACTCAAGAGAGAATTAAGAGTGTAAAGGGTTGGGGTTGTTTGCTTAGACTTAGAGTTGAGTTGTTTGTTGGATTGCTTGGTTTATTTTCTCTACTCCTTCATCTATCTCGTTTATTGGTTTTACTGCTGAAAGTCTTATATGCTGGTTATATTCTCCGAAGCTTGATCCTGGAGCAACGGCTACCCCATACTCTCTTAGGAGTTTTAATGCAAACTCTGATGAATCGAATCCGTCTATCTTGATCTTTGGGAATAGGTAGAATGCTCCATCAGATGGGTAGACTTCTATCAAGCTATTCTCTTGAAGCTTACTATACATGTATCTTACCCTCTTCTTTACTTCATCAACATTCCTTACAATATTCTCTTCATCTCTAAGAGCTTTAAGTGCAGCTCTCTGGATAAACTCAGGGATACATGTCATGATTAATCCTAGGATTTTAGCTGCTCTCTCAATCAATTCTCTATCTCCCACCAAGTATCCTATTCTGTATCCTGTCATCCCCCAAGTCTTCGAGAAAGACCCGACTAGCACGTATCCTTCATCTAGTACCTGAGCGATGCTTGGAGCATACCTACCATGGAAATAATACTGTGAGTATACTTCATCACTTATAATAGTTAAACCTGATTCTCTAGCTTCTTCAACAAGATTCTTCAACTCAGTTAAGCTTAATGCACGTCCAGTTGGGTTATTAGGATAATTAAGGATTAGTAGCTTTGATGCTGGTGTAGTATGCTTAGATAATTCTCCAAGTTTAACAGTCCACTTATCTTTAATGCTTGTCCTTAATGGTACATATCTTCTACCTAGATGCTCAGCTATCTCTCTGTATAGAGGCCACGCAGGCTCTGGAACTAGGACTTCATCACCTATCCTAGATAATGCCTGTACAGCTATGTAGATAGCCGTAACCCCACCGCTTGTTACAAGTATATTCTCAGGCTTAAAGTCTACACCATACATGCTGTTCAGTCTCTTCGCGATAGCTTCCCTTAACTCAATGATACCGTAAGATGAGAGATACCTCGACCTACCCTCTCTTAAAGCTCTACAAGCTTCATCAACAACACTAGGAGGAGCAGTGAAATCAGGCTCACCAATCTCCAGCCTAATAATCCTTCTACCAGACTTCTCAAGCTCTAAAGCCATATAAAATATCTCTCTCAAACCGATTCTCCCAGTCCTACTAGTCTTTTCAACCTGAACCTTAGTAGACTCGGAAATAAGCAGAGAGATAAGCCTACTCGTAAAATCTCTATCTAGACCAAGCTCTCCAGAAAAGTTTAAAGCATCATTAAATAACTCAGCTTCCACCTGCCTATCCGAAATATCTATGCCAAGCCTACTCTTAATATCACCAATCTTCAAAGACAGCTCCACCCTCTTAGCAGTAAGTCTCAGAATCTCCCTCGTAACCTTCTTAATCTCCTCCCTTAGCTCCTTAAGCTCAGCACCACTCATAACAACTCAAGAAATAGATAGATGAGATTATTAACCATATACA
>JAKCEX010000082.1 GCA_023539395.1 Candidatus Geocrenenecus arthurdayi | reverse complement strand
AATGAATCTTAAAAAGAGAAGAACTCATCTCAAGATTATTTGGGTTTTTCTTTCTTGGTTTTTAGTTTCTTATTGGGGTTTTTGAAGAGATTCAGAGATATACATTGTCCTAGTAACAATAACATCTATAATCACACATAGACGGGGAATTTTGAGATGAGCTGAAAATATTTATAAGGATTTTGGCGAAATAACATTAAAGTAATTCTATTAGGACGGTCTATTCAAGAGTTGTGTCATTTAAGAATCATGGGGTGGCTTCGTGGTGGACCTGGGATTTCAGGGTAGGGTTGCAATCGTCACGGGATCTAGCAGTGGGATAGGTAAGGCCATAGCGATGGCGCTGGCTCGGGAAGGCTGCAAGCTTGTAATATGTTCTAGGAGCTGCGATAGGATCTCTGGGGCCGCGGAAGAGATTAGGGCTGAGACTGGATCGGAAGTCCTCCCCGTTGAAGCTGATCTGAGGATTAGGGAGCAGGTTGCCCGTATGGTTGATATGGCGCTTGAGAAGTTCGGCAGGATAGATATACTAGTGAATAATACTGGTGGCCCACCACCATCTATCTTCGAGGAGACATCTGATGAGATGTGGGCTGATGCTGTAAGCCAGCTGCTGATGAGTACCATATACTCCTGTCACCTCGTGATACCTCATATGAAGAAGAGAAGGTGGGGTAGGATCATAAACATGGCATCGTTCGTCGCTAAGCAGCCCATACGTGGATTGATCCTCTCAAATACACTGAGGGCAGGCATACTAGCGTTAACGAAGACTCTTGCTCTAGAGCTCGCGGAATACGGGATACTAGTTAACGCAGTCTGCCCTGGCTGGACCCTGACAAAGCGGGTTGAGGAGCTGGTAAGAGCGGAGGCTGGTAGAACTGGGAAGCCCATAGAAGAAATATTGAGGGGGTGGGCTGCCGAAATACCGCTGAAGAGGTTTGCGAAGCCTGAGGAGATAGCGGATGTTGTGGTTTTCTTAGCATCTGAGAGGGCCAGCTACATCACCGGAGTCGTCATACAAGTGGATGGAGGGCTCATAAGATCACTAATATAAGTAATCATGGGAGTCTACGGCTAAAGATATGCTCCTCTGAATCTCCGAGATTCACATCTACAGTATCTCTAGTGATTTCAGGGAGAAGGCATTATGTTTTAAGTAGAAATCCTCATACTTTTCAGCCTAAAACTCTCTCCTCATAGACTAATCCATATGACCGCAAAGGTAGAAGATCCTGTCCCACCTTCTCTCAGCCAAAACCTCTGGGTGGTTGAGGTTTGAGAGTGATGGGTCCAACCTATCCGTATACTCATCTTAATTTTTAGGTTGTATATTATGATTCTTAGAGATGTTCTTGTTTTCTACTATTAATGCTCCTATAAAATGGTTATACTTTGTATTGCTATCAGCAGTGTAGATATACCGTTAAGGCTTTTCTTCTAGAGAATTATTAGAGAGAATCTACAAAGCTATAAGTAAGCTGACCAGGGCTACAGAAGCTTTAATGAATCATTTCATTTAAATGTAAATGAGAAGGCAGTCTAGACAATTGAAGCGGTGAGGCATTGAGCTAAAAACTACTAATACATTCATTCTTATGGTGTTTATGATGAGTAGGAAGCTTGCAGTAGTAACGGGAGCATGCGGGTTCGTCGGCTCACATATGGTAGACCTTTTAATAGAGAAAGGTATCAATGTTAGAGCAACCGATCTAGAGAACGCAGATCGAAGCTATCTTAATATGCTTGATGTAGAGTTTGTCCCCTCCGACCTTACGAAGAAGGAGACATTACGCCAAGCCTTTGAGGGAGCAGACTACATCTTCAATACAGCTTCTATCTTTGATTTTTCAGCTCCTTGGGACCTACTTTACAGAGTGAATGTGCAAGGCGCTAGAAATCTCTGCGAGGTTGCATTGGAGACCAACCCAGCAATCATTGTGCATTGGAGCTCTGGTTCTATATACGGTGCGCCTAGAGAGCTTCCAACAAAGGAAACTCATCCTCCACAACCCTTAAACAATTATGAGAAATCAAAATGGATGCAAGAACAAGTGATGCTGGAATACCATAAACGTTATGGTTTACCTGTAACTGTAATAAGACCAGCGGCCATTTATGGACCTAGAAGTAATTATGGGGTGATGATACCGATTTTTATGATGGTGAAGGGGATGCTTCGAGCTATTCCTGGAAGTGGGAAAACGATAGGATCATTTGTTCATGTAAGAGACGTTGTAGGTGCAGCTTTATTCTTAGCTGAGAGAAAAGAAGCTATCGGTGAAGTATACAATATTGCAGATGACTCCCATTATACAAATGAAGAGCTTCTACTCTATGTTGCTGAACTCCTAGGTGTAAAAATGTATAAATTTCACATACCAGCTCCACTGGTTGAATTAGTAGCAGGATGGTATGAATGGAGAGCAAAGATGAGAGGTGAAAAACCATTGATCGTAAGAGATGCTGTAAAATATCTTTTCCATAACTATTGGCTTGATAACTCGAAAATTAAAAAGCTAGGTTACAAGTTACTGTATCCAGACACTAAGGTGGGTTTAATGGAAACAATAAAATGGTATAAAGATAAGAGACTATTATAAT
>JAKCEX010000030.1 GCA_023539395.1 Candidatus Geocrenenecus arthurdayi | reverse complement strand
CAGGTAGCCCTAGTAACAATAACATCAATAACCATACACCAAAGATACAGAATTTCGAGATAAGTTCATAGTTAAGATTTATAATGTATTGTTTGTTAGGGATGTTTTTATGCCGGATGGTTTGGTTGGAAGAGCTTAGTTAATGTATAATGAGGAGGTTTATCCTCTCTATAGAGTTGCCCAGTACCTTCTTTATCTTCTGTATATTTTCTTCAACTTCTGGATTCATCTTAACCATTAATAGTAGATCTGAATCTCCAGAAACTTCTTGGATTAGTTCTATTTCCTTCCAGCTTGCTAGCTCTTCAATTAATGAATTGATTGGTTGACCGTTCTTAACTTTCAGTAAAACATATGCACGCATATATCCAAAGTATTGTCCTAGTCTCTCATATGGTATGCTTAATCCATTCTCTGAGAATATTTGATGTAACCTCTCAATGGATAGCCTTCCACCTTGTCTAGAAGCTTCTGCACCTATATATTCAGTTAATTCTTTAATCTTCTCAGAGTCTAGGGAGTATCCATTAAGTATTCTCTCTATAAGCTTCTTACTAATGAATGGTGTAACTTCATAGAGTGGAGAATCGAAATCGTATCTAAGCTTCATCCTAGGTATATATCCTTCAGGAGCTTTAGTAGTCATAGCTTGGTGTACTCCAGCTCTGATAGTTCTAGCTTCATCGCTTAATGGATGTCTAGCCGGGATCTTGATCCCAGTTAATTTGCTGAAAACTTCATATAAGCTTCTTAAATATTCTCTCTTAATGCCTAGTTCTAGTTTATGTATATCGGTTAAAGCAGCGGTTACTTCATAGAGATCAGCGATACCATTTCTATCACCTAAGCCGAGGATGCTGACGTGAGCTTCATCAGCTCCTGCAAGTATAGCTTCAACAGTATTAGCGGAGGCATATCCATAATCATTATGGAAATGAGCTGAAAGTGGAGCTTGAGTATGCTTCTTCAACTCTTTGAAGAATTCTCTTGAAATAGATGGCGTCAATAGACCTGATGTATCTGGTATGCTTATCATTGTAGCTCCTGCATCTTTCAATATATTGATTATCTCAATCAGCTTACCTATACTTTCTTCAAGGTATATTCTTGAAGCATCTTCTACAGTTGCACGAACGTATTTGAAACCCATCTCTCTTGATAATTCAATTGCTTCTATAAGCTTTCTAGTTATTTCTTCATGGCTATCTTTTCCAAACTTATGTTTTACGTGGATTCTGCTTAAAGCCATGTAGACAGCTATACCCCAAGAATCGTATCTACCTGCATTCTCTACATCTTCTCTACATGCACGGCAGTGTATGACTGTTTCAGCTCCATGCTCATTCACTACTGACAAGACCTTCCTCAAATCTTCTGGGGAAGTTCTAGGAGGATAAGCTAGAGTTAACTCAACCCTCTTTAATCCAACTTCAAGTAGAGCTTTAGCTATAGCAATCTTCGCAGGTAATTTTAATGGTCTATATAGCTCCCCCTCTCTCAACGTAGTATCAAGCAACACCGTTCTCATGCTTTGCCGAACATTCAATACTTCTTACTATAATAACTTTTCCTAAGAATCGTTCAACAACTGTCGACTCCGTACTTCATAGACAGCAGCTATAAAGAACTTCGTAAAAATTAATACGAAAATGTTCAATCTATATTCGTAATCCGTATCATAATCATTTCAGGAAAAGAGGAAGTAGAAGCATTCGCAGAAGCTATATGATAAACTACATGTATACACATGGTTTAATTGAGCTCTTTGTAATGAGGCTTTAACTATTCTGTAGTTTCCTCATAATTTTGACACTCTCCACGGCTAAAGCCGGGAGATTCTCGGTTCGTTAGGCTTTCCATAGCCCTCATCCTACCGAGTTAAGGGCTGTGTCAAACCAGCCCCTGGATACGGCGTATAGCCGTATCCCCGCTTGAGTATGTTCACGGCTCCGTTGTAGTCTGCGTTGCACGAATAGCCACATTTTGGGCATTTGAAGAGGCTCCCGATTCGAAGCCCCTTGTTTCCACACTTGTGGCATGCTTTGGATGTGTTTTTCTCGCTTACCTTGACGACTTTTATTCCAAGCCATTTGGCTTTGTACTCTATGAACTGGCTTAATCTATAGTACGGGAATCCGTTGTTCAGTTTTCTGTTGAACTTTCTCCCTTTGCCTTTCTTTCTTATGCCTCTGAGCTTTCCGAGAACAATCATAGAATCGTTCTCTAAGGCCTCGTTGACTATAGCCCTGCTTATCTTGTGCAGGATATCGTTGACTACTCGTCTCTCTTTGTGTCTAAGCCTCTTTATGGCCCTGTAGGCTTTCTTCAGGGCTAGAGACCTTCTGAGGTAGAAGTAGTGTCCTTTGATGCGTCTGAGCTCTTTGCCGTAGAATTTCGGTTTTGGATTGTTTGAGTTGACGGTTGTGGCAATCCACCTTATCCCTAAATCAACTGCTAAAACCGACTTAGGATTTCGCTCTTCAACTTCTTTTTCAACAGTTATGTATACGAACCATTCACCATTTCGCCTTATAATCTTAGCCTCTCTGCAGACCATGTCTTCGGTTATCGGTTCATGTGTTTTAATTGGAACGTTTATCCCGCCTTTAACTCCGTAGATGGGTATCTTGAGCCAATATGGTGTTAGCTTTGTGCCGGCTCTATAAACGTCTCTTCTTAGAATCATCGGATATTCCTTGTTCGGCTTAAGTTTTCCTTTAAGCCTTTTAAAAAGCCTCTCAGCCTGCTGTTTAGTTGCGGAATAAAGCGGAACAGACCTATCTCCACGCAAATAACGTTGAAAGTTCTCATATTCACGCCTTAAAAGTTCCTCCTTGCCCTTCCGAAGCTCAAGAATCTTACCCTTAATGGTCTTCCTAGCCCTCATGAGCGACTCGCTCGACATGAAATTATCCTAAGCTATACATGAGCTTATCGACAATTCATCCCAGAACTAAAGTTCTAGGCTTTCTTGTCGATTTTATGTAAAGTATTTATTAGAATAGGGATACTTATTATTTGCAGGGTTTAGGAATGAAAGCGTATATTCTAAGCATCATTAGTCCTAGAAGCGGATTGGTTCAAGCTTTAAATGCTGTTAAGAGTTCGAAAATTGTGAGAGAAGCTTACTTAATCTATGGAACATACGACTTAATCTGTAAGATAGAATTCGATAATTTCTCGCAAGTAGATACTTTCCTAGATATGCTCCAAGAGAATGGTCTCCAAGACTCTAATACGCTCATAGTTAAAGAAGGTGGGTTAAGCTTTGAGAGGGAAGAATGCAACCAAACTGAAAAATGCGCATACATATTCGGTAAGATTAAGAGACCCTCCGTACCAAAATTCTGGGAGAAACATCTTAAATCAATGAAATCAGTAATGGAAGCCCATGAATTGTATGGGTTATACGATGTAGTAATAAGCGTATCCGAAGATGCTAGAACAGACTTCTATAACCAAGTCTTCAAACAGTTATGGCTCCTAACTGAAGTCAACCTTACTGCTACCCATACGATGTTCACCGTGAAACTTTAAGATCTTCTCAAGAGATTGGATGTTAAACTTTGTATTAAAGCATCCATTCTTAAGCAAAGGTACTGCTTGTGCTGGGATACCTTCTTGTTCGAGATAAGTTGATGCTAGTTTTATTTCTTCTCCGCAAGCTACTCCGACGACGCCATCATATCCGAAGCGTTTAATGATGTTTGGAATACATGAACCACCTGGGACAACATATACATCATAGCCTAACTCTCCAGCTATTCTCGTAGCTTGATTTATCTGGCAATCATTAGAACATCTTCTACATCTATAGGTAGGTATGTCAGGGTCGAACTCAGCTTTACATCTGTAATCAACATATTTTCTAGCACAATGAGGGAGGAATAAGACTTTCTTTCTAGATTTAATGAAGTCTCCTCTATAAGCCAGATTCTTAATGTATATGTCTACTAAGTCTTCGAGAACCAATAAAATACCGGATACATCTAAGCCCACTATCTCAGAAAGCTTAAATTTATCGACTAACCTTCTCAAAGCTCTTCCAGTCTTCCTATGAAGCCTCCTTGAATCAATAACTAGAGCTAACTCTCTAAAGAATCTCTTCGGAACAACTGTTAAATCAAATGTAAACTTGTAAGGCATTCAGCATAAGTATTAGACAAGCAACTTAATAACGCTATACCTTGAATTAGACACGGCCAGTATATTTTTATCAAACAAATCCTAAGTAGGAGGATGTACAACTTTAGCTACTAGGGTTAGTTGGTATGAGTGGAGTAAGTAGGAGAGTAGATGTTATATATTTTGATGAGCCGGGAATACAGAATACTGAGGAGACTCTAAGGCATGCTCATAAAAGAGCTCAAGAACTAGGTGTAAGAGATATTGTTGTAGCTTCAACTACCGGTGAGACAGGGCTGAAGGCATGCCAGATCTTCAAGGGATTCAACGTAGTAGTAGTCAGACATCATACCGGCTTCAGGAAGCCTGGAATGCAAGAAATGAAGAAAGAGCTTGAAGAAGAAATACTTAAGATGGGTGGAAAGATACTTACAGCGTCTCATGCTTTCTCCGGAGTAGAGAGATCTATACGTAATAAGCTTGGCACGATAGGTATGTTGACCATGATTGCCGAGACGCTACGATTGTTTGGTGAAGGCGTTAAAGTATGCGTTGAGATAACAGTTATGGCTGCGGATGCTGGGCTCATACCCGTAGATAGAGATGTTATAGCTATAGCAGGAACAAGCAGAGGAGCGGATACAGCTCTACTAATCAAGCCATCCCATTCAAACGATTTCTTCAACCTTACTATAAGAGAAGTGATAGCTAAACCTAGAGTAAAGTAAACAAGCAATACTTATAACCAGACATGGATAGGTAAAATGAAGGTGGGAGCCATGGCGAACTTCCAGGTAATCTTCAGTGGTAATGAAGATGAATTATACAAATTCGTAATAACATGGAAGATGCTTACAGACTTAAAGAAATACGAAGAAATGAAGAAAGAAATAGAATACCTAGAAGATAGAATAAAAGAAGTGAGAGAAGAACTAGGTAGACTAGAGGATATTAGGAGGAGCCTGCAGAGGGAAATATCGGAATTAACAGCTAAGAGAGAAGCATTAAAAAGAGAAATTGCAACCCAGCAAACAACAGACATTAAACTAAACGTATAAAGATTGAGTAGGAGAGTATAGCATTTACTATATTATGTATTAATCTAACGATAATTAAGCCTTCCTCATCTATCTTAGAATACACCGATTTCTAGAAAACTAAAATGTAACCGCTGCTTTACTATTAGCTTTCTTCCAGTTATATCCATACAGAAACGGCAGCCTGCCCGTTCTTATTCTTTCATCCCATTTATCTACGAAGTTTTCTTCCTCCCTAAAAGATAATTCAGTAAGCTTATAAAAGGCTTTTGGATCCCAGTATCCAATAATCTTACCTGCTTCCTTGATAATCCAATCTTGTATTGCATCTCTTTCTCTGGAATACTCATTTATGTACTGCTGATAACATGTTTGAAATCTTCTATGAAATCTTTCAATCTTCCACCAATATGATTTAGGATTATACTTACAAGTTGGTTTATCACCGAGGCTTGGTATTCCAGCATCGAAATGTATTGGTTTAAAAATGCTTATACAGGGATTCGATACCCCAGTAAACCAGTGTAGATGCATTTTTGAAGACAATACTGATATCTGTGAATTTGCTGTTTGAGATGGTCTAGTAAGCCCACCATAATGCATGCATATATCTCTCATCGATCCATTTTCAGGTCTAAAAGATGAGTCCCTATGAGACCGGAGAATGTTCATTATGTCTTCCAGAGTTATTTCCCCTTCTCTCTTCTTTAACTCCTTAAATGTAAACTCTCTTCTTTCTCTACCATGTGAGAAGTATGTGTAAAATCTATCTGAATAACATTTTGCAAAATTGAAATCCTCCTCCTTCCTACACCATCTCCTTTCTATAGAATATTTGACGAGGTTGCTTGAACACGCATCCCAATCTCTCTGTATCGTATAAGCATTTGATATACTATAAACACCTCTAATCTTCTTCCAAACCCAATTTCTCCCAGCAGTCTCTACCACGAAAGCTTCTTCAGGATCACATATTACAAAAGAATTATAATATAGAAGCTTACGTTCATAACTACCACTACCACCTTGCTTAAATTCTTCAATCACTGATAATATGAAGTCTAGTGCTTCACCTGCAGACTCAGTTCTTTCAAGAGCTAATCTTACACAATCCATTCCAAGTATTCCAATCTTGTCTGGAGACTCTTTTGCGAATACAGCAGTATTCCCTATCACTAAACCAAATTCATTCGCACCCATCTCTGCTCCCCAAATCCACCATGGACGTGAAATAATTATTGAGTACGTTTTCTTTACTTGTGGAAAATCTATATATGTCAATTGAACTTTGTCTTCTACATGCTCTGTTCCCAGTATGTATTCGAGGATTTGAGCCTCATTTGGATCTCTATCACTATTCTTAGCAAAAATCATTTGTCTATCCATAGTAGCTTCCGGTGTTGCAACGAGAATATCACACATCATCATACTCACTCCTACCAAATAATATAAGCTTTATCATCCTCCAGTAGACATAGTCTAGATAAACATTTCATCCACTCCATCTTCATAATTTGATAGTATAGTGTGCAGAAGTTCAAGAATAAGTTAAGTCTCTACCCTTAACATGATCTTTAGCACTAATCTTACGGTGCAATAAAGCTACCTCCCCTCAAAATATCTAAAGAGTCTTTTAACTTGAAATGTTTACCCGAGGCTCTAAGGCTCATACCTAATCATGAAACATTGCTCTAAAACCTTAGCTTCCTATCTTCTATTACGTTTAAAGTAGCTAAGGATTATAGTCACATCTATATTTAGAGGGTTGAGTCAATATAGGGAGAAGCGTCATTGAGTTTATAGGATCTGGCTGTAAGGAACAATCTTATTAAGAACTCGGTATCATTATGTTTTGGGCGTGTTGATTGGCTTTAAGAGATCTTAAGATGAGGATGCTGAAGCTGTTGAGGGAGGATGAAGAGTTTAGGTATGCTGTCGCAGGATTGATAGGTTTAGAAGAGATCCTTAAGAGGCTTGATAGAAATGAATCTGAACTAGTAAAGCTTAGAGAAGACATGGTGGAAGGTTTTAAGAGACATGATGCGGAGATCATAAAGCTTAGGGAGGATATGAATAAGCTTAGAGAAGACATGAATAGACTCAGGGAAGATATGAATAGGGGTTTCGAGTTTGTTGAGAGGCATATAAGTGCTTTAGGTTCGAGATGGGGCATTATGGCTGAGAGTGCTTTTAGGGAGAGCCTGAGGGGGATACTGGAGAAAGAGCTTGGACTCAAGGTTAAGAAGTGGAGAACCTACGATGAAGCTGGAAGAGTCTATGGATACCCGACTGTAATAGACATAGACGTAGTAGTAAGAGATGGGAAGACAATACTAGTAGAAGTATCTTCACATATAAGAAAATCAGACGTATTCATATTTAAGAAGAAGAGTGAATTATACTGGGAGAAGACGGGGGCGAAGCCGGAGAGACTCCTAATCGTAACACCATACATAGATGAAGAAGCAGTAGAAGCATTACAAAAACTAGGAATAGAAGTATATACAAGAATTTAAGAAGGAAGAGAATGAAAGTCTAAGTTAAACATAATATGACTGAATGTAAAGATGCTATCTTGATAGCTTCTCTAATGCTTCTCTTAGTAGCTTCATTGTCTCGTTCAGCATCTCCCTCGTCTCTCTAGATTCTTTTACAAGCGTCTCCAGTATTATCGTTAGCTTCTCAGATATCTCTCCATACTTCTCCATAATCATCTTAAAGTTTTCATCAGTCCTCCTAGCAAACTCTCTAAACTCATTCACAAAGCTCCTAAACTCTTCTCTATAATCTCTGAATTCTTCTCTGAAATCTCTAAATTCTTGTCTATAGTCTCTGAACTCGCTTCTGAAGTCTCTGAATTCTCTCCAGTATTCCATGAATATTGATTGCATTGCTCCGAAGCCTTCTTGGAGTTCTTCATGTAGTGGTGATGGTTTAATTGTAAAGTATTTTATAGCTGGT
Organism: Candidatus Geocrenenecus arthurdayi; assembly: GCA_023539395.1. GTDB lineage: Archaea > Thermoproteota > Nitrososphaeria_A > Caldarchaeales > Wolframiiraptoraceae > Geocrenenecus > Geocrenenecus arthurdayi. The sequence goes on along the minus strand of JAKCEX010000030.1, from coordinate 8,411 downwards.
CTAGGCTTAACATCTCTAATATCGATGGATTTTATGTATGCTGGTTGTGGAGGAGACTTCACCATCTCGATGAATCTCTCTAGGATTATTTCATCTCCTTGAGTGAAGATTGTTACAGAACCGTCCCTCTCATTCTTAACATATCCTGATAGTCCGAGTTCTTGTGCAGTATCCAAGATGAATCTTCTATAGCCAACCCTCTGAACCCTACCATAAACCCTAGCCAAGATAGCCTTCAATATCAAGCATAGAAAGAGCCAACTGCACTTATAAAGTTTTCCTAATAATCCCTGAGAGGGACTTGTGATATCTACATGCATTGAATAAGCTTGAGCTAGAATATATTCATAAGAGATTTGATAAGAGGAATATTGTTATTATTGATGGATTCCTGCTTTGAAGTCTGCAAGAAGGAAGTATAGAAATTACTAATTACTAATTACTAAGCAGGAAAGATTGATCTTCCCAGAATTTGAAGAAATAAAGAAAAATGGAAAATGGAGAAGAAAGGTAGTTATCATGGATACTTATATATGTTCCATGTCTATGAAAATTTAAGAGATTTTTACTCTAGTTAGTGGGAAAGAATTTTTGTGTTGTTTGCTCCGGCCGGGATTTGAACCCGGGTCTCGGGCTCGAGAGGCCCGCATACTTGGCCTGGCTATACTACCGGAGCATTTGGGCTCTTTTGAGGCGTCTCATTTCCTGGGGCGTTATTAAGTTGGCTGGAGCGTTATTTAAGTTTACGTGGTGTTTGGAGTTTTGTATTCTAATATCTAGCCTTAGAAGTATGTTGGATGAGCCTGGAGAGACTGACTCCTTTTATAATCATGGAGAGAGAACTGTAAGTAATGTCGTGTAGGTTTTGCTGGAGCCTTTATCCAGCCCAGACCTCATTGAGCTCCATTAACTTCCATAGGTCTATAGTCTTCTTTAACAGCTTGTTGTTTTTAGCTTATCTTAATATTCTAATCATTGTCTGTTTTCTTCTTTCTATTTCATAGATGTATTTTCTTGTTTTGCAGACTGCGTCAGGGTTTACGCTTACTGAGTCTATGCCTATGCCGATTAGGAATTCCAGGAAGTCTTCGTATACTGAGGGGGCTTGACCGCATATTGAGACTGTTACGCCATGTTTATGGGCGTTCTCTATGAGGTGTTTTATTGCTCTTTTAACGGCTTCATCTCTTTCATCAAAGTATCCCATGTTCGCGAGGATTGCAGAGTCACGGTCGATGCCAAGTATTAGCTGTGTAAGGTCGTTGCTCCCAATTGAGAAGCCATCACATATTTTTGAAAACTGGTCTGCGAGGAAGATTACGCTTGGAACCTCGGCCATCAACCATATTTTAAAGTCTTCTAATCCCTTTTTCAAGCCTTCTTCCTCCATTATCTTTAAGCATTCTTCAACTTCCCAAGCTCTTCTAACGAATGGAATCATAACCCAGACATTGTTTAATCCCATTTCTTCTCTTACTTTTCTGATAGCCCTGCATTCTAAGCGGAATGCTTTCTCAAACTCTCTACTAATATACCTACTAGCCCCTCTCCAGCCAAGCATAGGGTTGGCTTCCTCAGGCTCGTATCTTTCTCCACCTATTAGTTGACGATACTCATTTGTTTTAAAGTCACTGAATCTAACAACCACGAATCTAGGATAAATTGCTCTGGCTACGACTGCTATTCCTTCAGCAAGCCTATCTATGTATTTCTGTTCTTCGCCTTTCTCAATTAGATAGTTTGGATGCTCTCGTATCCATTCAGCAATTATGAACTCTATTCTCATCAACCCTATCCCATCAAATGGTAGATGTCTGTATTTTTCAATCTCTGTCGGCATGCCTAGATTCATTAAGACTTTCGTCTTCGTCTCAAACTTAGCTGCTTCTTCAGGGGTCACTTCTAATGCTTTCTCTCTTGCTAACAATTCTCTAACTTCTCCATCGTAAACAAGCCCTCTCCTAGCATCAACTGTAACCAACTGGTCATCTCTCAAAAGTGTTAACGCATTCTTCGCACCAACTATACATGGAATTCCTAGTTCACGGGAAACTATGGCTGCGTGACTTGTAACTCCTCCCTCGCTTGTAATTATCCCAGACGCGATCTTCATGAAGGGTACGAAGTCGGGTGAAGTCATCTTCGTTACTAAGATATCCCCCTCCCGCATCTTCTTGTGGGCTTCTTCTAATACTTCCACTATCCTGACTTTACCTATGGCTACTCCAGGTGAGGCTGGAAGCCCCTTTATGATCGGAGTCTTCTTGATCCTTATCTCTTCTTCCTTCTTTTCATAAAATACTGTTACTGGTCTAGATTGTAGTAAGTAGATCTTTCCATCTTCAAAGATCCATTCAAAATCTTGTGGAGACCCATAATATTCTTCAAGCTTAAGGGAAAGCTGCCAAAGCGTCTTTAATTCATCTTGGTTTAAGCATTTTATTACCCGTAGATTCTCTGGAGTCTCAACTTCCCTAAGCCCTCCTCTATAATCAGTAAGTATAATCTTCTCTTTACTTCCTATATATTTCTCGATTAAAGCCCCTGACTTCTTATCAATTACATATGTATCTGGTGAAACAATCCCAGCAACTACACTCTCACCTAAACCCCATGAAGCTTCTATTAAGATCTTATTTTTCTCTCCAGTAGCAGGGTGAATTGTAAAGCCAACGCCAGCTTTTACCTTACCATTCAGGTAGTCCTTCTCTGTTAAAGTACCTACTTGCTTCTGAACTATGACAGCCATCAACGTTCTCTCAAGCTTAAATCCTTTCTGTAACCTGTAGAAGATCGCTCTAGGAGTAAATAAGCTTGCCCAGCAAGTCTTGACCGACTCTAGTAGACTATCCACATCTTTCACATTCAGTATAGTTGAATATAGACCAGCAAAACTTGCACTAGGAGCATCTTCTACAGTAGCTGAGCTTCTTACAGCAACATACTCTGAATCTTTCCCAAATTCTTGAGAAAGATATCTATAGGCTTCAATTATTTCTACAGCCAAGTCTTCAGGTATCTTAGAATTCTCAACTAGTTTCCTGACCACTGCTGATTTTTCTTGTAGACTCGTTGGATTATTTAGATCAGCATCTTCCATTATTCTTAGAATTTTCTCATACATTCCAGTATCTTCTAGAAACTTCTTAAAAGCGTTACTAGTAATTATGAAAGCATTAGGTACTGGTAAGCCAGCATTCTTCATTTCACCTAAGTTTGCTGCTTTACCCCCAACTAGGTGTAGGTCTTTTCTTGAAATATTCTTAATAAAAGTGATATACTTCAAGTCCATATTATTTACTGATTCTATCATTTGATCAATATTGAAGACCATCTTTATGTACTTAGTAAAAATTTTAAAAACAAACTTACTAGGATTAGCTTGACCTGTTATATTTTTGATTTATGTAGAAATATTATGTACATCTTATGTTTATATAATCATGCCAAGACCTGTTTCAAATTTACCGAGTCCCTACTTTTATCTTCTTCCGTAGAATATTGTTATGGTTCTTGATTCTTTTACAGGCTCATTCATTGGCTTCTCAATCTCTCCGTATCCTAGAATAATCTAAGATGATACCTATTAATCTCATAGATATACGTATTACTAAATTATGGTACCAACATTATTCTCCTGATAAGTAGTAGTTTAGAGTAGTGTATTAATATGCTATCTGTCTTCTAGAAGCATGGATATGGAGTTTCCTAGCTATTCTTAGCTAGTTTATCGCTTGTATCGCTCGGTTGGAGATTATTTCAGTGAGTTCCTTTACTAGTTTTTCTTCGTCTGGTTCTATCTCGATTAATGTTTTTGGCTTGAAGAGTTCGGGGTTTGGGTCTTTTAGTAGATGCCCTGTACATATGCATACAACTGTTTCATCTGAGTCGACTCCTCCTTCTTCAACTGCCTTCTTTGCTCCAGCGATTGATGCTGCAGATGCCGGTTCTACGCCTAATCCTTCAAGCCTAGCTATAGCTGTCTGTGCTTCAAGTATCTCTTTATCAGATACTATTACAGCATCTCCTCTTGATTCTCTTACTGCTCTAAGAGCCTTCTTCCAGTTTACTGGTCTACCTATCCTTATAGCTGAAGCAATCGTCTCGGGATTATCAATTGGTTGGAGACTTTCTCTATTTTCCTTGACCATCTTAGCGAATGGTGATGCTCCTTCTGCTTGGACGCCTATCATTCTTGGAGCATCTTTTATTAAGTCTAGATTTTTCAGTTCAGTTAATCCTTTCCATACTGCTGCTATATTTCCACAGTTACCTACAGGTATGAAGATACTATATTCATTTTTTATTTCTTCAGCTATCTCGTATCCTAGAGTCTTCTGACCTTCAAGTCTCCAAGCATTAACTGAATTGAGAATATAGTATCCGAGTTCTTCAGCTTTAGAGAAGACGAATCTTAAAGCTTGGTCGAAGCTCCCTCTAATTCTGACAATTATTGCGCCGTGAGCGATAGCTTGGAAGACTTTACCTAGAGCTGCTTGTTCAGGTATAACTGTTATACATGGTAGGCCTGCTCTAGCAGAGTATGCGGCTAATGATGCAGCAGTATTTCCAGTAGATGCACATATAACTCCTTTAACATTGAGGTCTAATGCTTTCGTTATAGCAACCGTCATACCTCTATCCTTAAAGCTTCCAGTAGGATTGGCTCCTTCAAATTTTATGTAGAGCTTCTTTAAGCCAACCCATCTATTAAGTCTATTACATTCTATCAGAGGTGTACCGCCTTCATTGAGTGTTACTCTCTTGGAATAATCAACTGGTATGAGTTCACGGTACCTCCATACTCCTCTAGCTCTATCATTGAAAACTCTCCAATCACGTACTTCTACTTTATCTAAGTCTAATACTACATCGAGAAGGTCTCCACACTTTACACATATGTACCCACTATAATTCAGAGGATATATTGTGTGGCAGTTAATACATTGGAGCCAAGCTTTATCATCTTGTTTCAAGTCTAATCACAAGATTGAAGCTCTTATATTTAAATCCGATATCTAGATTATATCCATCCTTATATTTTGTTTATCTGTCTACAGAATAGAACAAAGTGTAGCATACATTGGAAATAATAATGTCTTGAAATAATTACTTAGTGATGAAATTGAGAACTATAGTATCAGGGGTTTCGATAGCAGCTCTAATTGTAGCTCTCGCTCTGATGAGCAATGTATTGATAACTTCAAGCAATCAGCCAATAATACAGTCAAGTATAAAAGAAGAAAGTAATCTATCGTATACCAAGACTACTTTAACTGTTGTAGGATACGGTTTAGTGAGATATAATCCTGATTCATTGAGTGTAAGTTTTACGATGGTAGGTCAGGGTACATCTGCAGAAGAAGCATTAACAAGATGTAGTGAGAAGACAGTTGCAGTGATAAATCTATTGAAGTCACTCGGCATAAGTGAAGAAGATATGAAGACAAGCTACATAAACGTCTACCCAGTTTATGATTGGGAAGCTAAGCCCCCAAGAATAATCGGCTATCAAGCAGAATACTCTCTAAGTATAGTAGTTAGAGATATTCAGATGGCCAGTAAAGTCATTGATAATGCTGTGAAAGCTGGCGCTGATAGGATTAATGGGGTAACTTTTACTCTGTCTTCTGGGAAAGAGGATGAATTGAAAATGGAGGCTATAAAAGCAGCTGTTGAAGATGCTAGAGCTAAAGCTAACATTATTGCTAAGACACTTGGATTAAAAATATTGAGTATAGAGTCTATCAGTCTATCTTCTACTGAAGTTCCAACGCCTATACCATTATATAGAGAACAAGTGGCTACAGCTACTATACCGATCCTTCCAAGCCAAGGAGTAATAACAGCCACTGTAACATTAGTCTATATTCTAGGAGCTGAAACCTAAACCCTACCCCTTATATTTTTTAATAGTTGAAATCTCAAAAAAGGCAGAGATAATGGATTTATTAGCTTCGAACACATGTAAACTGTATAGAATGGTTGGCTTCGATGAATTAAAGAAGACCCATGATCTTTCAGGAGGAGTAAACAAGGCAGCTGTAGTAGTATTGTACATTATTGGTCAGGGTGCCCCGGAGATACTGTTCGTTGTAAGGAAGGTATCAGAGAATGATAAATGGTCTGGGCAGGTTGCATTCCCTGGAGGCAAGTGGGAGCCGATAGATAGAGACTTAATCGATACTGCGAGGAGGGAGTTGTTAGAAGAGACAGGTATTAATTTGGATATTGATGTAGAAGTTGTAGCACTTCTAAGAGAGACTTCACCCTCAAATATGCCTGAACTTAAGGTTATACCATTTTTGGTTAGAGCATCTTCTAAGCCGTCTATAAAACTCTCTGAGGAGCTCTCTGCATATTTCTGGGCATCTGTAAAAGAGTTAGAAAGAGTTCAAGCACTTATCGTTCTTCCTGATAGTTCTAGAAAGAGTGTTCTAGCATTTAGAAAAGATAAATGGATTATTTGGGGTATGACTGCTAGAATACTTGAAGATGCATTACCCAAGATAACGAACTATGGTAATTCTTCTAAGTTCTTCTAAAATCTACTTTGAGAATTTGAGAGAATTCTAGAAAGAGAAATGATAAATCTCCGACTATAGACGTAGAATATGGTGGATTTGGAGTGACCTTCATGGCTCAAAATTCGATTAAACTTATTCTCTTAGTAACTGTAGAGACGATAATGGTTCTAGTCTTAGTCTTTATAGGTTTCTTCATGTAGAAAAGTATGGAGGCTAGTATAATTATTATGGTTATTGCTAATATTATCTGTCCAAGAGCTATATAAGTTGTAGGTGTTAAAGATATTACTGGCAGGGTAACATCTAAATCATTTGATGGAGCAATAATTCTTACGCTAGTTAATTCATAAGAAATGGTCAATATAGCCTTTACATTAAGAGGGATATAGACTCTTGGCTCACCACCATTAGCTCTAAAGACTTCAATACCATCTACTATAACTGATACATCTAAGTTCTGTATAGGCTTCCCCAATAAGTCGAATCCCCTGATTTTTATCTCTTTTAAAATAGTAGGTATATCTATTGTCTCGCTATCTACAATGATGCTTTTCTCTGCAGATATATCCAGCCCATTCCATATAACCTCTCTTATACTCCATATCCCTTCTTCTATCCAGACTGGTTCGCCAATCCATTCAACGTATTCTCCACTCCTATATAATGTGAGTCTAGACGGCTGAGTAGTTAATGGTTTTTTATCAATAGTAGTGAAGTATGGTTGAACCCTGTATTCTCTCACCCAATTGATAGATGCTTTAATAGGTGATGAAACTACAACTGTAATATTCTGTTTTTCAGATTTTATGTCTCCCATCCATCCATTGAATCTAAGCCTTAAATTATCTGAAGCATACTTATAAAACTCACTACTTAAGTGGAGTTTTTCTCCCTCTTCTACCCAATAAGATTTTTCATCAATGCCTTCTAAGTATATTATCTCAACTAGGTAATTCTTCTTCCATAATGCTTTGATAGATAGTGGTCTATCTACCTGCAGTGTTATCTTTTCATTACTACTATCTACTCCACTCCATCCATAGAATACAAGCTTAGTCTTATTGCCGAGGTCGATTTCTCTCAAAGCTTCTACAGTAATATAATCTCCTTCATTCACCCATTTCTCTTCAGATTCATTAAATATTGTCGAGACTATTACCTTGTATTGTTTAATCCAGGTAGCTTTAATAGTCTTTGGAGAATCTACGGTCAAGAATATTTTCGATTGATTAGATTCTATGTCGCCTCTCCATCCTGAGAATACTAGCCTAGTATTATTCCCGAACTCGATAATCTTGTCTGTCAACAATTCTATAGATGCTTTTTCTCCACTCTTGTACCATCCTCCTCCAACAACTTTTCCGTAATCTGTGGAAACGTTAACACGGTAAAATCTTGAATAATTTAATATGTAATCTTGGTCTCTATCAAGGATTATGAACCTAGTAGATTTATTTAATCCATCACTCCAACTTTCAAAAACATATCTTACATTATCCTGTGCTAATTCTTCTTGAACATTTACAAAGTAGACTCCTTCATTCAATTCTACTTTGATAGACCCGTTTCCATCACCAATGTATTCTGTACCATTAATCCAAACCCTACCAGAAGGAATAGTTGTAATAGTCAGGACATGCTTGGGCAAACCATAGATAATTGTTATAGCATATCCATCAGCTTTTTCTTCATCCACTGTAATTGTTAATTGTAGAGATTTATCTTGAAATCTGCTTCCAGTAGTGTATGTTGCTTGATACAGACTTCTACCAGTCGGAGGAGTAATTTTTACTATTCCCTCACCTGAACCCTTATTCTCATCTACATGAAGTATTAAAACTCCTCTACTTGGAAGATACCGGTCAAAACCAATCTTATCTCTTG
>JAKCEX010000081.1 GCA_023539395.1 Candidatus Geocrenenecus arthurdayi | reverse complement strand
CACCTGAAACACCTGCTTCGGAACTAGCAATAAAACTAGGAATATTCTAGAATCCCCGTAACAGCTATAGAATATCCTTCACCCTACTTCTAAAGTGTCCCGTGTACTGCCATCATAATATTTGTAACGCAATGTCTTGAGAATCTAGAGAGTATTCAGTTTGGTTGTTGCATTTTTAGGAGTAAACTATAAAGCCATGTATAGGGATGTAGAGCTGGATGAGCTTATTCAGAGATTTTGCTAGAAGCTATCTTAGAGAAGCTTGGAGGGATCTTAAGAGAGCAGAAGATATGCTTAAGCTTGAGGATTACCCTGCATCTATCTTCTTCTCACAGCAATGTGTAGAGAAAGCTGTTAAAGCGATGCTTGAAGCCAGGGGAGAATACGTGTATAATCATGGTCCAAGATTAACGGGCTACTTCTTGAAAGCTTTCCAAGATAGATGGAGAGGAGAGTTCGCCAAGATTGTTGAAGCATTAGAGAAGCTCCATGAATACTATACTAGAAGTAGGTATCCATTCATAATTGATGAGAAAGTAGTAGAGCCAGCCCAATACATTACGAGGGAGAAAGCTGAGAAAGCAGTTAAGCTTGCAGAAGAAGCATTTATAGAAGCTAAGAGGTTCCTTGAAGATGAAGGGATTAGAATCGAGGATTAACCAAGTACTAAGTGAGGTTCTAGCGGATAGGTTAAAGTCTATCATTCTATTCGGTAGCAGCATATACATGGGACATGGTGGAGACATAGACATCCTAGTAGTAATCGACCGTCTAGAAGGTCTTGAAGAAAAGATTAGTCTAGAAGAAAATGTAATAGAGTATTTGAATAGATTGTTTGATTACCGTATCGTATTTGATGTTCATGTTCTAGATACTTGGGGGTTGGATAAGAATATGGAGGTTGGAAGCTTCCTATCTGGTCTAGCATTAGGCTACAAAGTAATACATGATAAACTAGACATAGAAGAGAAGATTCTAAAGATGCTGGAGAAGCTTACTGAGCAGAGATACATCTATCTTAACAGACATGGAGAATGGAATATATCAAAGATCGCAAAGATAACACTAAGCATTAAGAAAAGAGAGCAAAACATAGACGAGTGATCGAGAACTCTAGACTTCTGATTTCCCCCTTACGTTATATTTTCTTTCAGTAAATTCAGTAAATTTTAAAGTATAATCTTTACCTCATATATGATGCAACCAGCTTTACCCCTTTTTCTACGGCTATCTTCTGAGCAGTATGATGAATGTAGTATCCAAACATTAGAGGATAGACTTCCCCATCTCTTAAAACCCTTCTGACTTTCTCTAATCTCTTAGTAAAATCTTCCACGTCGCTCTTATAAATTCTCGACTTACATTCTCCGACAATATACATCTTCCCACTATCCTTAGAGCCTACGCCGAAGAGATTAACTTCTATCTCTTCACCTTCTACAAATAGGAATTCTCTAACAAGTTCCTCCACAACTATACCTTCATGTCTATAGAGCCATCCAGGTAAGACTGTACGAGCAATATCTTCTAAACCGAATCCTACCGCATCAGAAAGCTTAGCCACCTCTACACTGAGATTCCTTACGGTATCCGTAAGATTTCTCAACGCATCCTCGATAGCCTCAAACCTTCTATAAGCCTCCTCCCATCTTCTATTATTCTCCTCCCACCGCCTATTGTTTTCTTCCCACCGCTTATTGTTTTCTTCCCACCGCCTATTATTTTCCTCCCACCTCTTCCTCTCTTCTTCCCAACGCTTCTCCTCTAACTCAAGATGCTTATTGAAGTCTTCTCTAAGCTTTACTAGTTCAGATTCATTTCTATCAAGCCTCCTCAGAATCTCTTCTAAACCAATCAGGCCCGCGACAGCATACCTAAACTCTTCATCTTCTCTAAGCAACCTCAATATATCCTTCTTTAATTCAGCAAGCTGGGACACAGAGGCAAACCACCATTCTAGGAATATTCTTAGGAGGTTAAAGAATCTATCTCAACTATGTTTATGCCAAGTGAAAAGCTTAAATCTAAAAATGAATATGACGCAGTGACGCACCGTTGAGCAGTAAGCTAAAAGGACTCCTATCTACAGTTAATATGTTAGGTTTCGGCATAGCTCTTAGAGAAGGAATTAGACATATATCTGGTTTAAGCTATAATTGGAGAGGCATACAAGTAGACTCAACAAACTCGTTCATGTTTCTTAGAAAACCCGTCTCCAGTCAATGTGAAGTTTATGGGTTACAGAGAGATAGATCATGGTCAAGACGCATTTCAGAGAGTTCGGCGTCAATAGAGAAGACTACGGTTTATTAAATATACTGTTGGAACCACTTGAAGATAAAGTAGTAATCGACATAATAGGAGCATACATTGAAGATACGAACTTTACTTCGGCCCTTCTAAGATAATCTTGGGCCAAGCTATTCATCCTCAAACTTCGATCACCTCTCCAAAGCTAGCACCTGGCTTGATAACCCAGTACCATGACTTATCTGGGAGCTCTACCTTGACTACTCCCAAGACCTTTAGCTTAGCTCTCAATCCTTCGAGAATCCGGCACATAAAGCCATCTCTATCATAGACGATCACAGCGTTATCTAGTAGGTCGAGGTAGAATGGTTGAGTTCTTTCAGCTTCACTTAGAGTTAAGAGTATGGGGTCTAC
>JAKCEX010000080.1 GCA_023539395.1 Candidatus Geocrenenecus arthurdayi | reverse complement strand
GTAAGTAGTATTGGTGATTTCTGGGTCTTGATGGAACACCTTAGAAGAGATGGAAGAATACTATGGTATCGTGATTACGAGAGGGGGAAGATTGTAGTCTTGAAAGTCTTTGACGCGCCAACATAGTCTACACCTCCTACATATTTATTCTCCATTTTTATGTTCTCCTTATATGTTTCTCTATTTAACGATTTTAAATGGTGTTACGACCATGATAGGAAGAAGGTTGTAGTCTTAGATTCCTCAGAAGCTTCTGAAAAATATTGACAGTATAACCATACATAATATACTTTCAACCCCATTTTTGTATCCTCTTCTTTCACATTTCTTATATTTCTTATATAATAGTTTCTGAAATCTAGATCTAGTGGTTAATCCTATGACTGGAGTAGCAATAATTGGATTACAATGGGGAGATGAAGGAAAAGGAAAGATATCATATTTACTATCAAGAGATGCTGAGTATGTTGTAAGATTTCAAGGTGGAGCAAATGCTGGGCATACGGTAGTATTAGATGATAGAGAGCTCAGGTTTAACATGCTTCCCGCTGGGTCAGCTTCTGGAGCAAAACCATGTATAGCATCTGGAACAGTTGTAGATTTAAGCGAAGTCTTAGAAGAGATAGAATTACTTAAGAGTATAGGAATCAATACTCAGCCACTCATAAGTAGGAATGCGTGTATAGTATTACCAATACATAAGGAGCTTGATAGTATGATTGAGCAGATTAGAAGTAGTGAAGCTATAGGTACTACGAGGAGAGGTATTGGACCAGCATACTCAGATAAAGCTCTTAGAATAGGCATAAAAATAGAAGATCTACTAGACTCTGGATCACTGAAGAGCAAGATAAAACTGATAGAAGATTTCCATAAATTACCAGTAGGAGATATTGAAGAATGGGTTGAATTAGCTGAAAAGTTCTCGGGGAATATATGTGATTTAGAGATTATATTGAATGATGAATTGGATAGAGGGAAAAGGATTATCTTTGAAGGTGCTCAAGGAACACTACTTGACATCGACCAGGGAACATACCCATATGTTACCTCATCCAATACTACTATAGGAGCAGTATTTACTAGCTGCGGGGTAGGACCTAGAAAGATCTCAGAGATAATTGGTGTAATGAAGGCATACACTACTAGGGTGGGAGCAGGAGTCTTCCCGACTGAGTTAAAAAATAGAGAAGGAGACATACTCCGGGAGAAAGGAAGAGAGTATGGGACAACTACTGGCAGACCTAGAAGAGTTGGATGGCTTGACATCCCCCTACTAAGATATAGCATAATGATAAATAGTATAGATTGGATTGCATTAACAAAACTTGACGTTCTAGGTGGCATCAGGAAGATAAAAATATGTATTGAGTATGATATTAATGGAGAGAGAGTCGAGATGGCTCCTCCAAATGTTAGGACTCTTGAGAAAGCCAAACCTGTCTATATACATCTAGATGGATGGTCAGCTTTAACCAGGGAAGAATGGAAGAAGGTAGCGGTAAAGGGGTGGGATGCTCTACCTGAAAATGCGAAAACATACATTGAGATTATCGAGAAACTTCTTAGTAGACCTATCAAGCTTGTATCGGTGGGAGCATCAGCTGGAATGGAGGTTGCTAAGTAGTGGAGCCGGTAGAAGCAATAACACCTATAGATGGACGGTATAGGGAGAAGCTTACACATTTAAGTAATTATTTTTCAGAGTACGCTCTCATCAAAGAAAGGGTTAGAATAGAGATAGAATATTTAATTAAATTCATAGAAGAAGTTGAGCATTCAAAAGTTGCTCTCCTCCCAAGCGATTGGAAGGATACTCTAAGGAAGATTCATCAAGAATTTTCTCTAGAGGATGCTAAGAGAATCAAGGAGATTGAGAAGAAAACAACTCATGACGTTTTCGCGGTAATGAAGTATCTTACGGAGAAATTAGATTCATATAAGTTACAAATCTTGAAACCATATATTCACATAGGTTTAACATCTGAAGATGTAAATAATCTTGCCTACTCGATACTATTGAATAGGTTTAATCGAGAAGTTCTAGCTCCAACCCTACTTAGACTTGTAGATAAATTATCTAACATATCTCTCCAAAACATTGATGCCATAATGCTTGCTAGAACACATGGTATGCCTGCTGTTCCTACAACCTTTGGAAGATTCATTGTAAACTATGCTTATAGAATCGCCAAGATTTTAGAAGAGATAGCTGATACGAAATTTACTGGCAAACTGGGAGGAGCTGTAGGAGATCATAATGCTTTAAAATTTGCTTACCCAGAAATCGACTGGCTTTCTTTTAGTAGATCCTTTGTTGAATCTCTAGGGCTTACCTATTTCCCAGCTTCTACACAGATCCTACCACATGAACAATTATCAAGCTACCTGATGAAAATAGCAATACTAGACTCTATACTATCTAACCTGTGTAGAGATTTATGGATGCTATCAATGAACGAGTATATCTTTTTCCCACCCAGTTTAGGCGAAGTATATTCATCGACTATGCCTCATAAATCTAACCCGGTACTCCTAGAGAATGCTGAAGGAGCCTTCGACCTTGCATCGGAGATTCTATCATATATGAGTAGGAGACTGCTCTCTAGCAGACTTCATAGAGACTTATCGGATTCTGTAATAAAGAGATTCTATGGACTACCTCTATCC
>JAKCEX010000079.1 GCA_023539395.1 Candidatus Geocrenenecus arthurdayi | reverse complement strand
ATGATAAGGGAGACGCATTCCTACTATGGAAAGCCTACGAATTATCATTGACTAAGAATAATACTCATAGATATTTCAGACAATTGACCCTCATTGATGCTGAACTGAGGCCATAGTTGATGAAGGAGCAGATGCTCTATAGGAATCTTCAGAGAGTACGGAATGCCAGTGTAATCGGCATCGATGTTGGAAGTAACATCAGGATATTGGAGGAGATGGTTGAGGATGCTAGGAGGGAGATCGTTAATAAAGCCATCAATATCATTCCAAGATTCACTGATATAGCTAATAGCCTAGGACTTGGTAAAGATGATATTGACGGGCTAGCAGGATTAGCTGGACTACTAGTCTACAATAAATCCACATCATATAGGAAGTCTATCAATTATCTTGGATTATACAAGGCTAGAGGTAGAGATGGCAGAAGGAATAAAAAATACAGCCATAAAGTTCAGAGATACCTGGTAATGCTTACGAATACTATTTTATGGAGGAATGGTGAAAAACATCCACCGACATTCAAGGATATGAGGAGAATCTTAAGAATGGTAATAGAAGCAAGGAGGCGGATAGGGCTCGCTGAGGATGGGGCTGGGGTGTAAGCCCTGACAAGACCCATACGTTTCTATTTGTCATCCTCGGCGAGCTCAAAATGCTCGAAGCGAGGGTCGATAGAAGTTATCTATGGGTGGTCAGGGCTACCAAGCCAGCCCCTCCTCCTAAATCTTTTAAATTAAAGCTCAATGTACTCTTTCAAAGAGTGAGGAAATGGTTAATATTAAAGATCTTATCTTAAAACTATTTTAGACTTCTTTTTCTTGATTTTCCGATTTAACTTCTATTATCTCATTTGGTGATATGAATCTCTTGTACCAGCTTGAGAATTTTTCAGGCGTGGTTATATGTAGTTCTACTGGAGCTTCAACTTCTCTATAGACCCTCATCATCATCTCATACTTCATGTCGATATTCTCTGTGACTACGAGAATATCTATATCGCTTAGAGCTGTGGTATATCCTTTAACTACTGAGCCGAAGATATAAACTCTAACTTTTGGGTCGATGCTACTTAGTATCCTTTTTACTTTACTTCCTACTTCTAGATAATTCTTGAGGTAATCTAGTAGCCTATCTTCATATCTTCTCGACAATAGGCTTAAACACCTCGATAACAAATCTGTAAATATCTTTTACTTCTTTCTCCTCGAAAACGTAGGGTAGGTATCTAGATACTATGTATGCTTCTTCAAGTCTAGCAATATAATGAAGTTTTCCTTCATCTTGAATAAGCTTTAACAATTCAGGATTATCATCGCCTAGTATACGGATTAATGATTTAAGAGAGTGGGTTCTTGGATAGCTTCCCTTCTTTACTAAAAGCTTATACTTTAGTATAAGTTGGCAGTATTGCTCAAGATTGAATACTGCTAAATCCCATTCCCCTTCATCAATTAGTCCTCTAGCATTACGTAGGAATGCTTCAGCTCTCCGCCTAATTAATTCAACCTCTTCATAGGACAAACTATTTCTGAATAGATCTCCCATAGACTATGTTAAAAACGTTGATCCATGATTCCCTTAGGGTATTAGCAGATTTAGTATCATAATTTAAGCTATTATATTTCTAGGTCAACTGTAGGCTGAGCTTTTACTTCTAAAAGAATATGTATGTTTTTTCTGGGATGTATCTGCCTCTAATCGGGATAGTGTGACCGCATCTAGGACATCTATCTCCATCTAGTTTAAAGTATGTTACTCTATAGTTTCTTCTAGAGATTAGTATCTTACCGCAATCGGGGCATTTAGTATCTTCTAATCCTTCAATCCTAACGTTTCCTACATATACGTAGTTTATGCCAATCTTCTCAGCTTTCTCTTTGATTGCGAGTAGAGTAGATAGGGGTGTTGGAGGAGTTTTCCAGACATTAGCTGGGTAATATCTATTAATGTGTAGGGGGACATCTGCTCCCAGCATGTCTAGGTGTTTATTGAGTATCCAATCTATACATTCTTCAAAATCGTTGAAGCCTGTAACAACAAGGTAAACCATTTCTACGTGGCCTCCCATCTCTATTATTCTTCTAGTATTAGAGAAGATTATTGAATGGTCTATTGAGGCGATAGCTCTACGTGCTTTCGGGCACCCCTTAATATCTATGCTAAACCCGTCTACTCCATGTTCTATCAATTCTTGAATTGCTCGAAGTGTAAAGTAGCCATTAGTTACAATAGTTCCATATAGGTTGAATCTTCTTCCAAGCTCGAATAAATCTAATAGATAATCGAAGAGTGTTGTAGGCTCATTAAAACTTGCACATAATCCTTCATCATGGTTTTTTAGAGCTTCCTCTACTAGTTCTTGAGGTTGTATCCTCCTAGATGTTGTTGGAAGATTAGAGAAGCTTAGATGATGGTTCTGACACCATGGGCAATAGAATGTACATGCATATCCCGAGAATGTTAAAGATGTACTATTCGGCCAATAATGAAAGAAGGGTTTAATCTCTATCGGTCTACTCTCCACAGCACTTATCAAACCATAACCATCATGTATCAATCTTCCATCAATATTCACATAGTTTCTACATACCCCCCTACCCCCCAGAGTAAGCTTACACCTCCTCTCACATACCTGACATTCAACTACATCATTATACTTTACCCAAAGCTTTCCAATCTTCACATCCTCAACCCAA
>JAKCEX010000078.1 GCA_023539395.1 Candidatus Geocrenenecus arthurdayi | reverse complement strand
AGTGTAAACTATTTCTCCATCAATTATCGCCTTTGAGACCTAGAAAGGAATATACCACCGCAGATGTTACATCTATACTCAATGAATCTTCAGACATGATTTCACCAATGAAAAGTATTGCATTCTATATATGTTTTTGAAAGTATCTTGCAGTATCTGAATATACCTGGAGACGATGAAAGTTATCAGGATAACTTTTTGAGATTTCAATAGGAGTTATGCTGTTTCTAATCCTGGGATTTTCAGTTTCTCTTCTAGTTTTCTAAAGAACAAAGTCGCTATAGTGGCCATGAAAGCATAGATTAACGCTGTAGTTGAGAATATCTCAATAGGTCTAAGCTGTAGTGAGTTAAAATGCTTTGCAACTGCGAATAATTCTTGTATTCCTACTAGATATGCTAGAGAAGAATAGAGGATCAAGTAAATTATCTCATTAGTGATTCCAGGTAACGCTCTCCTAAATGCTTGTGGAAGTATTATATGTATTACTTCTTGTAGCCTATTCATTCCAAGAGCTTGAGCGGCAAGTGATTGCCCTACATCTATTGATCGTATAGCCCCTCTAACATATTCTGATTGGTACGCTCCACTACACATTATGAAAGCAGTAACTGCTGCCCAGAAAGGTGAAAAGTATATTCCAAGCTTAGGTAACGCAAAAAATACTATAAGTAGTGTAACTACAAGCGGTAATCCACGTAAGAGTGCTACAAACCCTCCAGCTATCATTGAGATAAACCAATTTCCATAAACTCTAGCGACCGCTAGGCTGAGACCTAATAGTATGCTGAGAGGGATCGATATCGCGAGGATCTCGAGAGTTGCAATCCATCCACGCAGTATATATGATATAAATTCTTCCCAGAAACTCATCTCTCCTGCCTCGCATATAATTCATGTATCTTCTGGAAGAATCGTTTAGTTTGCTCACATTTAGGATTTTGGATCACTTCTAGAGGTGGACCACGTTCTATAATCTTTCCATCATACATGAATAATATTTCATCTCCAACAGATTGAGCAAAGCCCATTTCATGTGTAACAACTATACTTGTAACTTTCTCTCTTGCTAGTGCTTTCATTACTTCTAATACTTCACCTATCAATTGGGGGTCTAGTGCAGATGTTGGTTCATCGTAAAATATTATTGCAGGATTCATTGCAAGTGCTCTAGCTATAGCTACTCTTTGCTTCTGTCCACCTGAGAGTTCAGCAGGATACTTATATGCATGTTCTTCCAACCCTACTTTCCTCAACATTTCTAACGCTATTTTACGTGCTTCTTCCTTCTTCAACCTCTTAACTACCTCAAGGCCTATACTTACATTTCTAAGAGCTGTTAAATGATTAAAGAGATTAAATTCTTGGAATACGAAGCCTATCTTCTGCCTAACTTTATTTATGTTTACATTGCGATTTGTTATCTCTTCTCCCTCAAGCCATATTCTACCCTTATCAGGTCTAGTTATTAGATTAAGGCATCTGAGAAGAGTGCTTTTTCCTGAGCCAGATGGACCACAGATTATTTTTGTCTCACCTCTTCTGACCTCGAAGGAAACTCCCTTTAGCACGGTAATGTTGCCATAACTTTTATGGAGGTCTTCTACTTTTAGAACAATATCGTCAGGCATAGTTTATATCCTCCCTATTAATCCAGGTATCTTGGTCTTCTCATACACTATATTCACTAGCTTTGTACCTCCATAAGTTAATATTATGAATAATCCTCCTGCTATAAAATATGGTAAAAGTGGTTCGAGGGTTGCCATGACAACGTATCTTGTTCTAGTAAGAATCTCCATAACTCCAAGTACAAAGCATATCGCAGAATCTTTTAATATTATGGCATATTCATTCACCCAGCCTGGGAAAGCTATTCTTAGAGCTTGAGGTAGAATTATATGGTATATTCCCTGGAGCTTGCTCATACCAAGCGTTCTTGCAGCTATGTACTGTCCTTCACCTATTGATTGTATAGCTCCTCTAAAAATCTGAGATTGATATCCACCACTTCTGAAACCTAAAACTAAGATGCTGCATGTGAGTGGGTCAAGCTTGTAGCCTAGAGCTGGAAATATTCCCCAGTAGAAGAGGAAGAGTAAAACTAGTAATGGTACGCTTCTAAAGAACCATGCATAAACCTCTACAATAGCTTTTAGGATACGGTGCCCATAGACTTGAGCTATTGATAGAGGTAAGCCTATAATGAATCCCAGAGCTAGCCCTCCAGCTACTAGACCTAACGTCCACCATACTCCTTCAAGAATGTATGGAAGGTAATCCCAAACCGTTACCATTAGCCTCAGAAGTTTAGAATATACACTCATATAAAACTATAAGTCTTTCTTTATCGGATCTGTTAGATAATTTTGTACGAGTAGAGTGAAATCGGATAGAATGTATAGCCTTACCATTTCAAGCATCATTTTTCTTCTCATGTTTATGAAAGATTACATGAGCTTCTGCCAACCCATCTACAATAATATATTGAAGAAATTGTCTAAATTTTGGAGAATCTCTAGAAAGATTTATTTAGGATGAATTAGGAATCTAACACGATGTCCGAAGGATGGGATAAGGAAAATATATTGAAAAGGAAGATCTCTAGGAGGAAAGCTGTAGGTACAGCTGCTAAAGTGGCTGGATCAGCTGTTGCAGGCTTGGTTATTGGAGGCGTTGCAGGATACGTACTCAAGCCTGAGGCTCCACCAGCTGAAAAGATTCAAAC
>JAKCEX010000029.1 GCA_023539395.1 Candidatus Geocrenenecus arthurdayi | reverse complement strand
CGCCCAGAATAAAATTCAGGTCTACCAACCATTTTCAGCATAAATTCTGTATTCTAATTACCTCTAGAATTTTCCCGAGGGAAATCGAGCTTGAAAATTAAATATTCATCCTTACTAGATTTTTAGTATGCATCCTTGGAAATGTATGGTCCCGAAATATATGCCAGTATTAGTGGTGACTCTTCTCTTAACTCAGCAGCTTCCAATTCTACTGATAGCTGCTCAGGAATCGCAGCCAACCCTAACTACTGATAGAGACTTCTACTTAGCTGGTGATATTGTCAGATTCAATGCGAGTGGATTACA
Source organism: Candidatus Geocrenenecus arthurdayi (assembly GCA_023539395.1). Lineage (GTDB taxonomy): Archaea > Thermoproteota > Nitrososphaeria_A > Caldarchaeales > Wolframiiraptoraceae > Geocrenenecus > Geocrenenecus arthurdayi. The sequence goes on along the minus strand of JAKCEX010000029.1, from coordinate 16,763 downwards.
GCCTAACTCAAATTATACTCTCCAAGTCTTGTATCATGATTCTGTAGTCTATTCAATAGAATTTAATTCAACATCTGACGGATCTATACCTCTGGAAATATACTGGAACTCGACTTCTAATCCATCTGGTACATATGTAGTCCAACTATTAGATGCTGAAGGTGGTGTTGCTGGAGACATCTTCGGTCTAGTTCAAGTTAATAAGTATGAGTTCTTACCAGAAGAATCCATAGTAATTATGGGTGGAGGAGTTGAACCAAACTCTATTGTAGTCATAATAGTTTCTGATGGTTCTATAATCTTTAATGGCTCTGTGACTGCTGATGAAAATGGAGAGTTCCAAGTAATCGTGCCTATCCCATTCAATACAACTTATGGGAGTTATCAGATAATGATTTATAGTAGAGGTATAGAATTTGGGCCTGACCTTGTTTTCAACATCTTCATTAACTCTACTCTCAGTAACCTAATAGACATTATGGGTGTAGACTTAGCAACACTAATTGAGGTAGTCTCAGAAATTAATGTAACTATTCAGCAGAGTATCCTAGCTAAGCTCCAGAATGCATTAAAGAAGATCGAGCAGGCGGAACATCACCTACTACTTAATCGATCACATGTAGCGTGGAATATGCTTAATGCTGCGGAGAATATATTGAATGCTTGTATCAATGAAGTTAATGCACAGAGTGGAAAACATCTAGACAATGAAACGGCTGCTAGTATAAACATATCCCTTCAAGAAGTCATGAATAAGCTTGAAGATACTAAATTAAGTTTGGATAAGCCCCACGGTGGGCAGAAACAATCTAATGGGACATTAGATAATGATAAAGTAGGCGGCAATTATACCAACAATAGTGAAGCAAATGGTAAATCTAAAGATGTGGGTAATAAACAGGGTGAGAGAGATAAGCATAACCAAAATGACGAGAATGATAGAGGAAAAGGCAGAAGTCGAAATAAAAGATAGAAAACCCAAGCTACCTTCTATCAATTCTATTTATTATTTTTATGACATATTAGGGAAAGCTTCCTCCAATCATCTTCGATAACGCTCCTTAACGGTGGATTCCTTAATCCAGCTGCTGGATGATACATTAAGACAATCTTAACTTCTCTCGATATAGTTGGGATTCTTAGTACTTGTCCATGCATCTTCTCCATAGAGGTAAACTGGAATCTATACTTCTTTGAGAGGTATTCTGCAGCTGTATTCCCTAATGCAATGATGGTTTCAGGGTCTACTAATTCTATCTGTTTGTCCAGGTATGGTGTACAAGCTTTCACTTCTTCATCTGTAACTTTATTCTCTGGAAGATAACATTTAACAACATTCGTTATGTAGACTTCCTCCCTCTTCAATCCTACTGAATCAAGGAGTTTATTGAGGAATTTTCCAGCTGCACCTACAAATGGTCTCCCTTCTCTATCTTCATGATACCCGGGGCCAAGACCGATCAACATTATCTTAGCATCTGGTGGTCCCTCACCGAATACTGGCTTATTCCTATTCTTCCATAATGGGCACTTTCTACATTCTTCAACCATCTTCCGTAGGCGCTCTAACTCTAAACTCAAGGGGTCAAACCTCAGAATATTAATGTAGCCTCCTTCTAGAATAATGCTTTGCAGATAAGGCTGTATTAAGTCTTTTTACATCATCTTTTTTAATTTCCAGAATCCTTAATCAGGTAAGATATATAAATTCGACTAACCAGTCAGTATGTAGGAGAATGCACCTTACAAGGAAAGCCATAATAAGTGCTGCTATACAGGTGTTCTCTGAGCAGTCTTACTTAAAAGCTTCCGTTGAGGATGTAGCATCAAGAGCTGGAGTATCTAAAGGCGCTGTCTTCTACTATTTTAATTCAAAGATCGATCTTGCAGAAGCCGTTATGAAGGATATCCTAGCTACTATTCAGCAGCGGGTAGATGAGATTTTATCATCAGTTAGTGATAGTGGAGAGAAGCTTCGGAGACTAGTAGATTTAACGATTCAGTATGCTAGGATGAATCGAGAGAAGCTAGGCTCTCTAGAATTTATTTCTCAAATTTGTAGGGAGCTAGCAGAAAACAATAGGTATGAGTTTATCAAGGAATCATATGAGAAGATTAGAGATAAAATCTCAAGTATATTGAAGAATGCTGGAGTGGTAAAAGACCAGATTAGAGCTACACTTTTAATGATAATTTTAAATGGGTTACTACATTATACTTTCTTCTATCCTAAACCTCTCGAGGAGAAGTTTGTAGAAGAACTGAAAGATGAGATCGTGAAGGTGATGTTCTCATGAGTAGTGATAAGCCTGTAATAGAATTGATAAACTTAAAGAAAATATATTACTCAGATGGTATAGCTACGCCAGCATTAAGAGGGATAACATTAAAGATTATGGATGGAGAGTTCGTAGCTATTGTTGGCCCCTCTGGTAGTGGTAAATCAACGTTGCTTAATATGATAGGAGCTTTGGATAGACCAACAGAGGGTAGAGTCTTAATAGATGGAATAGATATTAACAAGCTGTCTGATGATGGTTTAGCAGAGCTTCGAAATAAGAAGATAGGATTCATATTCCAGACATACAACCTTCTAGCCAGAATATCTGTATTGAGAAATGTAGAGCTACCACTAATAGTTAGAGGGACCCCAGCGCAGGTGAGGAGGAAAAAAGCGTTAAGTGCTCTTGAAGAAGTAGGACTTAGAGATAAAGCGCTCAATAAGCCTACACAGCTAAGCGGAGGGGAGCAGCAGCGTGTAGCTATTGCTAGAGCATTAGTAAGCGACCCTAAGATACTCTTGGCGGATGAACCGACTGGAAACCTCGACTCAGCAAATGCTAAATTAATTGCAGAATTATTTAGTAAACTAAACCAGAAGGGCAGAACAATAGTTATGGTGACACATAATATGGAGATGGCTTCTTATGCTAGGAGAATAATCTATCTAAGGGATGGTATGATAGAGAGAGAGGTGGTGAATACGTGAAGATGAAATATCAATCGATCCTAATGATTATAGTACTCGCATCGATAGGCATCCTACAAACCTTAACCTTCAATACGGTAAACGCTAGCAGGGGTATAGAAATCCTCGATTATTATTGGGGGAGAGCGGGAGAAGAATGGGCGGTAATGCCGGGAGACAGGAATGCTAAGCTTACAATGGTTATACAGAATAATGAAGATACAACGGTATGCGGTCTTAAAGCAATAATATTCGAGAAAGGTAAAGGCATCCCCTATCCATTTAGAGATAAAAATGGGAGAACCACGATCTCAAGCTATTATGAAGGCTACATACGTGTAGGAGAAGCAAGAAGCATAGAATTCGATGTATCAGTAATCCCTGAAGCTAAACCTGGGTACTATGATGTTAACGTGTATTTTGAATACATGGATTGCGGGGACCCAGACTACCCAGTACTTTCAACTTGGAGCAGCATTACCTTGAGAGTATGGGATTACCCTGAGATAAGAGTAGTTGATTCAGGATGGGTTACACAAGATGGTTCACCTACGTATGCTGGTCCAGGAGATTATGCAAAGATACTTAGATTAACACTACATGTTCCAAGGTACTATTCAGTTTCGAATGTTAAAGCAGTACTTCATCTTTCAGAATACTTTACAAACCTGACGGGAGGGGGGATAGTTGAGGAATTCTATACAGGACAAGTTTTGGGAGGTCAAGTATTCACTTTAAGATTTGGTTTAAATGTTGCTGAGAATACTCCTATCGGGACGCACATCCTCAAGTTATCTCTAAGATATTATGATAGATGGCTTACTGAGGTAGAGCAGGAAATTCAAGTACCCGTAAAGATTAGTGGATTCGGAGACCTCGATATAGATTTACAGGGAATGCTGATCTCTGCGGGTTCCCTGAAGAATGCTGAGATAATAATCAAGAATAAAGGTACTGCACCACTATACTCTATAAAATCTAGGGTCATAGCAGAGGGGGGACTAATAATCTTATCAGAGATTACGAAAGAAGTAGATATTCTCAACCCAGGTGAATCAATAATCTTTAAACCATTGGTATTTGCTCCACCAACTCTACCAGAAGGATCTTATGCATTAACTCTTACAGTAAGCTATCTAGAGTCTTCGGGGATACCTAAGACTGAGACAAGAGGTATAGGTGTATATGTACGTCGGACACCAGAAGTAGGGTTAACATCGTATGTTGAAGGTGAGCCTCTAACTGCCTCCAGGACTGCGAGGGTAAACATAGTATTAAAGAATCTATATGATGGTCCTGTAACCGAGGTTAAGGCAGTAATCTCTCTGAAAGGTCTCCCAATAGTTATCTCTAGTGGAGAGCAGAATGCCTATTTCCCAGAGATAAAGCCTGGTGGAGAGGTAAAGTTTCCATTAGAATTACTTGTATCACCGAGGGCTGAAGAAACAGTATATCAGGGTAGCTTAACAGTTTCATATAGGGACCCATATGGTCAGCCTAGAATGGATAGCTTATCAGTACCCTTCATAGTTAAGGGGTTGATTAAACTATCATTTAGACAACTCCAACTAGGCTCATCCAAGGTTTATCCTGGATCAATTGTAGACGTTCTCGGAGAGATTCTGAATAGTGGAATGGTAACGGCTAGATTAACAAATGTTAAGCTAGTTCTAGAAGACCCATTAATCCCCACTCTATACTCAGCATACTATATTGGTGATGTATCTCCATATTCTACATCCTCATTCACTCTATCATTTAGAGTATCTGATGATGCTAAGCCTGGAACCTACAGATTAAAAATAGTAGCTGAAGCTGAGAATACATATGGTGATAAGATTGAAACACAAGGATTCTTAGACGTTAATGTTGGAGAGAAGCCTCAGGAAATCTCTGAATCATTGAAGTCTAGTGAGCAGTTATTCGGTTTAACTATTCAGCAGTTATTCTTCATTATAATTGTTTTAGCTGCGGTAATTATTATCTTGGGGTACCTAACTATTAGGAGGAGGAAGAAGATTGAGATTACTTGACATTATCATCTTAGCTTTCTCAGCTCTAAGAGATAGAAGGCTCAGAACAATACTCACAATACTAGGTATGGTTGTCGGTCCAGCAGTATATGTTGCAGTAATAGCTTCTACACAAGGTATTAGTGAATCTATAATCGATAGCCTAAAGAATTTTGGAGCAGAAAAGATCTTTATATGGAGGAGTGCTAGGGGTAGTCTGGATATAACTGACAAGATGGTTGAAGATATCTCAAGGATTCAGGGAGTAAAGTATGCTATACCATTCTATGCTATGAGTGCAGGGCAGGCTAAGGCTAAAGGTATGACGGTTGAACTCAGCCCCGCGGAGACATACTCTGTCCTCGCATTAGATTTCAGAGATATTGATAAGATATTTCCAGGTGTAAGGTTGAAAGATGGAGTAATGCCTCTGGGAGGAGATAGTGTTGCATTGATAGGGTCAAAAGTCTCTGAACCTGATAGTAAGGACCTTCCCAAGATATATGTTGGAGATGCGATAACAATTATTCGGCATAGCCCTACTGGAGAAGCAAAATCTCACTCACTAATCGTTCAAGGCATCTTCGATTATTATGGTCAATCCTTCTTCTATAACCCAGACCTGCTAATATTTGTATCGAGAGAAGTTGGGAGGAAGCTTATTGGAAGTAGAAGCTATACAGGAGTATTCGTTGTAGCTGAAGACCCATCCTTGATAGATTATATTGAGAATAAGCTGAAAGAAAAATATGGTGGAGATGTGATAATAATCTCAACTAAAGCTGTCCTCCAGACAGTCCGGATAATAACTGGGACGCTTACAATATTCTTAGCATCTATGGCTTCAATGTCATTAATCGTCGCGTTCCTCGCTATAATGGCAACGATGTTTACAGCTGTAACAGAGAGGATAAGAGAGATAGGTTTACTTAAAGCATTGGGATTCAAGACAAGAGACGTCCTATTAACATTCCTGACAGAAGCAGCATTGATAGGCTTAATAGGAGGAGTAATAGGTGCAGTCGCAGGAGCAGTTGGAGCATACATCTTAGCACGACCATCCGATGCAGCACAGGGAATATCTCGTATAAGAGGTGAGATGGGCTTCTCTGCATTAAACATAGCATATACACCTAAGATAACCCCTGAGCTTATATTTACAGCTATAGGTATAGCTTTCATAGTTGGAGTACTTGCAGGAATAATACCTGCATGGAGAGCAGCAAAATATACACCAGTAGAAGCACTAAGAAGAGAATAATTTTCATAAAATGAAATCATAGATATAGGATAAGACAAGTTGTCAGATAAGCCCTGCTATCTTCATCCCGATATAGGTCAGATACGGCCGCATTCATCACACACAAAGCTGAGCTCAATCATCATAAATACATTAAACATCTTTACTTAAATGCTACATCATGAATTAAATAGTTGGGAAGAAAATTGATAATCGTATTCCTTGGAACAGCAGGATGCGGGAAGACCAGCTTAACATATACTTTCGGAGAATGGTTAAAAAAAGAATTAAACGTAGAAGTTTCATATGTTAACATGGACCCCGGAGTCTATAGTACCCCATACACCCCATCATACGATGTAAGAGAGATAGTGACTGTTGAAAAGCTAATGGAGGAAGGATTAGGACCGAATGGAGGAATGATTAGAGCAGCTGAGATAATTGAAGAGAACATACACGTAGTATCTAGAAAGATAAATTCATTAAACTCTGATTTCACATTGATAGATACGCCTGGACAGATAGAGCTCTTCCTCTTTAGACCTATGGGTCCTAGATTGATAGAAGACGTTGCAGGATACTCTCCAACAGTCTCTGTATACATTATCGACCCAACCCTAGCTTCAAGCTCTAGTGGGCTAGCTATCTCTCTAACCCTACCACTAATAACAAGACTAAGATTGAAAGTACCAACAGTATCTGTAATCAATAAATCTGATATACCTGAAACCTCTAAAGTAGAGGCATTCATGGAGAATACATCAAGTTTAGAAGATGAGATAACTAGGGAGGAAGCAGGGCTAATTACAGATTTAGCATCAAGATACATCAAGTTACTAAGTGAATTCTCAAAGACTATGAGGATAGTAAAGACTTCAGCAAAAACAGGAGAAGGGATGAACGACCTCTACACACTAATACATGAAGCACTATGTGAATGCGGTGACCTAATGTAAAATTCTACAAATTTAAACTCATCAATCTATAAGCGTCAGTGTTTAGGCTTAATGTCGGCGGGTCCGAGGTGCCCTATACTTGTTTGGACTATTACTGTTTTTAGTCCTCTTTCTTCAAGTATCTTCTTCACTTTCAGCATTTCATCCACGGTAGGTCTCTTTAACCATCTCCTTCTAAAAAATGGGAAATAATCTAGAACAGTTACTTGGAGGCTTGGGTCTATCGAGGCTATCTTATCTCCTATTTCCGCCAGTTCTTTAAATGTCATCCATTCTTTATTGTATGCTATGCCTGCTCCAACGTAGATTTTCCCACTGTATTCATCTACAATATACTTCAGGATATTCCATGAGTTCTCAAGATAAGTTTTTGCAATATCGTAATCTTCTAATCCAGTTATCTTCATATATGTTTCTACCCTGAATGCTTTAGGCTCAACACCTATATTATTACATCCTGATTCAACGAGTTCATCAACATAATCTCTTGTCAAGATCGTCCCATTACTATCGAGGTGAAGCCTCTTACCAGGATTTAATCTTCTAAGTTCTTTAAAGAATCTAATTAGCCACTTTTTATTTAGAGTTGGTTCACCACCACTTACAGCTACTCCTCTAGTATTATATTTCCTACTACATGCTGTAACCATTCTAGCTGCTTCCTGAGGGGTAACTGGCTCAGTAGAATTATCGTAGGTTACAGTATAATTCTGGCATTGCGGGCATCTTAGATTACATCCAGCAGTCCATATTGCTGCTTCAACGTATCCGTATCCAACCTCCCACCATGGAGTTGCCTTCCCACCGACTCTATGAGGTTCAGGACCATGAATTATCCTCAAAGGCTCCTTACCTTCTATGTTTAAATCTATCTTCATACCATCTTCTACAGGCATTATACATGTTCTCTCTAATTCTCCATTTACCAATACACTGCATGCCCAGCATCCACCTAGACTGCATGGAGCGGATATCCTTCCTGTACTTGGATGGTGGAATGCTACCCCTATATTCATTAATGCTTCTTTGATTGTTGATGGATAAGGTACAGAATACCTAATACCATCTACCCAGATCTCAGCATACTCTCTTTTTATTTCTTTGATTTTCTTACTTCTTGCTTCGTAAGGACATGCATAATAACATGATAAACATCCAATACATTGAGCTGGACTCCTACAAATGTTTACTTGAATGCAGAATCCACAATCCCTACATCTATTCTCATCAACTTCTACAATTAATCTATCCATTCCTTGCTACCCCTAGCTACCCTAGCACGTTAAATGAAATGCTCCACCTACTTTTACACCCATATCTACCAGCTCATTATACTTTCTCCAAGCATTTCTAGAATCAGTTATGATTAGCTTCACCCTCCTTTTCTCTAATTCTTTAAGTACTTCATCAGAGACATGAACTCTACCAAAATAACCAGTACCTATTACTAGGTATTCTAAATCTACGTTTAATACATCTCCTAGGTCGTCTAAATCTATCCTATGACCTTCTTTCCTCCACCAATTAGTTATCAGCCTATCTGGGAGTATTATTAAATCTCTACTATATGTTACGCCATCTACGACTATGTAGCCGAACCCATAATCATCTATCCTTAAAACCATTCTATAAATTACTTTTAAAATCGGAGATTTATCTCTTTACAGTATTTTAAATGCTTCATAAGCATCTCTCCTCCAACCATAGTAATCCTTCAGTAATCTACTGATCTGGTATCCCTTCTTAAGATATAGATTGAGAGCAGCTGTGTTTGTTACTTCAACTTGCAATACTATCTTTCTTACATTTCTCTTTAATGCTTCTTTCTCGAAAGCTTCTAGAAGAATAGACCCTACACCTTTCCTTCTGAAATCTTTCTTAACATTAAGAGTATAGATAGTACACGTATCGGTACGGCATACCCCAGCGATAAAACCCGCAACCTGGTCTTCTTTTAAAGCTTTCAAGAAGATAGAGTTAGGATTACTTAGCAAATAGTTGAAGATAAACCTAGGGTAAGCATCTCCTCCAAAACATTCTAGCTCAATTTTATAGATCTCATCTAAATCATCTACCGTAACAGGTAGGATCATGACGGTAACTGTCTTCTGCTCATCTTTAATCTCCTGCATCTCTAGATGCTCCAATATGATTACTTCAATCATGCTATATAATTATATGGTATTCTAAGGTTCTAGGTATCTCAAGGAAATATTATAGAACTAGTTTACCATGATAATCTATAGGTGTTGTTTGAATGGGTTTAATAGAAGTTAAGCCTCGTTCTTTTGCTTATCTTCTGCAACCTAAACCCGTAGCTATAATTGTTTCTATTGATTCTTCTGGGAAGCCTAATGGCATGTCTGCTGCATGGCTTACACCTACTTCTAGAGATCCTCCATTAATAGCTGTTGCAATCTCTCCGAAGAGATATACGTACGAGTTGATTAAGCAGTCTAGAGACTTCACTGTAAATGTCCTTGATGCCAGCATGGTTAATGAATCAGAACTTTTTGGAAGATACTCTGGGAGAAGCATGGATAAGTTTGAGAAATCTAGGCTCACATTAGCTAGGTCGAAGATGGTTAAGTCTCCATATATTGCTGAAGCATTAACTGTGCTAGAATGTACTCTATATAGTGAGTACCCTGCAGGAGACCATGAATTGATAATAGGGAAGGTTGAGAAAGCATACGTTAGAGAAGAAGCAATAGAAGGAGACACATACAATATATCCAAAGCCAAGATACTACTGTATCTAGGAAGTGGAAAATATACAACAACATTAGATAAACAAATTACATGAAGATAATTAACTAGAATATTTTTAAATATTGATATATCAGATTGTGCTTAAGATGATTTCTGAACTACTTACGTGGATCACTGGTGGAAACAATGTTTTAATGGGATTAATTGGTGGAACAATAGGAGCAATACTGAATCTTCTAGGAGCTACACCTACGCTCTTCCTCAAATCATATCCAAAAGTATTGATTGAAGCTGGACTTGGATTCGCAGCAGGAGTTATGCTAGCAGCAAGCTTTACCAGCTTAATTCTTCCAGGTATAGAGTATGGAGGTATACTAGCAGTAGCATCTGGAATAATGATTGGAGCAGTGGTTATATCATCTATAGATTACTTGATGCCTCATCTACATTTTGTTAAAGGCAAGGAGGGGAGAACATCTAGTAAGCTTAAAGCTATATGGCTTTTCGTAATCGCTATAACTATCCATAATATACCTGAAGGTTTAGCGGTAGGAATAGGCTTCGGTTCAGGAGACCTTATTACTGGAATATCGATTATGCTTGCAATAGGTTTACAGAATATCCCTGAGGGGTTATCTGTAGGATTCTCACTTCTCGCTACAAGAGAATATAGTAGGGGGAGAGCGTACATTATATCAGTTGCATCGGGATTTGTTGAACCCCCTCTCGCTCTACTCGGAGCATATCTTACATCTATATTCACAAACATCATACCTTATGCAATGGGGTTTGCAGCAGGAGCGATGATTTACGTGGTAAGCGATGAGATCATCCCTGAGACACATAGGTCAGGAGAAGAGAGAACCTCAACATATAGTTTGATAATCGGATTGATAGTGATGCTCATACTAGATATAGTTTTATCTTAGATAGGATTATCATACAGCTCTTACCTCGACAATCTTAATAGTGAATCTAAACTTCACCTAATATGTTAACCATCTTCCTCCTGATAGATTCATCTACCCTCACTAGTACAGCCCCTTCCTTCGGCTGCCCATAAACTACTACTGCATTATCTGGAGAAGATAATATAGCTGATAGAGCTAGCAAGTCTTCTTCGCCGTTTATCTTCAATACTATTGGCCAGGCTTCAGGGGAATGTATTAATTCATGTAGCTTCTCAGAGGATGAAGGCGATATCGTTCCTGCTTCATTAATCGACTCAACGATATTTTCTAGATTAGCTAGTTCTATGGGTTTTTCTATCCTCTCGATCTTTCCATCAATAATGTATATATCGACTTTTACATTATGCTGGTGTAGTTTACTTGAGATGTAATCTCCAACAGCGATAACTAAGGGTGGCTTTATCTCTTCAATTATCTTTTTTAATCTTTCAGTTACTTCATCGGGGTCCCTGCCCGTGATTAGTTCTCCAATAGGCTTCCTTAACCTTTCCTTCATCTCTTCCGTAAAAATTATCTTAGAGCGTGGAGGCCAAAGGACGATATTCATAACATTATATAGTACGTGAGGAAGATTAAAGCTTAAAATCTTTAACTAACGTATAGAATGATTAAGTTCCACTGTAAGGCTCTATGTCTTAGTAGCGTATGCTCCAGGCTTCTTTAATCCAAGTTCTCTTGCAATCTCTGACTTCTCAGGATCTATAATTATAATCAGCCCTGAATAGTTTGTTGTTAAGTTTGTTGACCCACAGTTATCACATTCATTACCAGTAGTTATCCTCCTACAGTTCATGCATGCTTTCTCTTTAGACCCAGGCATCTTTCTACCCTTCCTCTACTATAGTTTTTGGTTTCATTTGTTCCAAACTTTCCTTAATCCATTGAATCTTACCAAGGTATGGCTGACGTGTCGTAACACTAATCTTTCCAGATTTACCTGGAGATATAGAGACTGCAACTATTCTAAACCTAACATCATCTCCTACTTCTAGCTTCTTCCCAGTCTTCTTTCCTAGCAGTACAGAATGCCTCTCATCATAAGATAAGTAGTCATCCATGATCTGAGAGATGTGTAGTAGTGCATCCATTGGTCCAACTCTAATGAATGCACCAAACTCTGTAATCTCAACTATTTCTCCCTCACCTACTTCTTGTATCCTAGGAGAAAAGACGAGTAATCTTGCTCTAGCTTTATGATAGACTGAGCCATCTCGTGGGAGGAGAATCCCAACGGGCTCCACATCTACATCGATTACCATTACAACATATCCTACATCTTCCATAACAGTCCCCTCATACAAGTTTCTAAGCCTATCAATAGCAGCTTCTCTAAGAGGTTTAGTAAAATCTCTAGGTGGTATGCCTATAACCTCTTCCAACTCAATAAGTGTGAACATTTCCCAACACTCAAGATCCTTTAATACAATTTTCTAACAAAATATATCCTTTTTTCCCTATTCAATGAAACTCTAAGTTGAAGCTATTATTTAGCTATATCCTTAATTCATTAGCAGGCATATATGGAATAGACTCAAATTATAGGTTAGCAAACTACTTACCGCCGAGGAGGTCTCCTATCTTGGCTCAGATCTCCAAGCTTGGAAATCTACTTACTCTTCAAGAATATGATCTTGTCTCAAGTATACTGAAAGAAGCTGGTTTTAAGCTGGACCAAGACCTGAAGATGATGGATGATAGGATTCTTGAAGCATTCGTGAGACTACTAGTAGAGAGAGAGCAATCGAGAGATAAGAGGAAGAAGATAGTATACGCATTGAGGCAGCTGCTTGAAGAATCTGGGAACCCTATAGCTAGCAAGTTCAATCCAAGAACGCCTATGAGTGCTCTCCCACCTCAGGTTAGAAAGACTGGCTTCCAAGAAGTTAGGAGGGGCTACACCTTAGATGAGGGCATTAGAGAAGCTCAGAGGTGTCTAACGTGCAAGAATCCTAGATGTGTTGAAGCATGCCCAATACACTTCGGTATCCCCGCTGCGTTCAGATTGATCGCTCAAGGCAAGATCGATGCAGCCTACAAACTATCCCTCTCTTACTACCCCTGCCTTGGAACAACCGGTAGGATATGCGTGAGATTCTGTGAAAATGCATGTATTATGAACGAGATAGGTATGGAGCCTCTTGCTATAAGGTACTCGCATAGAGTTATTGCAGATTACGCTGATAAGAGTAGCATCCAGCTTGCGCTTAAGCCATCAACGGGTAAGAGAGTAGCTATAGTAGGGTCGGGCCCAGCAGGATTAAATGCAGCGTATCATTTAGCGTTGAACGGTTACTCAGTAACAGTCTATGATGCAGCTGACAAGATTGGTGGAATGCTTAGGCTTTCCATTCCAGAGTTTAGGCTCCCCTCACATATTGTGGAAGATGAAGTTAGCATCCTGAAGAAGTTAGGTGTAAGATTTGAGCTTGGGAAGAAAGTAGGTAGAGATATAACAATATCCGACCTAGCAAGAGAATATGATGCAGTATTTATCGGCGTTGGAGCCAACAAACCTAAGAAAATGGGTATCCCAGGAGAGAATCTTCAAGGAGTCATTCAAGCTTTACCATTCTTATACAAAGTGAAGAATGGAGAGGTTAAGAAGATCTCTGGGAAAGTCTGGGTAATCGGTGGAGGAGACGTAGCAATGGATGCAGCTAGAACATCGTTAAGGTTAGGTGCTTCACAAGTAAAGATAATGTATAGGAGGAGTAGAGAAGAGATGCCTGCAGACCCTGAACAGGTAGATGATACGGAAGAAGAAGGGGTTGAGATAGTATTCCTTGCTACACCAATAGAATTCATAGGAGAGGATGGAGTAGTAAAGAAGATGAAGTGTATAAGAATGAAGCTTGGTGAGCCTGGACCAGATGGTAGGAGGAGACCAGAACCTATACCAGGATCAGAATTCATAGAAGAAGTAGACTACGTAATACTTGCTATTGGGCAAGACCCAGAGCTAGATTTTATCAAACCTGAAGATGGTATAGAATTAACAAAATGGGGTACAATCAAGGTAGATGAGAATATGGCTACGACTAGACTAGGTGTATTTGCAGGTGGAGATGCTGTAAGAGGGCCTGCGACTGCTATAGAAGCATTTGCAGATGGTAAGAAAGCTGCTGAATCAATCCACAAATACCTACAGTCTAAGTAGAAGAATTCATGAAGCATCGCAACCTAATATCCACTTCTTAATATTTCTACAGTTAATAGTACATGGACATTAAGAGAGGTGTAGTAGGAACCATCACATAGGAAGCTTACCGATACTGTTACTACGGAGCCAAAGAATAAAGCGTTATTTAGGTTACAAGTTACTTCTCCTTATTTTTTGGTAGCTCTAATATTGTACACTTATCATAACGTGGTCTTTCTCATATGGTTCGAGATTAACTACTTCGAGTATCTTGAATGAGTTTTCTTCAAGTATTCTTATCTCTCTCTTATAGACTAGCTCAGGCTCCTCAACACTATCAATACTTCTAGCTTTTATAGCTATCATTCCGTGACCTCCATTTTTCAGTGTTAAGATAGCGTTATCAACAAGAATCTTTGCTTGTTCTGGTTGAGCGACATCACAGTATATTAAATCGACTTTCCCAACTATATGTGCATATTCTTTAGGTTTACGTGCATCTGCAAAGATCGGGATAACATTTTTTCTATGTTGGACAACATTCTGCTTAAACTGTATCATAACTCTTGGAGCAAAATCTACACCATAAAGTATCCCCCCACTACCTATAATGTCGGAGACATGGCTTGCAGTAGTCCCAGTTGCGCATCCTAAGTAAAGGACTCTGAAGCCCTCTGTAACATATATCTGCTTAATCTTATTCCATATAGCTGCAGAAAGCTTACTACGGTATGGGCTCCACGCTCTATACTCTTCTCCACCAACTTTGAATAATCTCTCTCCATAGACTTGAACTCCAGGAGCAAGATTCTTTGTTGCAAGTATTTTTTCTCCTTCATCAGTTATAACCCAATAAACTCCATAGAATTTCTCATGAGGTTTAACAACTACCATCTCTACCAGCTAGATACTCTCAGAATCAAGATAAAAAGTTTGACGTTACCTCTACTAATCTTGCCTTCTATTCAGAGTCTCATTTACGTTTCTTTCCTTCTCTAGCTTTCCTCACTGGTTTAGCCATAGGTTTAATCTTCTTAGCAGGTGGTTGAGCATACTTCTTCTTGATCTCAGCTAGTCTCTCTTCTAGGGTCTTCCTCAACTCTGCACTCCTATCTTCCCTAGAGAAGTAATCAATCCTAGCAGCAATAGCTATCTTTGTAGCTAGAAGCCTCGCAATCTTACCTCTCTGCCACTTAGGAGAGCCATGAATATATGGATGCTGAAAGATAACTCCATGTTTTGGAGCGCCTTTACCTGTCCTGAAGAATCTGAATAGAGCTTTTTCTGCTCCAAGAACTTGGATTGTGCTGGCTGGGAGTTTAGCGAGTTTTTCTAGTCCTCCTGCAAGTGATATGAGTTTAGCTCCTAGTATTGCGCCAGCTACTGCGGAGAGGTTTGGTGCCTCAGAATTCATAAGCTCTCTGATATATGCTTCTTGTTGATGTTTCATTTCTACCAGTTTGAGACCTTCTCTTGCAACCCTCTTGAGCTGTTCTTCATCTTCAGGGCTTATTTCTGCTCCAATAGATTTTGAAGCCTTCTCCATTATTGCTTTAGCTTTCTTCTCCCCGACTAGTCTTGATAAACTCTCTAGGCTGAATTTACTCCTAGCTCCGATTTCAGCTACTATCTTCATGTATTCTTCAGGCTCTTCTAATACATCTGCAAGCTCTGGAAAATGTAGACTATACCATTCTCTACACCTAGTATAGAACATGTTTATCTGCTTATCTAAATCTTCTAAGACGTGAACTGCATATACTATCATCATGTCTCTCCTAGCTACAGCCTCCTTTAATTGGATCGTTAAGACAGCATCAGTTACCTTCCTCAATCTATCCCTATACTCTTCGATGCTTCCAACTAGACCATTATCAACTAGTAAGCTCTCAATATCGATGGGGGCCGATGATTCTGAAAACTTGTATTCAGGATAATTTAATGAAAGACTGCTAATTATTTGTGGAGGATCAATTGAGAATTCTCTGAAACCCTTAGAAGAAAGCTCATCAATGATCTCTCTTACATCTTCTATCATTTCCCCTTTAATAGTCCTAGAGTATTTTGAGACAGCATCATCTATATCTTTAAAGATTCTATGAGCAATTATTTTTCCATCATCCCCTATAGAGATAACGCCAAGCGGGGTCACGAATAAACTAACAGGTGGCATACTCTCAACATTATCTCTAAGATGAGCAGTTTATAAGGTTGGTTAAATATAAGAATGGGGTCCATCTATTGGCTCTTCCTGGGAGGACAATACTTATATTATCCCTTAGACCCTCACTACACTTACTATACACATAGTCTATAACTGCTAGAGCCTTAAGCCCCTATCCTTAACATGTAGAAAGATTGAACCTCAATGTAGGGTTTATCTCTCCCTATCCTTCAAGCCACAGTACTCGCATCCATATGGCTGTGAGGCATGTTCTGGAGACTCAGTACTAAACTGTTCTATAGGTTCTTCCTTAACCTCATCTACGGTCCCACTTCTTCTAAATACTTGTTTAAAGTGGAGTATTCATCTATTGATGTCTAGCTATAATACTCGATAGAATCCTCCAGCTCACATTTATATCTCCAGCACTATCATAGTCTATTTGATAGTTCGTATACTCCACTTTCAGGCAAGGGTATAAAGAATTTATCCATCTAAGAGTATGCGTATATCGTGTTTGGTGGATTCTTAGTATTGATTGGTGTATATGTTGGTTTAGTGGATGTTGTAGATTCTAGACATCCAATAGATACTGGTATAG
>JAKCEX010000028.1 GCA_023539395.1 Candidatus Geocrenenecus arthurdayi | reverse complement strand
CAAGCAGAGAATAGACTATGGACAGAAGCAGCAATAATGGCTGCATTAATTCCTTAAAACCTAGAAAAATGGTATAACTGGCAATAGAGGCCATAATCTAGAGATGATCATGATTGTAGAATACTAGAATTTAATATATCAGAATGATCAACTGCCAAGAAAAATTGTGAATGAATAAATTAACAAAGAGGAATGGTCATTAGAATTTTAAAGAAAAATGTTACAGTGAAGCTAAAAGACTATTGTTAATATATAACGAAAAAATTAATATATGCATGAGTTCGAGTTAGTGGGGAGGTGAGATAGTGTCTTTTTCTACAGAGTATGAAAAGTTTATGAAGCGTGCTCCTGGTTCATGTAAGCTTTTTGAGGAGAATAAGCGTCTCGCACCCTTCGGTGTTCATAGTAATTATAGAGTTCATGATCCATTTCCCATCTTTGTAAGAAAAGCTAAAGGGTCGAGGATATGGGATGTCGATGGAAACGAGTATATAGATTTCAACATGGCTTTCGGAGCACTAGTTGCAGGGCACTCCCACCCTATACTTGTTGAAGAATTGAAAAAGAACTTAGAGGAAGGTACAATCTTTGGGCATGAATCTAGCGAATCTATCATGCTTGCTAAGATAATATGTGGGAGGTTTAAACTAGATATGGTTAGATTCAACTCAACAGGCATGGAGGTTACTATGTACGCTGTTAGATTGGCTCGAGCATACACGGGGAGAAGCAAGATTATGAAGTTTGAAGGATGCTATCATGGAAGCAATGATAATCTACTTGTAAGTGTTAAGCCCCACCTCTCGAAAACCGGGCATATTAAACACCCTATACCTGTCCCTGCCTCACCAGGGCTATCACCAGAAGTCTCTAAGTATACGGTAGTAGCACAGTTCAATGATGTAGAATCTGTAGATAGGCTCTTCGAAAAATATGGAGATGAGATTGCTGGAGTCATACTTGAGCCTGTAGCCATGAATATGGGTGTTATAGAGCCTGATCCAGAGTTTCTTAAAACACTTAGGAAGTTATGTGATGAATACAACTCAGTCCTTATATTTGATGAAGTAAAAACTTGTGGTAAATGGTTTGGTGGAGCAGAGGAAAGGTATGGTGTTAAACCTGACTTGAAAGCTTTAGGTAAAGCAATAGGTGGAGGAATACCATTATCTGCTATAGGTGGTAGGAAAGAGATCATGGAGCTATTCGGACCAGGTAAAGTTTCCCATGCTGGAACATTTAATGCGAACCCATTATCAGTTAAAGCTGGAATAATTACATTAGAAAAGATACTTACTAGAGATGCGATGGAGAAAGCCGCTAAGTTAGGTGAGCAGCTCGCTAAAGGATATAGAGATATTATAGAAGATTATAAGATAAAAGCATTAGTAAGCACTATAGGTATAAGTGGAGCAGTACTCTTCACAGACCAAGAACATGTTAGAAACTATCGTGAACTACTTAAATGTGATTTCGGGAAATGGTTTGGATACTTCATCTCTATGCTGAATAGAGGTATTATCCCTGCGGCCACAGGTCCAGATGAGCAATGGACTATCTCCGTCCAACATACTCCAGAAGATATTGAGAAACATCTAGAAGCATTCAAAGAAGTTGCACCGATAGTTAAAGGTGTTGAACAACCTCTAGAAATGGTTGAAGCCGTCTAATCTATCGCTGGCTAGATCATTTATCTACTCAAAAGCCTCAAAGAGTTCATTGGTGTATTCTCTAAAACGGCTTGTTTTATCTTACACTATAACTATTAACTATATAGGGAACTCAACTGTTATCTCTAGGATTCTACGTGAACCGTTTCTTACAGTTAGATAAGTATATACAGTATAAAACTATATATACTTCTAACTCAAAGTACTATTTGATGGTTAATAGAAGAGATGTTTTTAAGGTTGCTGCAGCTGGAGTATTAGGATTAGCGATTGGAGGAGTTGGAGGATATATTTCACGTCAAGGTGAGATGGAATCTCTTAAGAAAGAAGTCGTAGAACTCTCTAAGCAATTAGGTGTAGCAGCTCCTAAACTTGAACCAAACCTAAACATCTACAACTGGACATACTATATCAATCGGAACATAGTTGATTGGTGGGCTAAAGAGAACGGTGTACAAATAGTTTATGATACATTTGAATCTGTAGATGAAGTAGTTGCTAAACTCCAAACAGGTACAAGCGGATACGATTTAGCAGTAGTATCCGACTCACCCTTACAAGAGTTAGCGAATCTAGGCGTATTAGAACCTATAGACTTAAAGAAGATACCGAACTTTAAGTACGTGCCTGATAGATTTAAGAATCCACGTTATGATCCCGGAAACAAGTATAGCGTAATATACAGTTATGGAACGACAGGGCTAGGATGGAATAATGAAGAAGTCTCACCAGAAGTTACAGCATGGGCTGATGTTTTCGAGGTTGACCGCCATCTTGGGAAGTATAAAGGGAAGATAACGATGCATACAGATTCGGTTGAAACATATGGAGCAGCCCTGATATATCTTGGAAGAGACCCAAATAGTACTAAAGATGAAGACCTCAGGGAAGCTATAGAATTATTGAAGAAGCAGAAGCCATACCTAGCGGGTTATGCTTCAACGGAAGAATATATGGCGGGGCTCGAAGCTGGGAGATTTCTGATCAGTCATGCATATAATGGGGATATAGCTGGTTTGATGTATGCATCTGATGAAAGAGAGATAACGATAAGTAAGAAGCTTGAACATATTTCTTATACTGTTCCCAAGGAAGGAGCTCTAGCTTGGGCTGACAACTTCGTGATCCCTAAAGGTGCAAAGAACATTGAGGCAGCCCATGCATTCATAAACTTCATACTCGACCCAATCGTTTCAGCTATCTGTACTATAACTGTTAAATACCCGTTCCCAGCTGGCAGAGACTATGTACCTGAAGAAATACGCAGCGACCCAGTAATATTTACTCCTGAGGAATTACTAGGTAAGCTTTACTGGGCGAGACCGCTTACGCCTGAGGAGAGAGCGAAGAGAGCAGAATACTGGCTTGAACTAATGGCTGCGTAAAGTTTTACTTCTTTACTTAGAGGAGACTAATAAATGGGCTTAATGGACGTACTCCTAAAGTACGTCAGGAAGAATGTAAGTGTTAAGGTAGCTTTACTTCTTACTCCACCACTAATATTTCTAGCAGTCTGGTTTTATGCACCTTTCTTAATAGTTGGTCTATACAGCTTCGATATGATTAATATTTATCGTGAGATAACGTTTACACCCTCACTGGTACATTATTCAAGAGTATTAAGTTGGACGGGAGCTTCGGGGATATTTCTTCGTTCACTCTACTTTGCAGGCATCAACGTATTATTATGCTTACTATTAGGATATCCAGTAGCTTACTACATCTCTTTCAAAGTTAAGAAATATAAAGACGTGTACATCATACTATTCATTATACCTTTCTGGGTTAGCTTCCTGATAAGAACATATGCAATGATGGGTTTACTTGATGAGAGAAGCTTCTTTAATACAATATTGCTCTCGCTGGCAATAATCGATTCACCGATTAAGATAATGTATACAGATGTTGCAGTTATCCTAGTAATGGTTTATAATTACCTAGTGATGATGGTGCTACCACTATATGCTAATCTTGAGAAACTCGACAAGACCCTACTGGAAGCTGCATCTACTCTTGGTGCAGGCCCAGTTAGAACATTCTTAAAAGTAACTCTACCCTTAAGCATGCCTGGGATAATGGCTGGTTTTCTCCTAGTCTTCATACCCTCAGTAGGTGAATTCGTTATACCTGAACTTGTAGGTGGACCCAGCAACTACATGGTAGGCAACATAATATATGAGATCTTCATGGGTGCGAGGCATTGGTGGGTAGGCTCAGCTCTCTCAATGCTCTTCATAGCATTCATTCTATCCTTGGTAATAATCTATATAAGAGGGGTTGGTGAGAGGGGGCTAGCAATATAATGAAGGTTATAAGATCATTTCTTAAAATCTTTACGGTCATGGTTTTTCTATTCCTCTACTCTCCGATAATCGCGATGGTGATCTTCTCATTCAATGAATCTAAGTCTCTAGCAGTCTTTACCAATTTCTCTTTGAAATGGTATGAGAAAGTTATTGCAAACCCAGAGGTTTGGAGAGCTCTATATAACTCCTTCTGGGTTGGAGCAGTAGTGACGATAATCTCTCTAATCTTAGGGTTAATGATGGCGATGGCGGTGACAAGGTATAGCTTCACTGGGAAAACTATATTGGAAAGCTTTATACTGATCCCGATAATCATCCCAGAGATAGCTGAAGCTCTATCATTAATGATGATGTATATCTTCCTAAATATACCTCTCGGACCAGTAACCGTCATAATCGGGCATATAGCATTTGATATATCATTTGTTACAGTAGTGATGCGGGCGAGAATGGTTGGATACGATAAATCGATTGAAGAAGCAGCTAGAACACTAGGAGCCAACGAGCTACAAACATTCTTTAGAATAACTTTACCAACACTCTATCCAGCAATACTTGCAGCAGGCCTCCTAGCTTTTACATTAAGCTTCGATGACCTAATCAAAACATTATTCACCACAGGGCCAGGTTTTAAGACCCTCCCCTTAGTGATATGGTCTTACGCAGCTAGAGGAGGGGTTTCACCAGAACTGAACTCACTATCATCTTTTGCACTATCTATATCTTTCCTGTTTGCAATATTTAGATTAAGAGCCGAGAGAAGGATGGGAAGATGAGTGAGGTATACTCCGTAGAATTAGAGAATGTTGTTAAAAGATTTGGAAGCGTGGTAGCAGTAGACCACGTCAACTTAAAGATTAGAGAGAATGAATTCTTCTCTCTTCTAGGTCCCTCGGGATGCGGTAAGACGACAACCTTGAGGATAATCGCGGGGCTAGAAGAACCAGATGAAGGTATAGTTAAACTGTATGGTAAAGACGTTACTGATATACCTACATATAAGAGAAACATTGGAATGGTCTTCCAGCATCTTGCATTATTCCCACATATGAACGTCTTCGAGAATATAGCTTTCGGTTTAAAGATGAGAAAGCTTCCAAGAGAAGAAATTAAGCGAGAGGTAAAAAGGATATTGGAGATAGTAAAGCTTGAGGGACTAGAAAATAGGAGGATAAATCAACTTAGTGGTGGTCAGCAGCAACGTGTTGCTCTTGCACGTGCACTGGTTATAAACCCTGAGGTGCTACTTCTCGATGAACCTTTAGGTGCTTTAGACTTAAAGATTAGGCAGCATATGATGGTTGAGTTGAAGAATATCCAGAAGAGAGTTAAGACAACATTCATATATGTTACACATGACCAGACGGAAGCAATGACCATGTCTGATAGGATAGCTATAATGAAAGATGGTAGAATACAGCAGGTAGGAGCACCACTTGAAGTCTACTATAAGCCATCAAATACATTTGTCGCTTCCTTCATAGGCGAAGCAGTAAATCTTATTGAAGGTGAAATTAAGGAGAACGGTATAGTAGATACAAGTTTAGGAGTAATCTACTGTTCTGAACAGTCAGCAAAAGGTAAAGTTGCAGTTATGATTAGACCTGAAAATGTAGAGATCGATGAGAAAATAGATGGTGTAGATAACTTATTTAAGGGCATAGTACAGGCTGCTATATTCAAAGGCTCATACATAGAGTATAGAGTAGATATCCAGGGGATTACATTCATCGTTCATAAACATGGAGAGGAGAACTTAGGCAAAATCTATCCACCTGGAGCCACGGTTGAAGTAGGGTGGAAAAAGAATTCAAGTCTTATAATACCTGTTCAATCATAAATCTAAACAGTAGAGGTATGGATATGAATTTTCTAGTATTAGGAGGCGCAGGAGCTATAGGTTCAGTAATAGTTAGAGACCTACTTTCAAATAGTAAAGTAGAACAAGTCGTGATAGGCGAGATAGATAGAGATAGAGCCGTAAGATTGATTCAATCAATTAACGATGGTAGATTATCGTTTAAGTATATAGATGTTAGGAGGGTAGACACCCTTACGGAAGAGATGAAGAAATACGATGTAACCATTAATTCAACATGGTTTGAGCATAATCTAGAAGTAACGAAGGCAGCAATAAAAGCAAGAGCTAAACTGATCGATTTAGGTGGGTTATACTACATGACTTTAAAGCAGCTTGAACTTGATGGAGAAGCTAGAGAAGCTGGAGCATCAATATTGATTGGATGTGGAGAAGATCCAGGCATTAGTAATGTGATGGCAAAATATACTTCAGACAAGTTAGATGAAGTAAACTCGATCTTGATTAGGGATGGAGATAGGGACTTGAAGCCTCTGGATAAGCCTGTTTTTAAGTTTTCAGTAAAAACTATGATGGATGAATGGACAAAGAATGCAATCATTTTCAGAGATGGAAGATACGAGGAAGTACCACCACTTAGTGGAATAGAAGAATTCGAATTTCCACAACCAGTTGGAAGAATAAAAGTAGCATTTAGTCTACACTCGGAACTTGCAACAATCCCTAGCTACATTAAGAAGGGATTAAGATATGTAGACTTCAAGATAAACTATGACTTCAATATGGTTGAAACCCTCAAGAAGCTCGGATTCTTCTCAGATAGAAAGATAACTATAAACAATTCAGAAATCTCCACTAAAGACTTCACAATACATATCTTAAGGAATTGCATGTTAGATCCATTCACCGATGAAATTGATGATGCTGCATGCATACTAACGAAGACGATAGGTAGGAAAGACGAAAGAGACATTACCTATACAATGTATGCTTTATCAACTTCAAGGAAAGAATTGAAAGCATCAGCTTCAAGCTACCTCACAGGTGTTCCAGCTTCTATTGCAGCTCAAATGATGGCAAGAGAAGAGATAAGATTCAATGGTGTAAAGCCTCCTGAAGCCTGCATTCCAGCAGAGAAGTTCATGCAGAACCTAAAAAACAAAGGTATAGTAATTGGGGAGAGAATAGAGATAATCTGGTAGGCTTCAGGAGATCTTGAAACTCTAAATTCATCTACACTTAGATGTTTCCCGAAGACTCCTACTAAATTCATTCTACTCCACTATACATCTCCCACTATAGATACACATCCATAGATACTTACGTTAGTAGATTGGTCTAGATTCAAGTTTATGAAGTCTCAGCTTACTAAACGATGAAGATGAATGCCTTTAAAAGAGAATGTTAACATATGGCTTAGCATACTATTTCAGGCTCATTAAGGGTGAGCATAAAGCATTATAAGAGTGTAGGTATCGGAGAGTACATTTACAAAACCTAGATAATACTGGAAAAATTTATAAACCATAGATCCTAAAACATATTATATGAGTGAAAATCTATTCTGCTATACTGGTAGGGTTCTTAGAGTTAACCTTACAACTAATAGTTTCAGGATAGAGGAGACTAGGAGAGACTTCATCGAGAGATATATTGGGGGTAGAGGGCTGGGTATAAGATATCTACTTGAAGAAGTCCCTCCCAAGATTGATCCTTTAAGCCCTGAGAACAAGATAATTGTTTCTACTGGTCCGCTCACTGGCACTATTGCGCCCCTCTCTGGAAGATACCCAATTATAACCAAGTCACCTCTATCATACACTGTTTGTGATAGTTATAGTGGGTCGTACTTTGGTGTAAGGATGAAGTATGCTGGATACGATTTATTGATAGTTGAAGGTAGAGCTGAGAAGCCTGTCTATGTTGAGGTTACGGAGAAAGGTGCTGAATTCCATGATGCCGGGAAGCTATGGGGTCTAGGAACCCTGGAGACATCCAAACATATTAAAGAAGAGCTAGGAGATGAGAATGCAAGCGTCCTAGCTATCGGTCCAGCTGGTGAGAACCTCGTTAGATTTGCATCTGTTGTTGATAGCGGGCTCTGGGTTCATGGAAGAGGGGGTGCTGGTGCAGTATTCGGATCTAAGAATCTGAAAGCCCTGGCTATAAAGAATATTAAAGGCGAAGTCAAACTATACGATCCCGATGGATTTAGGAAGGTCGTCGTTGAGTTAACAAGGAATAGAGTGAAGACTTCTGAGAATTTGTGGGCTCAGACTGATGGTACACCCTTAATAGTTGATTTATCGCATAATACCGGCGTCCTCCCAACGTATGGCTTTACCTCAGGAGCATTCGAACACCATGATAAGATAAATACAGATAGAGTTAAAGAAGCTACAGCTAAGAAATATGCATGCCCATACTGCCCACTTGCATGTAAGAGGATACTGAAATTCAATTCTAGACTGGTTAAGTCTCCAGAGTATGAAACATTAGCCATGATCGGCTCTAACACTGGTATAAAGAGTCTTAGAGAAGTTGCTGAAGCAGCTGAAATTGCTACAGACCTTGGTATGGATACGATATCGCTTGGAGCTACAATAGGCTTTACAGTTAAACTATATGAGAAAGGATTGATAACAGAGAAGGAACTTAATGGATTGAAGCCTTCTTGGAGTAGCCCAGAATTCGTAATCGGGCTAAGCAAGATGATAGCATATAGGAGAGGGTTTGGGAGTTTGCTGGCTGAGGGTACGAGGAGGACTGCTGAAAAGATTGGTGGAGAAGCATTAAAAGAAAGGCTAGATGTTAAGGGGTCTGAGATACCTGCATATGATCCTAGGGGAACATATGGGATGGCTTTAGCCTATGCAACGGCAGATAGAGGTGCATGCCATCTTAGAGCTTGGGCGGTAGCATATGATGCATTTGGAGAAATGGATCCATATAGCTTTACAGGTAAAGCCAAGCTTGTAAAAGAGCTACAAGACCTGAATAGCATAAAGTGGTCTCTAGT
Organism: Candidatus Geocrenenecus arthurdayi; assembly: GCA_023539395.1. Classification (GTDB taxonomy): domain Archaea; phylum Thermoproteota; class Nitrososphaeria_A; order Caldarchaeales; family Wolframiiraptoraceae; genus Geocrenenecus; species Geocrenenecus arthurdayi. Next base: position 8,697 of record JAKCEX010000028.1, on the reverse strand, counting down.
AATTTGTGACTTCTGGCTTTCAAGCTATGAAGACATGGCTAAACTCCTAAAACCAGCTCTTGGAAGAGACTACACAGTGGACGAGCTAAAAATAATCGGAGAGAGGATCTGGAACATCTCTAGAATATTCAATGTTAGAGAAGGCTTCAAGAGAGAAGATGATATACTCCCTCCAAAAATGTTCTATGAGCCTCTGAGAGGTGGGAAGACCGATGGGAAGACTGTTGACATAAACCAGTTTAAAGAATCTCTCATCGAATACTATAAGCTTAGAGGCTGGGATGAAGAAACAGGAGAACCTACAAAAGAAACATTAGAGAAACTTGGAGCAGAATGACTTCTCCCTAAATTCTCTATGAAGACCTATTTTCAAGGAACTCATCTTTAAATTCGTTATTGTTGCTAAGGCTACATGTATCTTTAAGCTTCTCCTAAACTCATTAAAGAAACAAGAAAGAAAAACTCAAATAATCTTGAGACAAGTTCAAATATAAGAGTATTGATTATATTGAATATTCATGGTTAAAGTTTTTATGTATGTGTTAGTAGAGTAGTTCATAGGCTTGGGTGGAGATGGTGTTGTTTGCCGAGGAAAGTTATGGTTATTGGGGTGGGTGGCGTAGGACATGTAGTTGTAGCCACCCTCATTTCTGAGAAGCTTGTAGACCAGATTGTAGCTATAGATGTATCTGATAGAAATCTGAAACATCTCCAAGAAAAGTTTGGAGGAGAGAAAATATCCACATATAGAGTGGATTCAAGAAATTTCGACCAATTAAGTAGATTGATGAAGGAAGTGGATATCGTAGTTAACGCCGCTCATTACTCCTTAAATCTAGGATTAATAGATACTTGCTTAAAGAATGGATGTAATTACATTAGTTTAACTGGCGGAGAAGAATTATGGATAGAAGGTGGCTCCAGATTTAAGGAGATGATTGAAGCGCACTTAAAGAGGGATTCCGAATGGAGAGAGAGTAGATTAACTGGAATACTTGGTTTAGGTGAAGATCCTGGATTATCAAATATTTTTACTAGGTATTTAGTGGAGAAGCTTGATGAAGTAGATGAAGTAATAATAAGAGATGCTGATACAGTTGAAGATAGTAGGTTTATCATCGCTCCACTATGGAGTAGAGAAGAACTGCTGATGTCTAGCATCGCTCCAGCCGTATATTATGAAGATGGAGTATTCAAGAAAGCTGAGCCTCTAAGTATCTGCGAAGAATACGTTTTTCCAAGCCCAATCGGTCCAAAGAAGATATATTTAAAAGAACATCCAGAAGTCTGGACTCTTCCAGTATTCCTCCCAAAGAAAGTGAGGAAGATATCCTTCTGGTATAATTATGATGGAATATCTGCGGAGGTCATTAAAGCTTTATGGAAAATGAATCTATTATCAAGAGAGAAGATTAATGTTAAAGGAGTGCAAGTATCTCCCTTCGATGTAGTTGTTGAAGTTCTCCCGCAACCATTAGATTTAGTAGAAGTTCCTGGATACGCTGGTATTGAAGTAGAAGTAAAAGGCATAAAAGATAACTCTCTTATTTCGGGGAAGATTTTTACATACGTATCTCACAGAGAGGCATATAATAGATGTGGTCTCAATGGTACCTCTTACCTTGTAGGTTTACCTGCAGCAATAGGAGTCACCTTACTACTTAAGAGGGAATTAAAAGATGTGGGGCTACTCTTCCCTGAGCAGCTCAACCCTCACCCATTCATTAGAGAATTATTAAAACATAATCTACCAGTAATATTTGAGGAGAGAAGAATAACTGAGATTAAAGAATTCTAGAAGCTGGTTCTTACAATAAGCTGTCAATAAAGTGTGACCTTCACATTAATAGAGTAGGTGTAAAGGATGAAGATGTATGCCTGCTATTATAGTGTTTTCAGTGGAATGTTTTAAGAATAATGGAAACAAGCTTAAATTATTAATGGTACTCCTAATCCTCTCCTGATTCTATAAGTCTCCATTAAATAAACGATTAATGAGCCGACTACTATAACTATTGATGATGCAGCTGTTATGACTGGAACATTTGTTGGATGTCTCAGCGAACCCCAAACCCAGATAGGAAACGTGATATCTGAGCCTATAGTGAAGAATGTTATTATGAAGTTATCGAAAGACCATAGGAAGGTTATTAACGCTGAGACTGCTATAGATGGATAAATCAATGGAAAAGTTATATTAATAAATGTTTGAATTTGATTGGCTCCCAAATCCATGCTTGCTTTCTCATAATTTGGGTTAAGGCTGATTAGTCTGGCAGCTATAATTAATACTACGAGGGGTATACTATAAACTATATGACTGAGTATAACCGTTAGGATAGATAATGGGATCCCGATAGTGTAGAAGAATACTAATGATGCGACTCCGATTACAAGCCATGGGATGATAAACGGTATCATGATGAATCCGATAAACAACGTATTCCGTCTCAATCTTACAAATGCGAAAGATGCGGGGATACCGATAGACAATGACCCTGCGGATACAGCTAGAGCAATAACTACAGAGTTAAATATGCTCTTTAGGAACGAGGGATCTTCAAGCAGTTTCAAATACCATTTCACTGTAAATCCCCTAAATGGGAAGATAAAGTATATGCTATCGTTTAAGGAGAAGAGTATAACTAGCGCTATTGGAAAATATATTAACAGTAGAATAGTTATTGATGTGAATACTTTAAGGAAGACCTTTATGAAGCTCATTCATAGAGCCTCCTGACTCCTAGAAACTTAAAAACAATAAACATAACTATCAGAGTTACTAGTACTAAGCTCATAGTAGATGCTGAAGCATATGGCCAGTTACCTATAGTAAGATACTGCCTAACAATGAAGTTTCCAAGCATATATGTCTTTCCACCTACTAGAGCTGGGATTGCGAATTCCCCCATCATCGGTACATAGATAAATAAGAATGAAATAGCGATCCCAGGCATACTGAGTGGAAGGGTTACCCTAAAGAATACGCTAAGCTTGTTTGAGCCTAGGTCCATTGCGGCTTGATATAGGCTTTCAGGGATGCTTCTTATAGTTATATAGAGGGGGATAATTGCATAGGGTAATGCATTATGTAGAACAACAATGATTATAGCGTAAAGGCTGTGAAAGAAGATTGTTATAGGCTGTTCTACTAATCCAAAAGTCATAAGCAGGTTATTCAGTAACCCATTCTCTCCCAATATGTTTCTCCATGCAAATATCCTGATTAAATAATTCATTTCAAGAGGGATCAGTATTAATAAGATGATCTTTAAACCAACGTCCCCATATGTCATCCTGGCGAGAAAATATGCTATAGGATAGGCTACTATTAATATTACCAAGAAGGTTGCAATTGAGATTAGATTTGTCAATATGAATACGTTCTGGGATAGTTTTTCCGTAAAGAATCTCACATAGTTTTCTAATGTAAAGATTCTAGTTATACGGTATAGGGGTTCACCATGCCAGAAACTATAGATTATTATTGTGATCAATGGAATATAGAAGAATAAAATGAGATATGCTACCGCTGGTAAAGAATATAGAAGAGTGATAGACAGTTTCCTACCCACAATCTTCTTTAAATTCATCCACTAATCACTGTCACATCTCTACTATCCCATTTGATGAATACTTTCTCACCTACTTGGTAGATAGGTTCAAAAGTTTTAACGGTGAAGATCTTGGAATCATCAACTTCTATCTTTAAGTCGCTATAAGCTCCTTTATAGATTATTTCTACTATCTTCCCTGAGGCTGTGTTTTTGTTAGCGGGTGGAGGGTGATGGATGATCTTAATCTTCTCAGGCCTAATCATTACTTGTATCTTTTCTCCTTTCTCTAGTTTTCTAGATGCTTCCCCTTCTATCTTTAGGTCTCCGCAGAATGCTGTAAATACATTATCTTCTACAGAATCTACTATGCACTCAATTATGTTCGTTTCTCCTAGAAACTCTGCAACAAATCTATTCTTAGGTCTCTCATATATCTCCCTGATCGTTCCAACATCGATTATGTTCCCAGAATTTAGGATAGCGACTCTATCAGACATAACTATTGCTTCTTCATGGTCGTGGGTTACGTATACCCAAGTAGAATTTAGCTTCCTCTGTATTCTACGAAGTTCCAGTTGCATCTCTTTCCTAAGCTTTACATCAAGGGGGCCTAGGGGCTCATCGAGTAGGAGGATTTCAGGCTCAATTATGAGGGAACGTGCTAAGGCTACTCTCTGCTGCTGTCCTCCACTTAACTGAGTTACCTTCCTATCTAAAAGTTCTTCTATATGTAATAGTTCAGCGACTTCTCTCACTTTACTTCTTATCTCATTCAATGGTTTTTTCCTAATCTTGAGCCCGTAAGCAATATTGTTGAATACATTTAGGTGGGGAAACAATGCTAAGTCTTGGAAGACCATGCTTGTAGGTCTTCTATAGGGTGGAACACCATTCATTAATTCACCATTAATGTATACCTCACCTCTTGTAGGTTCTTCAAAACCGCCGATAATCTTTAGTAGAGTACTCTTACCGCTTCCACTAGGTCCCAAGATAGTTAATAGCTCACCTTTCTCAACTTTTAGATTTATATCCTCGAGTGCGAGAATTCTTCCATAATATTTGTATAAGTTTACTAGTTCAAGTGAAATCCTGCTCATTCTTATCCCGCGACTATTTCCTCCCAGACTTGAAGCCATTCATCAAGATTGGGGGGATCAATCAACGGTAAGGCTTGAGTTAATGTTTCAGGTCCTACTATCCCGCTCTCTGCAATCTTCTCTTGTGGAATTTTCTTGAAGGCTTGCTCGTTAGCTGGACCGTAAAGCCACTCATAAGCATAATAGTATTGTGGTTCTTCAGAGATGAAATAGTCTATGTAAAGGTGTGCAGCATCTATGTTTTCTGATGTTTTTAGAATGCTTAAACCGCACAGCCACCCTATACCCTTACCCTCAGGAAGAGTGAACTCTGCTTCTATTCCTTCAGACTTCAGCCAATAAGATTGAGCTGGGCCGCTCCCAGCAATAATCCATGCATCTCCAGAAGCTAGCAGCTCTCTCGCTTCTATATCACTCTCATAGAACTTAAGGATTACATCTCTATGCTCTCTGTAGAATTCTTTAATTCTTTGAAGATCTTGACTGGTTAGGTTCCATGGATCCCCATAGTTAAGAGCCCATGCAGCCATTACAATACCTATTCTTGCATCATTTAATATCAATACTCTATTCTTGTATGTAGGATTGAAAACATCAACCCATTTAGTAATTGATGGGACTTTATCTTTCCTATATGTGACTCCTGCTTGAATACCGAAAGCTGTCGGAACCATGTATAGTTTCCCCCCTCTCCATATTTCAGGGTACTCTCTGACACTCTTAAATAAATTCTCCCAATTGCTAAGTTTGGCGGTGTTGATGGGCTGAAGTAAGTCTTGCTCGATCAATCTAGGCAGAAAATCAATACATGGGCTTACAATATCTGCCTTGAACCCTCCCTTAAGTTTCGCAAGCATCTCAGGCTGGGAAGTAAATATGCTGTTTTCAATTGTTAAAGTTGGGTATTTCTCAGTTAGGGGGTTAAATACTTCTGGGACTGTGAAATCTTCCCATACGAAAGCTACTAGCTTACCCAGTAAGGTAGCTTTAGTTGTTGTAGGTGTCTGCATGGGAGCAACCAAATACACTAGTGAGTATGTAGTCACACCGATTAAGATTATAACTACCAACAACACTACTACTAAAAGCTTAGAAACCCCTTTAATCATATACTTCACCTTCTTCTATAAATAGTGCCATTATCACCAAGATATATATTATTCCTCTACAATGTCTCTAGGCTGGGTCATGAATGCTGGAAGAACCCTCCAGCTATGAGAAAGCTTCCAATCTTTTATCAAAACTAATATCTATACCTAGTCCTTCAGGTAGAGAAGAAGAATTATCATACTTCATCTACGAGTATCTAGATGGGCTCGGGTTTAATCCTATTCTAGATGAAGTCTATAAGACTGGACAAAATGTAGTAGTGAAGCTTGGAAGAGGAGATAAACTACTCATATGCGGTCATCTTGACACTATCCCACCCCTAGATATGAAAGAACCATACAAACCTATAGTAAGAAATGATAGAGTATATGGTAGAGGAGCATGCGATATGAAGGGAGGGCTAACATCAATGCTTCTAGTTTTAGAAGAATTGTCCAGAGCTAAGTACGAGCCTGACGTTACCTTCGCATTCGTTGTAGATGAAGAAATGTATGGGAGAGGTGCAGCAGATCTCTTAATTAGAGGTGTAGACGCCAAGGATTGCATAATCCTTGAGCCTACCTCGATGGATATCTGTGTAGGAAATGCTGGATGCGTAGAATTCAATCTAATATTCCATGGTAGGAGCGGTCATGGTGCATGTAAAGAAGCAGAAAATACTGTTATCAGCTTTCTTAATTTCTATAAAGAGTTAGAAGATAAAATTAATCTAGAATTCTCAATCAGCAGTGATTATCCTATGTCGCCTATACTTAACTTAGGTAGGATTGAAGCTGGATATAGTGGTTGGGTTATTCCCTGGGAGGTTAAAGCTGACATCCTAATACATTTTCATCCAAAAATTAGGTACTCAAAAATACTCGACTTCCTAAGAAAAGAAATAAAAGAATATAGTACTAGGAGGAATACAGAAATAAGATTAGAGGTAATACATGGATGCGATGGATTCATAACCAACTCCAAGTACGTAAACCTGCTTACTGAAGTACATAGAAGAGTCTTGAGAATAGAACCAAAACACAGAGTAATCGAATCTGAAACAGATGCTAACGCATTATACTATAAAGCAGGAATAGAATCCATAATATATGGTCCAGGAGAGATAAAATACGCTCACTCTTCGGAGGAGAACATTAAGGTAAAAGATATAGTTGATGTAGCAAAAGTATTAAAAGAGCTCCTCCTAGAACTTAACATGAATTAAATTAGGCAACCTATATTCACTTGAGACTTATAGTCGTTTAGAAGAGTAAACGCTTATGGAAATTATATAATGTAGGAGATAAGAGTTAGGTAGTTTTGGTTTTGATTTAAGTAGTCTTCACCACCATCTCTGCATTATTACTTTTCTGTCTGTGAAGAAGTCTAGAGCGTCTACCTGCCCATGTAGTACTCCGTAGAAGCTTTTCTTTCTACCTGGGAATGGGAAGAATTGGTTTGGCTGGGCTACAGCCATGTTTACAGCTATGTTTCCAGCATTCATCCTTCTAGCGAATTCTCTAGCATACCTACCGCTTGAAGTATATATTGTTCCAGTATTCCCATATGCTCCGCTATTCGCTATCTCTAATGCTTCATCGAAGCTTGACGCTCTAACTATCGGCATTACAGGTCCGAATACTTCTTCTCTAGCTATCTCCATCTCTGGGGATACTTGGTCTAGGATTGTTGGACCGAGGTAGAACCCCATACTGTATTTTTCATCGACTTTGATGTTCCTTCCATCTAGCAGTATCCTCGCACCCTGCTCTAATGCTTTCTCAATCATTCCTACGACTCTCTGCCTCCCCCTGAGGGAGGCTAGGGGGCCTGTATCGGTAGTTTCTAGAAGCTGGTATCCAACCCTAATCCTTTTAACCTTGCTGATAATCATTTCCAGGAACCTGTCGTATGCTTCTCCCACGGTGATAAGTAGGCCTGGTGCGAGGCATCTCTGACCAGCCATATCGAAGAATCCTGCAACAATATTCTCTACCGATGGCTCTGGTACAGCGTCAGGCATTAGGAGTACTGGGTTCTTCGCTCCCGCCTGGCATAAAGCTCTCTTACCCTTAGAGCATGCTGCTGAGTATATCTTCTCAGCTACAGGGCTTGAACCTACAAATGCTACCCCGACTACGTCTCTATGCTCTAGTAGGTGCTGGCTTGTAGATGCATCACCATTAACTAGGTTGACAACCCCGTCCGGGTATCCTGCATCCTTGAATAGTTTGATGAAGTATGTTATGGGTACTGGGTCTAGCTCGCTCGGCTTAACAATGACCGTGTTTCCAAGCGTAACAGCCATAGGTATAAACCACATGGGGATCATTACTGGGAAGTTGAATGGAGATATTATCGCGAAGACTCCTAGAGGCTCTCTAACCATCTCCATATCTATCTCAGGCTCTCCTCCAGCAACATTAACAAGCTTCCTCACAGACATGAATAGGTGGGGTAAGCCTAGAGCTGAATCTATAGCCTCTATAGTTCTCTGAACCTCGCCGCGGCCCTCCCTCACCGTCTTACCAACATTCTGAGCTAGCATCAAAGCCAGCTCCCCACTCTTCTCCTCGACGAGCATCCTCAACCTCACAAGATACCTCATCCTCTCAAGAATGGGTATCTGAGACCATTTCCTAAATGCTTCAAGAGCAGAAGATACAGCAACGTCAACATCACTCCTAGATGATATGGGGACCTCAGCAATAACCCTGCCTAGACCTGGATCATAAGACTCCAAGAATCTATCACTATCAGCCTCAACATACTCGCCATCAATATAATTAGAAAGCCTACCATAACTCTCTGAAAACCATTTCAAGCTCATTACAAGGTTAAGTATCCTTAAGTTTACTTAAGTTTTTCCATTAAACCTTAGATATATTCGATTTCTAACTTAAGTTTTCAAGTAAATAATGTAGTATCTATGGTGATTCAGCCTCGACTTC
>JAKCEX010000077.1 GCA_023539395.1 Candidatus Geocrenenecus arthurdayi | reverse complement strand
ACAATAATGTAGAATTATCACTCACAAACTTAAGAATAAACCCACTATCATGGTCTATATCTGGAGAAGTAGACCTCACACTTATTAGACCTATCTCAATGTATAGAGCTGTTTACTCTGCATGTATTAGAGAATCAATGGGCATCCAGACAATGAATAATTCTTCCTCTATACTGATCTCTGGAGACAAAGTCTTAACTCTCTCTAAACTTAAGGCTCTCAACATATCAGTCCCAGAAACATACATAGCATTTAGCAGTGAAGCCGTCTTGAAAGCAGGAGAAAAGATCGGTTTCCCCCTAGTAGATAAACCTCCGATTGGAAGCTGGGGAAGACTAGTAACGTTAGTAAAGGATCTTCAAGTCCTGAAGAGTATAGTAGAACATAGAGAGATGCTACCAAGCCAGAGTGTGAAAACCCACATAATACAGAAATATATCAAAGATAGCAGGAAGGATATAAGAGTACTAACTCTACCAAACCAGATAATTGGTGCAGTGGTAAGAAGACCAGATAATAGAGAATGGAGAAGCAATGTAGCATTAGGAGGGATAACAGAACCTTATAGATTAGATAGCGATCTTGAAGAATTAACATACAAAGTAGCTGAAGTAATCGGAGGTGAATTCATAGCAGTAGATGTATTTCAAGAAGATGGAAGATACCTAGTTAATGAAGTTAATGGAGTCCCAGAATTCAAAGGATTCATGACTGCAACAAAGATAAACGTACCAGAAATACTTACACATTATATTAAAGCTAAAATCAAGAAGTAGAAAATGTTCCATGGAAAAAGCAGAGAATATACAGTAGAACATCTACTTGGAGGATCAACAATTATCCATTATATGAGAATAAACGGGAAACCATGATAATAAAAGCTAGAGAGAAGTATTACTCATCGACAGGCTCTAAGCATGAAAACTGTCACATATAGAGTAAAAGCTAGATTAATTCAGCAGTCTTATTATTATATTGGTCTTAATGGTGGAGTATCTATCCCCTTCTTCTCATCTATCCCCAGCATAATATTCATACATTGGATGGCTTGACCTGCTGCACCCTTAACAAGGTTATCTATTGCACAGAAAGATACCACTCCACTACCCTGGTGTACTATAGCTTTAACATCAGCATAATTTGAGCCTATAACGTTTACTGGGTCAGGATACTTGAATAATCCTTCACCGACAATTCTTACAAATGGCTCACCACTATACCTCTTAGCATATATTCTCCTAAGAGTATTATCGTCAATGTTCTGACTAGTTAACCATGTATGGCATGTAGCGAGAGCTCCTCTTACAGCTCCAACAGCATGAGGAACAAATATTACGTTTATTTTCTCTTTTGAGAAGTAGCTTAGCTCTTGTATTATCTCAGCAGCATGTCTATGCCCTTCTACACTGTATGGTCTCATAACATTTGCTCTCTCAGGATGATGGGAGCCTAGATTTGGTTTACGTCCAGCCTCGCTACTACCTACCTTGACATCAACTACTATATGCTCAAGATCAATAATATTTGATTCAACTAAAGGTGTCAAAGCAAGTATAGATGCGGTAGCATTACATCCAGGGCAAGCAACCAAGTCAGTATTCTTTATCTCCTCTCTATGTATTTCAGGTAGACCGTAAGCAGCTTTAGATAGAAGATCAACAGCCTCATGCTTCACCCCATACCAAACCTCATAATCTCTTGGATTCTTAAGCCTAAAATCTGGACTAAGATCCACGATCTTCAATCCACTCTCTAGAAGCTTAGGTGTAATCCTCTGAGAAACACCTGTAGGAGTATTTATAAAGACCAGGTCACATTTTGAAGTTAATTCATCTATTGATACATTTGTAAACTTAAGGTTGGAATAGTATCTCCTCAAGTTTACATGGACGAATGATACAGGTCTCCCCGCAAACTCTCTAGAAGTAGCAATAGTTACTTCAACTTCTGGATGAATCGACAGTATCCTCAGCAACTCCCCTCCAGTATACCCGCTTGCACCTACTACTCCAACCCTAACCATCGGGAAACCTACAATATTGGTTGTATTTCAGGCTTACCTAGCCGAGTAAGACTACGGCTGAGAATCAATGAAACGTACTAATAGATTAAAGAAAGTAAATAAACTGAGAATAGAGTTAATATCTAGTGTTAACAAGTTATCTTCAAGCGATGTCTTTGATAGTTGTAAAAGCTGGTGGAAGAGCGCTTGAACAGAATATCGATAACATATTGAAGAGTATTGCTTCTAGAGTGTGTAGGGGGCTGAAGATAATCTTTGTTCATGGTGGTGGAGATGTTGTTACAAGGTATGAAGAATTAATAGGTGTAAAGCCGAGGTTCGTTGTCTCACCGCAGGGTATAAGGAGTAGGTATACAGATGAGAGAGAGCTTGAAGTCTATGTAATGGTTATGGCTGGAAAGATAAACAAGGAGATAGTTGCTAAGTTAAACAGGCTGGGGGTGAAAGCCATAGGATTAACAGGTGCGGATGCAGGATTCATTAAAGCAGAAAGAAAGAAGAAGATAATAATCCTAGATGAAAATAATAGAAGAAAGATCATACCGGGAGGATACACAGGAATGATAAAAGAAGTTGAAGCAGAACTCCTCACAGTTCTTATCAACCAAGGATACCTACCAGTAATCGCACCAATAGCGTATGGAGAAGAAGGAGAATTACTAAATGTAGATGCTGACCAAGCTGCTGCGAAGATAGCTGAGTCTATACGGGCTGAAAAACTACTCATACTCACAGATGTAGAAGGCGTATTAATTGAAGATAAACTAGCTAAGAGAATAAGAGTAGATGAAGTAGGTATGTTAGAGTCAAAGATAGGCTTTGGAATGAATAGGAAAGTCTTAATGTGTACTAGAGTTTTACAATCAGGTGTAAAAGAATCAATAATATCTTCAGGGTTAA
>JAKCEX010000027.1 GCA_023539395.1 Candidatus Geocrenenecus arthurdayi | reverse complement strand
CCTGGAAGCATTTATATATGGAGCTTAAATAGGGTAGATAAAAATGTCTTCGCATTTTAAAGCACCGGAACCATCAATAGAGATCCAGAATGTAGTAGCGTCCGTAACAATAAATCAGAGATTAGACCTTGCACAAATACAGAAGACATTCCCTGATGTTGAGTATAAGCCCGCCCAATTCCCAGGGCTTGTCTTCAGATTGCAGAAACCGAAGACAGCGACATTAATCTTTTCATCTGGTAAAATGGTATGTACAGGTGCGAAGAGTGAGCAGGAATCTATAAAAGCAGTACAGACAGTTATTAAGCTATTGAAGAAAGAGGGATTCCTAATTCAACAAGAGCCACAGATAGAGATCCAGAATATAGTTGCATCAATAGACTTACATGGAACTATCAACTTAGAACAAGCAGCAAACAAGCTAGAAAATACAATGTATGAACCAGAACAATTCCCAGGCTTAATCTTTAGAATGATGGAGCCTAAAGTAGTTATCTTAATGTTTGCAAGTGGAAAACTTGTTTGTACCGGGGCAAAAACCGAGAAAGAAGTACATGATGCAGTCTATAAGCTTAAACTAATTCTTGAAGAAAACAATTTAATCACTTATCCTTCTACGAAAAGCTGATATGATAACTCAATATTGTCTCTCCAATTATAAGATTCTCAATATTGCTTATCGAGATTCTAGATATGAAAATCCATCTAGAACCATTACTCACATACGCAGATTATGTTAAGATTTTCTAGGATAGATTGCTAAGCAGCTCTTAAATGTAGATAGCTATTGGGAATATCTATCATCTAGGATCTTTCTTAGTGTAGTTCGACTTCTTCCAATATGCAGGAATCTTTGATAGGGGTTGAATAGTTTTAGGTCTGCTTCAACTATTTCAGCTCTATTGAAGTATTAGATTCTTATGATATTGTATCCACTTGCTTTTCTTAATCTATTCATTATTGTTAGACCAAGCCCTTTCTCTTCAAACCCTTCAGATACCGCTATATCTATGTCTAGCTCATCTATCTTTCTCAATGCTTTGTACAGGTTCCTAGCTACCTCAAAGAGATTCTTCCTCGAACCTAGGCTTAAGATTTCGACTTCATGATAATATTGAGTAGTCTCAGATGAAGCAAGTAATACAACTTTTAATCCATTATCCATCAATCTCTTAACATGTTTGAATACTCCTAGACTGTATCTCTCTAGGTTGCTGTAATCACTAGACTCGATAACTTGTAGAGGCTTGGAAGGCGCATAGTGCCGATATTTCATACCTGGAGCAATTGCTTCAGAAGCTTCAATCAATCCTCTAGCAAACTCAGGTATAACTATCTTCTTCTTAATTGTCTTCTCTATCTCTTCTATTGGGAGGGCTCCAGGTCTAAGAAGTAATGGAGGATCTCTGGTAATATCGATTATAGTTGATTCCACACCGTAGAGTGTTTCTCCAGAATCTATGATTACATCTACTCTCCCCATCATGTCTCTCTTAACGTGCTCTCCACTCGTAGGTGATGGCTTACCAGCAGGGTTAGCGCTTGGAGCAGCTATGGGTGTTCCGCTAAGTTCTATCAGCTTTAAAGCTACTGGATGCGCAGGCATCCTAACGGCTACAGTTTCTAAACCTGCACACACTTCATATGGTACTCTTTCCGATCTATAAAGAACCACTGTTAATGGACCTGGCCAGAATTTTTCAGCCAGTTGGTAAACCTCTTCTTTCACATTATCTGATAATATGTTTAATTGGTTTATGTCTGAGATGTGGACTATGAGGGGGTTATCTAGCGGTCTACCCTTAGCTTCAAAGATCTTCCTGACAGCTAAATTATTCATTGCATCTGCACCGAGACCATATACAGTCTCGGTAGGAAAGATTACTAATCCGCCATACTTGATAACTCTAGCCGCTTCTATAAGATAATCTATTCTTGGGTTTGAAGGGTCTATTCTAAGGATTCTAGTAGGCTTGACAGGCTCATGCATTCTATAGTCGTAATAGGTTACTGTAGGGTTTAAATATAGTGGTTGAATCTTCCTAGCCCGTGATTACTAGCTTGATGTGAATCCACCGTCTACGACTACTATAGCTCCGGTAACATAGCTTGATAATTCACTTACGAGAAATAGTATAACTCTAGCCACCTCGTCGGGGTGGCCGAATCTCCCCATAGGAAGCCTGGACATAAACTGTACACCTGTTAATATCCTACTAATTTCTAATTTGAGTAGAGTTTTTTCCTTAAGCTTCTTAATACTTTCCGTTTCTATACCTCCAGGGACTACCGCATTTATCCTAAAACCTATCTTACTATACTCTCTGGCAAGGGCTCTAGTCAATGCTAAGACTCCTATCTTACTTATGTCGTAGTGAACTAGGTTTCTAGCAAATGGTAGTATGCTCTCGATAGAGCTAACATTTACTATTATGCCTCCCTTCTTATCTCTAGACCTCACCATATTCTGACACATCCAGAACATTGAGTATAGATTCACCCTCATAATATTCTCGAGGAAAACATCATCAACATCTATGAAGTCCTTGAAAACGTAAACACCAGCATTATTCACTAGTATATCGGGTTCTCTTCCCTTGATTGAACTCCAAAACTCATCTATCTCTTCTTTCCTAGATAAGTCTACTTTGAATAATTCAATTTCCACACCATAACCTAAAGCCTCATTCCTAACTCTAGACAATCCTTCATAATTAATGTCTAGGAGGTAGAGGGAAGCTCCTGCTTCTGCTAATCTTAAAGCGGTTGCTCTACCTATGCCTGAAGCCGCTCCTGTAACTATCGCAGTCTTACCTTTTAATGATATCAGTTCATGTATTCTTGGTAGGCTCATTCTACTGTTCATTCATATTTGAATCTTAAAAAGTTTAAGAGAATGCATGATGCCCAAGTCTACAATGCTTCAGCAGCTACTTCATCTCCTCTCCTTAAAACGTATTTATGGATCTTCTTTGGGCTCAGTTTGCCTGTTAAGTATTGGACTGCATTATCTACGTTGAATTCTTTACATGCATATATGTCTACTGTTGCAAGCCTATCTTTTATGAATGTATGTATACTTATGTGGCTCTCACCGATTATCACGAACCCAGATATACCTGGAGTTGGATTATCATATTCTTCTACAAGAGGCTCGGAAAGCCTTGTTAATTTTAAGAAGTCAGGAAGCTCTAATAAAATTTGAGAAATGAGATTCTTATCTCCTAGTCTGTCTCCTCTACATCCATACATATCAATTATTAAATGTAGCCCATGCATCTCTACATCTATCCTTGTGGATCTTCCTTACCAAAGTAAATATATACTTTTCATTATGTCGATGATATCCTATTTTAGCATGACACCTAGCATGTAGGAGAAAAGTATTCCAAGTAGGAATGAGGCTATCCACGAGCCTAGAAGCTTCCCAAGTAATCTTACGTTAATTATAGAGATCGGTGAAGAGAATGCAGCCCCTATCAAGCCTCCAAGCATTATTTGAGTTAAAGCAGCAGGTATACTTATCTGTGTTAATATCCATAAAAGTATAGAAGATGATAGTAAACTTGAAGAAAGCTTTACTGGACTTAATATTGCTAATCTTTCTCCAATTATGTACGAGATCTTTTCTGAGAAGAAGAAAGCACCCATAAAGACTCCCAAGAATACTATCGGGTACATTGATATAGAATTCTCAGCAAGCATCAGTAACATGAACCCTAGATTATTTGCTGAAATAGTATATGCTCCATAAAAGGTGGCCAAGTATATAGTGAGTCTAGTGAAGAGATACATGGAGTTTATTCTAATCATTGAGAAAAGCTTCACTAATACTAGGTATATTGCTTGGGTAAGATATACTGCTATGAGAGGTGTTAGCAGCCATGCTAGGAATGTTATACTCAGAAAGGATTGGTTTATCTGGGTGTTTAATGATAATGATGCTCCAATTAAAGATGCTACGGAAATATTTGATATACTTACGGGGATTGCTAACACACTACATATGGAAAGAGTTACCAAGATAGCTACGACTGGTATCATGAGTGAGTCAAATGTAGTCAGCTTGTAGGGGTTCATCTTCCATCCTTCAAGCATCAGTCCAGCAAGCATAGAAATAGCTGTAAAAATTACAGAATATCTAAACTTAGTGATACCTGAGGTTACCAAGCCACTTATAAATAATGAACTATTATTCCAACTAAAAAGAAGGCTTGATAAAAAACATAACACATACGTTAAGAATGAACTCAATATTCTTTACACCACTATACAATACTGGACGCTTTACCCGTATCTTTGAGCAATAATCTGGAACAAGACGTCAGAAGCATCTTCAGCCGAATCACATATATTATCCATTATGTCTATCATCTCCTTAACTTGTATTACATCTAGCACCTTAAATCTATCAGCTTCCCTAAAGATACTCTTAATTATCAGTGTCTTCAATTCATCTGCTTCTTCTTCTATATCTTCAATTTCCTGAAGTATTGGTTTAGCTTTCTCCATGTTCTCCTTGAAGATTCTAAAAGATTCAAGTAGTTTCTCAGATGCTTTAATACATGATTGAATGTATTTATCCATCTCTGGGATAGAGAACGTGAAGTATAGTAGGTCCCAGCTTGGTGTAGTTATTACTAACTGTTTAACTGAGTCTTTAGTATAATCTGCAATATTGTCGATTTCTTCTACTAGGTTTAGTAAGTCTTCTCTAATATGTGCAAAATAAGTTCCCTTACAAAGCTCCTCAGATATTACCCTTCTCATGCTATCTGCTTCAGTTTCTAGAGTATCTATATTGTTATAGATTTTAACTATGTCTCCGAGTCTTCCTTTCTTTATAGAGTTAGAGATATCCATGAGGTACTTTACTGTTTCCACTATCTTCCTAATATATTCTTCAATAGAATCCACGACCTTCCTCTCTCTTCTATAGAACAACCCACTTAACCGATTAAGCATGTCGTAGAAATCTACCTAGTAAACAATTAATTTAACTTTTACATATTTTTAGACTTAATGATGAGTCCTTATAAAATCTTCTTTCATCCTTACTTAGTTAGGATTGATTTTACCAGTGCTGCTCTAATATAGACTCCATTCTCAGCTTGTGTAAAGTATTTTGCTTGAGGGAGAGAATCAACATTTTGGGATAATTCATCAACCCTCGGTAGAGGATGCATTATAATTGGTATCTTCCTAAATTTCTTTAATAGATTTACCGTTAATTTGTAGCTTCCTTTCAGTCTTTCATATTCTGAGGGGTCTGAGAAACGTTCCTTTTGAAGTCTAGTCACATATAATACATCTAATTCTTCTATAACTTCTTCAACTCTCTCAACCATCTTCCATTCTACTAATTTATCTATCTTCTCTAGTACTTCCCTACGTATCTGCAATTCTCTAGGTGCGATATAGTATATCTTGATGTTATCATACTTAGAGATAGCGTAGCTTAGACTACTTGGAGTTCTACCATATTTTAGATCCCCCATAATACCTAAGTTTATACCATCTATTCTTTTTAACTCTCTCCAAATAGTATACAAGTCGAGTAAAGCTTGGGTTGGATGCTCATTCCATCCATCACCTGCATTGATTACAGGTGTAGAAGCAATCTCAGCAGCCTTCCTTGCAGAACCTGGTTCTCTATGTCTCAGAACTATTATATCGGGGTCGTATCCATCAATCATTCTAATAGTATCTTCAAAGCTTTCACCTTTCGCTATACTCGCAGCTTGCTCCAGCCCGAAATCTATGACTAATCCTCCAAGCCTCGTCATAGCGAATTGGAAGCTCAACCTAGTTCTTGTGCTAGGTTCAAGGAATACTGTTACCATTACCCTATCCTTACAGTAATCTAGAATCTTCTTCATACTCAATTCTTCTCTAATCTTTTCTGCTTCATAGAATAAGTAATCCATGGTTTCTCTATCAAAATCTAATGCTGAGATAATGTCTCTATTGTATAGTTTAATCAATTCCTACATCACCTCTGAGAGTATGCTTATCATTTATTCTTTAGTATTTCGTTAAAGCTTGAATCTCTCTTCAACTTGAAGAGATAAATATATAATGAGTTAGTCTTCTAATTCAGCTAGATATCTTTGTACTAGTTCATTTGTTAATTTTTCATATTTTTCTGTTGAGCCTACATCGTACCAGAAAGCATCTATAAGATATGGCTTAACTAGTTTTCCGGTTTTAATTAAGTAGGGTATAAAGTCCGACATTATATCTAGGTTGTTTTTCTCTAAAGCTAATCTATCTAGTTCTGCTATAATCTTGGAATTCATCACGAGTATCCCTATGCTTACATATAGGTCTATAGATGGTTTTTCTATGAAGGAGACTACCCTATCATCTACAACTTCTGCTACACCAACAGGTAACTCGTATTTCCTAGATAATGCTATAGTAGCATCAGCATTCCCTTCTTCATGCCTCTCGATTAGTTCAACTAAGTTAATATTTGAAAGTATATCACCATAATGAATTAAGACTGTATCTTTACCTTTGAGATATCCTCCCCTGTACAGGTTCAGTAGTGATCCTCCTGTTCCCCTCAGCTCTGGAATATCATATACGTATCTGATGGTTACACCGTGTCTTCCACCTTCTCCAAAATAGTTTATGATCTGCTCAGCCTTATACCCAACTAGGATGATTATATCATTCAGCTGAGCTTTCTTCATATTAAGTATAACATATTCGAGTAATGGTTTCTGTTTAGGGCCTACGGGAACCATACATTTCTGAAAATAATATGTTAATGGTCTAAGCCTACTACCTTCTCCGCCTGCTAAGATCACACCTATTCTAGTTGAAGTCATATTAACAAGTCCTTTTGACAGAGATAAATATATTATTCTATGGTGGCTCCACCGTATTTGTTGAAGTTTTCAAATAAGGAATCTTCAATTCAGAATATAAGATATATATTAGATGTTGTAAACATGGATTAGATGGTAAGGTTTAGATACTTAGCTGATTGGTGAGTGATGGTTGCCTGGCGACCTACTTGTTAAGAATGGGGTAGTTGTAACTTCCAGTGGGCTGCAGAAGCTTGATATACTTATAATCAATGGTGTAATTGAAGCTTTAGGTAGAGACCTTCAAAGAAATGGTGTAGAAGTATTAGATGCTAGAGGATTACTTATCTTACCAGGGGTAGTCGATGAGCATGTACATATGAGAGAACCTGGATTAACATATAAAGAAGATTTTGAGACGGGAACAGCTGCTGCAGCAGTAGGTGGAGTAACTACTATACTTGATATGCCTAATACAATCCCACCAGTAGATTCATCTAGAAAACTGAGAGAGAAGAGGAGGCTCCTAGAGGATAAAGCATACGTAGATTTTGGGCTATATGGAGTACTCCATAATTCAAATATAGATGAAATAGAAGAAATGTGGAATGAAGGAGCTGTAGGATTCAAAGTATTCCTCGGTCCTACTACGGGGAACATTCCTCCTCCATTAGATAAAACCTTGATTGAAGCATTAGAGAAAAGCGCAGTTCATGGTTTCACCCTAGCTTTTCATGCAGAAAACTATAGTCTCGTTGAATATTATACTGAGAAGATTAAGAAGGCTGGATTGAATAATCCTGAAGCCTACCCTGACTCAAGACCGAACATATGTGAAGAAGAAGCTGTTTCAAGGATACTCACCCTAACTAGAAAAACAGGTGGAAAAGCACTCATAGTCCATACAAGCACAATAGAGGCAGTCTCATTAATCAAAGAAGCTAAAATGAGGAGTATCAAAGCATACTGTGAAACATGCCCCCAGTATCTATTATTGGATCGTAAAGCATATAGAAGGTTTGGAAGCCTAGTAAAGATAAACCCTCCATTAAGGGATGAGGATGACCAGAAAGCTCTATGGAGTGGGTTGAGAGAGGGTATAATAGATACTATTGGGTCTGACCATGCTCCACACACTTATGAGGAAAAAACTGTAGGTAATGTCTGGGAAGCTGCAGCAGGATTTATAGGGGTAGAAACTTTACTCCCATTAATGTTGGATTCTGCTTTAAAAGGGCTAATACCTATAGAGAAGATACCTCTGCTACTCTCTGAGAATCCAGCCAAGATATTCGGAATATATCCGAAGAAGGGGTGTATAAATGTTGGAGCAGATGGAGATTTAATCATAGTAGACCCAGCTCAAGAAGATGAAATAAAAGCTGAAAAACTACATAGTAAACATAAGATTACTCCATACGATGGAATGAAAATTAAAGGAAGAATAAAATACACGATACTACGAGGAGTAAAAATAGTTGAAGATGGTGAAATAATTAAACATAAAATGGGTAGATTCATCAAACCCATACTAAATCGGAAACTTTAACTTCCGACTACCGAATACGTAATTCTACGCTTAGGAGTGTTCAGCGAGTTTAACTATATTTGATATACTAAACGGCGATTCCTACTATATCTTATTTGACCTATTTGAATATTTGATTACAAACAATATCCGTTAAAGGAGAAACTTAGTAATTTCCATTCCTAGCGTTGATTATTCTCCTACCTAGCTATTGTCACCTTTCTGTTGCTTCTCACTTAACCATCACTAGGTTTGATGTATTCCACTACTGTTTAATCTATCTCTATTCCATGTCTTCTCAAAGCTTCCTTAATTTTAGTGATCTCTTCTTTTAGAGCTCTAATCTCTCTCACTAGCATCTCTATGTCTGACGGGAAAACTGTGGATGGAATCATAGAGATATAATTGTATAATCAGCTATTAACTTTGCATGAATATTAATTGAAAAGCCTTTAAATACGATAACCCAATCAAGATTTTTACAGCATTTAAAGGAAATCATGCTTCATCTACATATTCATTACTAGAAACATCTTCACTAGAAACATCTTCTAGACCTCTTTTCATCTATTAGTATAGATTGTAGTAAATAAGAAGGCTGTAATAATTATCTTTAGAAAAAGCCTCATCTAAATATATGATTGTAGACGCCTCCTCCAAGATTCCCAGCAGAGCTGTTCTATAATCATTTCATTGCAATGTTTTATCTTCAGTAGATAATTAACATGAATATTCATTACATCCTTTTATGTTTGTAATATCTGAGGATGCAGAGAAAATGGTTGACTTAAAATATCTCTTTAATCCAGCTTCAATTGCCGTCGTAGGCGTTTCACATAATCCCTTAAAGATAGGAAGCATCATATATCAGAGGCTCACTAAGAATAAAAGTCTTGGTATTCTTAAAGCAGAAGTGTATCCTGTAAATCCCAAGGTAAGCTCTCTGAATGGTATAAAGGTTTATCCAAGCATATCTGAGATTCAGGATGATGTTGATTTAGTGGTTATAGCTATCCCAGCAGAAGCTGTGCCAGATGTTATAAGAGAAGCCGGCGAAAAAAAGGTTAAAGTAGCCATAATCATTAGTGGAGGATTCGCTGAGATTGGTAGAATAGATCTAGATGGAAAATTAAGGGAAGCTATAAAAGATACAGGTATACGTGTTATCGGCCCTAATACCATAGGGGTACTAGACCCATATAGCGGGGTTGATACATTCTTTCTACCTAGGTTTAAGATGCTGTCAGATGGAAGAATAGCAGAGAGCCTTCCAGATGTTACACCTGGGAACGTTGCTATAATCTCTCAGAGTGGTGCTTTAAGTGAGATAATAATGGATTGCTTAAAGGTAAGTGGCATAGGTATCAGAGCTATAGTATGCGTAGGAAACCAAGTAGATCTAAGTATTGAAGATTTCTTAAAATATTTCTCAGATGATCCCTTAACTAAAGTTATCGCGATATACTTGGAGGGTGTTAAAGATGGTAGAAGATTTCTAAATGCATTGGCAGAAGCTTCAGCCAAGAAGCCGGTGATAATACTGAAAGCAGGCAAGACAGAAGTAGCTGGTAGAGCAGCATATACCCATACTGCCAGCATGGTTGGAAGTATTGAAGTGTATAGAGGAGCCTTCAAGCAAGCAGGGGTAATAGAAGTTGAAGACATGGAAGAGATGATTGATGTAGTTAAGGCTTTCAGTATGATGAACCCATCTAGAGGAAAGAAATTATTCATCTTAACTAATGCAGGCGGTTTAGCAGTTATCTCATCTGACTTAGCTTTACGTTATGGTCTACTAGTACCAAGCATGCCTGAGGAGATTAAGAATAACCTTGAGGAATTAAAAAATAGAAGATTGATTGAGCCGATGGTCGTTATACAAAACCCGTTAGACTTGACTGCGCAAGGAACATCTGAAGCTTTTGAAGAAGTATATAGGATAGTTGCTTCTAGTGGATTTTTCGATCTTTATTTATTAATGCCGAGTCATCAACCTCCTTCAATAGATGATACAGTTATTGATAGATTATCTAGAATATCTAGAGAGTATGATTGTTGTGTAGTAGTATGTGAGCATGGAGAATCAGAATGGTCTAGGTACATTAGAGAAAAGTTTGACCAGCTAGGCATACCTTCATACCCAGATGTTAGGAGAGCTTTAACAGCGCTTTCAGCTTTAACTACATATAGAAAACCGAGAGATAAATCATATCAACCACCTAGGAGAACAAACAAGATTAAATGGTTGGATAGTCTAGAAAATGGTTTACTTGACTACGATTATGCTATAAAACTACTAAGCCATTATGGTTTAGAAGCTCCTAAAACATTAAAGATTACGGATGAAGGAGAATTACATACTGTAAGTGGAAAGTTATCCTTCCCAGTTGTTATGAAGATCTTTTCTAGGAGGATTGCACATAAAACAGATATAGGTGGAGTAATACTAGGGATAAAAACACATAGTGAGCTAGCCGAAGCATATAAAGTGCTGAAGAAGAAAGTTTTAGAGATGGGACTAGAATGGGAGGGTGTGATTATTCAAGAAATGGTTAAAGGAGTAGAGTTGCTTTTAGGATCAAGCTATGATCCCGTCTTTGGCCCAACTGTAACATTTGGTATTGGAGGTGTACTCACTGAAGCCTTGAGAGATTTCTCAGTTAGAATCGCTCCAATAGATTTCACTGAAGCACTAGAAATGATTAATGAATTGAAAATGAAGAAGATACTTGAAGGGTTTAGAGATTTGCCGCCCGTCAATCTAGAGAAGCTTGCAGAGAAAATCTCGGAATTTTCAAAGATAACGTGGGAAAACCCTTCAATAAGACAGTTGGAGATAAACCCGCTGATAGCTTCAGGAGATAGATTCATGGCTGTAGATGTTAGAGGATTAATATCCAAGAGCCAGCTTCTCTCCTAATTCCCATGAGATTGTAAACTCTTTCGTAATATATAATCAGCCACATTCCCCATATATAGTTAATTAAAGACTAGGTAAATTTGAAGAGATATATTGTGGATAGCTGGGGCCATCTTACTTTCTCTTAAGCTCCCTCTACTTCTATCAATCCTTTTTCTTCTAGCGATGCTAAGATACTCTTTATCTCTTTCACATCTAACTTTAATTCTTCTGAGCATTTCTTTAAATCTATTTCACCACCATTCTTCGAGATGTATGCATAAATCTTGATCTCATTTTCATTCAAGGTAGGTATATCTGGAAACTTATTCTTAACAATCTCTACAGCATTTCTCTGAGCTTCAAGGAGGATCTTCTCAGCTTCTTTACTTAGCTCTCCATACTTTACGGGTTCAAGCTTATTGTATATCGTTGTAGCTGTGAATTCTTCAATACATATTGAGAGTTCATGTAGATTCTGAACTATTTCTGGAGCTATCGGTTTCAGTTCATCTTCTACTTCTGTTAGTAGAGAGGTTAGGGGGACTATTAGACCTATTACCTCAGTTATTTCTACTATCGTCTCCAGTCTTATCTTTACTTGTAGTAGGAGGAGCTGGCTCTTCTTAACTATCTCTGCAAGCTTCTTTATCTCAACTATCTCTTCAGCATAGATCTTCGCTCTCTCTTCATCCATATTTACTAGACATTCTACGACTTTCTCAAAATATTCTTTGCTTTTAGCCTCCATCTCTGAATACCTCAATCTAAGCCTTTCTATCTGGGCATTAAGTATGCTTAGAGAGTTCTCAAGTCTATTACGGAAAGCTATTCTGACATCTTCATCCATTCTATCCATCTACAACGATATCCAACTAATGATAGTTTTATCTCTTACTCATCGATGATCGCCCGTAGATTCCAAGGAGAATACTTGGAAAATATTGAATACATATCAGTATCTTGGCCACATATATTCTAAAAATCAGAACTAGAAATCTCATGATTCTAGAAGAGCAATATCTAAAATAGGCGGTAAAAAGAGATATAGCGGGTAGAACATGTGTGGTATATCTGGGTGCATTATTAAACGAGGGAATGTGGCCAACATATTGTATAGCTCACTTAAAAGGCTTGAGTATAGAGGGTATGATTCAGCAGGTGTATCAACAATATATCAAGGCCAGCTTTTAGTAAAGAAAGATGCAGGTAAGATTGATGAAATACATTCTAGACTGAACCTCCTAGACCTGCCTGGGAATATAGGGATAGCCCATACAAGATGGGCTACGCATGGTGCACCTTCCCAGGTTAATGCTCATCCTCATCTAGATTGTACTGGGAGTATAGCTGTAGTTCATAATGGAGTATTAGAGAATTTCCTAGAATTGAAGCAGGAACTTGAAGCTAGAAAACACACGTTTAGATCTAAGACAGATACTGAGGTGATAGTTCATCTAATTGAAGAATACATAAAGATAGGTAAGAAACTTACAGAGGCAGTATTAGAGACTACTAGAAAGCTTAGGGGAAGCTATGCTATAGCAGTAATCTATGCTGGTGAACCTGACAAGATTGTAGTTGCAAGAAACGAGTCCCCCCTAGTCATAGGATTAGCTAAAGACATGAATTTAGTTGCAAGCGATGTTGCAGCATTAATTGAATACACGAATAGGGTAGTATTCCTGGAAAACGGGGACATGGCTACGGTGACAGCCGATACTTTTCAAATAATTAGGATAGATACTGGTATACCTGTTGAGAGAAAGATTACTGAACTTAACTGGACACTTGAAATGGCTACTAAAGGAGGTTATCCGCACTTCATGCTTAAGGAAATATTTGACCAACCAAATGTTTTAAGAGAAGCACTGAGAATACAAGAGAAATATCTTGATCTATTAACGGAGTTTCTAGATAGAGGGAGAGATGTATTCTTAATTGCATCTGGAACATCTTACAATGCATGTATAGTAGGATCATACATGTTTTCAAAACTAGCTAGGCTATCAGCATACCCAGTCGTAGCATCGGAATTCATTGAAAACTATGGTTCATCCATAGGGGTAGACACAGTAATACTTGCATTAAGCCAATCAGGTGAAACAGCAGATGTTTTAACATCTCTAGACTATGCAAGATACAGGGCTGCTACCATAATCGGTATAACTAACGTCCTTGGTTCAACTTTAACAAGAATTGCTAGAGCATATGTTCTGCAGAATGCTGGTCCAGAAATAGGTGTAGCAGCTACAAAGACATTTACATCTCAATTAATGGTTCTAGCACTTTTAGCTTTAAGACTTGCACGGAAGAGAGGAAAAGTCTCACAATATGAGATAGATGAATTTCAAGATGAATTAAGAAGTATCCCGCAGCTTGTTGAGAAAACACTAGAAATATCTAATGAGCCTATTAAGAAACTTTCAAGAGAGGCTGCAAGATTCTCTAGTATGTTTTTCCTTGGAAGAGGTATAAGCTATGCTACTGCTCTTGAAGCAAGACTAAAGGTAATGGAGCTCAGCTATATTCCAAGCATTGCGTACCCTGCAGGTGAAAGTAAACATGGACCTATAAGCGTTATAGAAGAAGGTTACCCAGTATTCTTTATAGCTCCTAATGATGAAACTCGTAAGTATTTAATAGGGAATATAATGGAGATGAAAGCTCGTGGAGCAAGAATATACTGTGTTGGATCAGAAGGAGATGAAGAAGTAAAGCAGCTTTCAGACTGGTTTCTTGGATTACCGACTACCCATTCATTACTCTCACCAGTAGTCTATATCATACCATTCCAGCTACTAGCATACTACACATCTATCGAGAGAGGGTATGATCCTGATAAGCCTAGGAATCTTGCGAAGAGTGTTACCGTTCTCTAAGATAAGGATTAGACAGCTAGTTAAGAGTACTTTTTAGATACTTATATTCTAAAGAGTCTTGCTTATCAGATATCTTCTATAGGTCTCTTCATTTAGTTTGAGTAAAGAATAGTTTTGTCTCACCCATTGTTTTTACATGCAGTTCTCTTACTTTTACAACTACTGGTATATCGTTAACGATCCTGCCTACTATAAGGCATCTCTTAGGAGGTAGTGCTTTAACAATCCTCTTAACAGTTTCTGCATCAACTCTAGAAGCTTTAGCTAGATAATCTAAGTCTGAGTCATTAGTAAAATTGAAGAGGAATATATTGTCTGCCTGCCTATAAACAGAGTCTGGAATCATATCTGGCTGATTTGTAACAAATATTGGGAAGACGCCGATATGCCTCATCCTTGTTACTAAGTCATCCCAGTAAGTATCCCTCAAATAGAGATGAGCTTCCTCAGCTAAAAGGAATAAGGGTGGATACTGATTATTCTTCAATATTGTTGAAAGCTTGCTTAAAACATATTCTACTACAAGCCTCCTACCATGAGGTAGACTCTTTGAGAGATCAACTATTAACGCTCCACCATACTCTAATTCTCCAAGCAAGTCTTCTAAACTCTGCGGGTCCTCATCATTAAAAAATTCTAAGTCTTCAATCGATAAGAGTCTACTGAGTAATGCTTCTCTAATAGATTCATTCATCTGGGTCTTGGTCAATGCATCGATTAATCCTTTAAGAGTTACTCTCCCATATATTCTTTCAGTAATATACCATATTCTACTGAATTCTCTAAGACTGGCTGGAGGAGTATCATATACGTATCTGAGAATATCTAGCATAGTTTTTAACCCTGCATCTTCTACCGTTGTCTTGAAATTCCGACCCGGAATTATTACTTTAAGTCTGTCAGATAGCTCACTATCTGAGCCATCAATCTTCTTTGATAATCCTCCGTACTCGCCGTTAATATCAAAGATTAGGATTCTAGCCCCATATTCTACAAGCCCTACGACTAGTAGTTTTGCAAGATGTGATTTTCCCATTTCTTTCTTTCCAGTAATTATTGTCAATTTACCATCTAGAGATTCTGCATTAACAGTAAACCAATCACCCATACACTCACCCAATAGTATTGCCCGCCTACCGCTGCTTCTTGAAAGCTCATTTATTAGAGAAGATGAAGCTTTCCTAATTCTTGAATAAAATCTAGATGGAAGCCAGAGTATATCATTTCTAAGATCTCCATCAACCAAGACTCCTCTAAACTTACCTATTATTAGCCTAGCTTCTCTCAATTTAGCTATTAGCGATCCAATAGAGTAAGGATCTATTGATGAGAAATTCTTCGCATCTTCCACTGAAAGTTCTCTAAGAGTATCTTCAAGCATCCCTGGGAGGTCTGCATACTCTATATCAATTACTTGTATCAAAAGCTTCCTACTATTATCTTCTATCACTAAGTAGTCTCCACGTTCAAGTAATTCTTCATCTGGAGAAGCTAAAAGCTTGACTGTATCATTGTTCTTAGAGAGTATTTTCATCTATAATCACCATCTACAGGTTGGAAGAGAATATCCCTAACATACTCAGGGTAGAGTAATTCTACATCCATCTTTTTTAACATTGTTTGTAGAGTTATTATGTCAAGTCTTGTGAAAGTTGAATAATCATGAGCGAGTATAAGCGTTTCAGGATAACCGTAAATTAAAGGGTCACTCTTTAAAAGTAAACCGAAGAATGTAGGTATATCAGATTTAATTGGTACATCTACTCTATAACCTAGGCTTCCCGCACTTAAACGAGCTAGGCAGATTCTTCCAAGTGTTCTAACTTCATAGTTACAGTAATGTTTTAGAGTGGTTGTTAAGTCTATAATATATGGTGGTTCTTCTTCTATGTGGATTGATTGAAGATATGCTCCTGAGACCTGTATGAAGCTAGTCTTCGAGAAAGCTATGATTATATTCCTATTCTCCTGAGCTATTCTTAATATTTTCTCTAATAGATTCTTGTAATGATTAAAGTTATTAGCTACAAGACATCCATCGAAGAGTATTATTGAGTCTTTAGACTTCTCAACGATATATTCCTGCATCCTCCTCTCTAAAAGTTCAGTTAAAGCTCTCTGAGCATTAAGATAGAAGTCATACCTACTAGAGTATTGGATGAGTTCAGAGTATTCTCTGAGGATGTACTTGAAGTTAATCTTGTTAACGTAGAATAGGAATGGACCTAGAGTTTGAATAGAGATAGAATTATCTATGTCTCTAACCACTATAGCTCCCTTAATAGATATTATTACTCCATTAGAAGACTCAGCCAACCTTACAGAAGAAGTATCCAATGCAATTACTTTCTTCTTTTCCTCAACCTGTCTAGGCTCATAAACTTCGAAAAGATACCCATCTAGAGTAGAATTGAACTCAATATAGATTTCATCTAGATAATCTCTGGCCAAATCTTCCCTTGAACTAGCATATATACGTAAACCTTTCAAAGAAAAGAGTGATTCTAAGCCAATCTTAGAGAAAGCTTTAAGAAACTCTAACTCTTCTATTATCTGGTGTTGGAGATGTTCCATGCCTCGCTTACCACTATAATCTATTTCTTAGATGTGCTTATAAATGTTGCTCAACTTGAGCATGATGTATAATGAGGGAACAAGAAAAAATTAAAGTAGAAGTAACCATGGGACCGGCAACAGTTAGAATAGAAGCTCCTCCAGAAAAGGTTGAAGAAGCTGTTAAACAAGTTATTTCAGCTCTAAAAGCCTCTCTTCCCCAGCTGAAAATAGAGGAGAAAACTGTGGCTAGAGAGCTGAAAGGGAAGAGTTTACCAACTTGCTCAATATTGCTCAAGAATCTTATTGATGAAGGATGGTTCGATAAGCCTAGAACCCTTGCAGAAACAGTTCAAGAATTGGCCAGAAGAGGATACAATTACGATTCTACCGCTGTCTCCCATTCACTCCTCGACTTAGTTAGAGAAAGAACTCTAACTAGAGAGGGATCCCCAAGGAGGTATGTATATTATAGAACGCAACCAGCAGTAGGAGCTCTTGAAGTAAAGCCCTCTGAGTAGAGACTCTTAGAGGCAAACCAAACATCGTTATTTGTTACTTCCAGAATATTTTTTACAACACTTTCCATTTTTACCTTCGTTATGAATTAATGGCTTCAAGAACAAGGTTACTTGAAGCTTGAAGGAGAAACCGAAAAAGCAGAGATAGATATCAAACCTTCAATGACGGTTAGAGTTCAACTATTGCATGGCCTTGAAGGATAATAATCACGAATATTCATAAACCTAAAAGATAGAGAACTCTTTATATACAAAGGATATAGTATACTTCTGGTGTAGACATGTCTACTGGTAGGCAGCTTCTGGACGAGCTTAGGAGAGATGAAGAGCTTAGGAGAGCTTTAGCGGAGGAGCTTCTACCAGAAGCTTTAAGGCATAGAGAGCTAAGGAGGATTATGCTTCTAGCAATATCTAGGGAGATGGCGACAAAAGATGACATAGAAAGTTTAAAGAAGGATATGGAGAGGCTTGGGACTGAGCTTAAATCCTACGTGGATGCGAGGATCACTGAGCTTAAATCGTATGTAGATGCAAGGATTAATGATGTGAATATGAGGATCAGCGACTTATATGGTATTATGAAAGCATCTTTAGTCGCAATCGTGGTCACACTAGCATCAACAATACTTGTACCACTAATACTAAGAATCTTCTTTTAGCGGTTTTAGTAACACCATATTATCAGTAAAAGAGGAGCAAAAGCTAGAAGTCGAGAAGCCTTAACCAAACTTCCCCCTATATACAAAATACGGGGTTAGAACTCCAGTAGCTTGTCGCATCTCGTGGCTGCTAGAGTTCGTCGACTAGT
>JAKCEX010000026.1 GCA_023539395.1 Candidatus Geocrenenecus arthurdayi | reverse complement strand
TTCTTCTCCAAGTCTTAGTAGTGCATTCGTTACTCTTGCATACTCTTCACTGTATGTATCATGTGGGAGGCTGAGGCGTGCTTTACCGATGAATCCCACGATGAATGCTTTTCCCCTCCTATGTAGTAGTTTTACTGTTCTAATGTTTTCTACGCCTGAGAGAGCGACACCTCCTTCTTCAAGCCACCTAGTATACTTCCTAGACTTTATCGTGACCCCGCCGTACTCTCTCCAAAGCCTGCATATATTTCTAAGCATTAGGACTGGGTCTGGTAGAGGATAGTATCTATATGTTGATTTGGGTCTGCCGATTACTCTAAGCATCTTGGAGATGAATCCTAGAGTATGGAGTGGTATGTATGGGCATGGTCTCCTAAAGCATGTTGGACTGATAAACTCTACCTCATACTTATCGTAGGAGTTTGATTCTTGTAGAAGCTTCTTCAAGTCTATGGTCTTGAATGTTACCTCGCTAACGTGGAACCTAGTATCAAACAACTTTACCTCATCATTCTTCTTGAAATACTCTAGTAGTGCTCTAGTTATCCTACTATCAAATGATGCATACCTGAAGTAGTATATCCCATCTTCAAGCCTTATAAGAGGTGAAGCAGAGAATGGTGCAAGACCACGGGATTCATGTATCCTGTACGCTAAAACAGCATCAGACACCTTGAGTATCCTGTAGAATAGACCTCTAATACTGAAGCCTGAAGAATACTTCTGGTAGCTCTCTAGAGGTGAAGAAGCAATAACGCCTACAATATCGACTCCCAAACCATCAGCCCTAGAGTACAGATAACGCATCCTAGAAATAAACCATAACATACATCTACGGTGTAACCTTGTAATAAGAGCTGATGGTCAAGTAATAAGGCTAAAGTCTAAAGATAACGTTATGCTCAATCCAGGTGATACACTCACCATACTTAACACTAGCAATTCTACCATCTGGCAGCCTCCTAGCCCTCTCATACTTGAAGTCTATACCTAGTGTTAAGTACGGTGATATCGAGGTATAGAGCGACCTTAAACTTCCACCAGGCATTGATGCATTGTTGGGAGTAACGATACTTGAGAAGATGAGGTTTAGAATAGACCCTAAGATGGGGAGATTAGAGAAGGTTGAGCTATACCTACTATAAGTAGTAGTGAGGATGCTAAGGATTGAACCCTATTAGAGTAAAGCATGCATTCAACACTTCTTCGATAAATTTAGCTGAAACATAGACCTTCATATTTATCATCTTTATGTGACCAATCTATAATGCAGGTTTAGCTTCATATATCCCTATTATAGAGACGTGTTGGTTGTTTTTGTTTAGAGTTACTCTGCAATGTTTAGTATCTTTATCTTAATGTTTATGTTTTCTCATTTTCTATAGATTTGGGGAAGATATGGGTTTAAAGATTATAGTTGCTGTTAAATGGGTCCCCAATACTCAGATAGTAAATATAGATCCTAGAACGGGGACATTGATTAGAGAAGGTATACCTAGTATAATTAATCCACATGACTTGAACGCTGTTGAAGTAGCTCTACAATTAAAGGAGAAGTATGGAGGTACTGTTACAGCCATCTCAATGGCTCCCATGTCTGCTAAAGCTGGGCTAGAATTCATTATTGGGATGGGTGTTGATAAAGCTGTATTGATAAGTGATAGGGTATTCGCTGGAGCTGATACACTAGCTACATCATATACTCTATCTAGAGCAATAGAGAGACTAAAACCATACGATATACTACTCTTCGGTCAAGAAACAATAGATAGCTCAACAGGTCACATAGGTGCACAGACAGCTTCATGGCTCAAGATACCATACATCTACTATGTTACAGACGTTGAATATATTGATGGAGTAGTTAGAGTTAAGAGAAGGCTTGAGAGGAGGATAGAGGTATACGAGCTTCCAACCCCCTGCTTACTAGTCGTAGCTATGAAGAGTAATGAGCCTAGACCTGTTAAGCTACCCTATAAGCTTAGAGCTAAGATGGAGAACTGCATAGAAGTGTGGACGAATAATGAACTTGGATTAATGAGGGAATGTATCGGTCTCAGGGGTTCACCAACGAGGGTTGAGAAATCAATAGCAACACCATCAATCCCAAGAAAGAAGCAGAAATTCGATGGTCAAGATGTTAGAGCAGCTGCAAAGTGGCTTATAGATAAACTTATAGAAGAAGGAGTGAAGATAGCATGAGCGGGTCATCGATCTGCCCAGAGTGGGAGCTGGTCAACAAGGATGAATGGCGTGGAGTATGGATATTCATAGAAGCTTTCGAGGGGGAAGTTAATGAAGCATCCCTCCAACTCCTAAATCCAGGTAGGAGGATAGCTGATAAGATTAAGACAGACCTAGTAGGGGTAATGCTTGGATACAATATAAAACACCTCGTTAATGAGCCAATATACTATGGAGCAGAGAAGGTAATCTATGTAGACGATCCTAGATTATCAACATACACTCCTGAAGTTTATGCTGAGACTCTCGTAGCATTGATTAGAAAATATAAGCCTGAGATCCTTCTAGCAGCTGGAACACTTAGAGGACGTGAAATGATACCCTATGTTGCTAATACTCTAAGAGCAGGGATAACCGCAGACTGTACAGACTTTGATGTAGATGTCAATACTAGAGACTTGATAATGATTAGACCACCCTTCGGTGCAACCCTACTAGCACACATCAGAGCACCTGAGAGGAGACCACAACTATCAACGGTGAGACCGAACGTCTTCAAGCTCCCGCAAAAAGATACATCTAGGAAAGGAGAAATCATAGAAGAGAGAATAGAGATCCCTAAACCAAGAATCAAGCTAATCTCAACTGAGGAAGTCAAGATTGAAGAAATCCCAATAGAGAAAGCTGAGATAATAGTTTCAGGGGGAAGGGGGCTGGGTTCACCTGATGGGTTCAAGCTACTTGAGAAGCTGGCTGAGCTACTTGGAGGAGTAGTTGCAGGGTCTAGAAAAGCTGTTGATGCTGGATGGATACCACATGAGAAGCAGGTAGGTCAGACTGGGAAATCTGTTAAAGCATCACTATACATAGCTGTAGGGATCTCAGGAGCAGCACAACACCTCTTTGGTATAAGAGAAGCTGGGATAGTCGTAGCAATAAATAATGACCCTGAAGCACCAATCTTTGAAAATGCAGATTATGGGGTGGTTGCAGACTATAGAGAAGTAATTCCAGCACTAATCGAGGAGATTATGATGAGGAGGAGCAAGTAAGCATCTTTAAACATTCAAAATCAGCGTATTCCAGCCATAATGAAAATGATTCTAATATAGGAGTAAATCTAAGATTACTGTGAGCAGTGTGGATGATGCAGACAGCTGTCATCGACTTATATCGTGAAGCTTGTAGAAGGATAGCTTTAGAGATAGCATGCAGGAAAGAAGTTAGCAGGGAGGATATTGAAAAGATAAAGCTTAAGATGTCTCAAGAGTATAAACTAATTAAAGTTCCATCAAATATTGATATTCTTGAGAATGCTCCACCAGAAATACTAGAAGATGTTAAGAGGAAGCTTGCGAAGAAGCCTGCTAGAATAATTTCTGGGGTAACAGTAATAACGGTTGTTGCACCAATATATGAATGCCCTCATGGTAGATGCATCTACTGCCCAGGAGGAGAGAGTAGTCCTAGAAGCTATACGGGTAGAGAAGAATCAGTAGAGAATGCTTCAAGAGTAGGGTATGACCCATACCTTCAAGTCTTGAATCAAGTTAGTAAACTAGAGAAGCTTGGGCATAGAGTAGATAAGGTTGAATTAATATTCATAGGTGGAACCTTTAATGCAATGCCACAGGGGTTCCAGGGATGGTTTATCAAGAGATGTCTAGATGCATTGAATAAATCCGATTCTAGAAGTTTTATGGAAGCAATGGAGAAAGCTGAGAAAGCATCTATAAGAATCTCAGGGATTACTGTTGAGACGAGAC
Organism: Candidatus Geocrenenecus arthurdayi; assembly: GCA_023539395.1. GTDB lineage: Archaea > Thermoproteota > Nitrososphaeria_A > Caldarchaeales > Wolframiiraptoraceae > Geocrenenecus > Geocrenenecus arthurdayi. The sequence goes on along the minus strand of JAKCEX010000026.1, from coordinate 14,559 downwards.
CTGACTGGGCAAAGCTTAAACAAGCAGAGAAACTACTTGAGCTAGGTGTAACTAGAGTAGAGCTAGGCGTTCAGACACTTGACGATGAGATTTACAAGCTAGTTAACAGGGGACACACAGTAGAAGATGTTGTAGAAGCTACACAGATCCTTAAAGACCTGGGATTCAAAGTAGGATACCACTTGATGCCTAATCTTCCAGGGTCAAGCTACGAGAAAGACCTAGAAATATACCGTATGATCTGGAGAGATAGCAGGTTTAGACCAGACCTTATCAAGGTTTATCCAACATTAGTACTTCCCAATACAGGCTTACATGAATTATGGAAGAAGGGAGGATATCAACCATATCCTGATGATGTTCTTGTAAAGCTTCTAGCTGAATGGTTTCTTGAGACACCACCATACGTTAGGATACAACGTGTTCAGAGAGAAATACCACTATACATGACTGTAGATGGAAACAAGATAGGAAACTTGAGAGAAAGAGTTGAACAATACTTAAAGAATCTTGGTTTAAGATGTAGATGTATTAGATGTAGGGAAGCTGGTAGGAGGATCAGAGAGAAAGTAGAGGTAGATGAAGAAAATATAAGATTAAGCATTCTAAGATATGAAGCATCTCAAGGGATTGAGTACTTCATCTCATATGAGGAAGCTGTTGCAGATGCTTTAATCGGGTTCATTAGGCTTAGACTACCATCAAGGATACTGAGAAGAGAACTGGAAGACGCAGCGATAGTCAGAGAGCTCCACGTATATGGTAAGATGTCTCCAGTTAAGCATAGAAGAGAAGATTCATGGCAGCATAGAGGTTACGGGTCGAGACTTCTAGCTAAAGCAGAAGAGATAGCTTCTACAGAGCTTGATTCAAAGAAGATAGTTGTAATAAGCGGGATAGGTGTAAGAGAATACTATTACAGGAGAGGATACACTCGTGAAGGACCATATGTAAGTAAGAGGCTTAATAGGTTATGAAGAAGACATTAATGAAGAAGATAGTTATCGTAGCATCTACATTATCATTCATCATATCATATCTAATTCATCACCCAAAGATCAATGGAAACATCTATTCAGACATAATCTCTTTCTGGTATAGACCTCTAGTAAGAAATGTAAAGATACCGTATATACAAGAAGGGTTCGAGTACCCCCCATTAGCAGGCTTGATAACATACATCTCATCTATCATCGGTCGAGGAGAAATGGTTCCATACTATAATGCTTTCTCCATCATACTCTACTCATCTTATCTACTCCTCGTTTTAACAGTCTTCAAGATAATGGATGAGAAGAATATTCCATCAATATTTATCTTCATCTTCCTCATCTTCGCACCTTCTACAATTGTTTACTTAAACTATAACTTCGATGTAGTCTTCACTGCATTCCTAATTCTATCGTTAATGTTTTTTGAGAAAAGTAGGTACAATTTCTCAGCATTACTATTCTCTGCCGCTGCTCTCACAAAATTAATCAATATTATTCTTCTACCAATACTACTGGCCTACTTAAAGGATTGGAGAAGTAGGCTAGCTTACCTATGCTACTTTCTCATGCCTATCCTAGTTGTTAATATTGGGTTACAGATAATCAATCCAAGCTTCTTTAAAGATACATACTTTTACCATGCTGAGTGGGGGCTAGAGAATGCTTGGTTTGTCTACCTATTTCCCTCAAGGGATTCATGGGATACTGCTAAGCTATTCAGTGCACTCCTCATGGCTTATGGGTTACTGAAAATATACCTAAGTAATGTCGGTAACCTCTATGAGAAGTCTTTCATGCTTCTATCAGTCTTCCTTTTAACAAACTATGTTTTTACACCTCAAATGGTCATATTCATTCTCCCCTTCTTAACATTAATTGGTAGGTTTCAGCCAGCCTTCTATATTCTTGAAACGGCTAATGTAGGGATAATACTTACATGGTTTATGGAGAGGGATCCTCTAATGCCTGGAACACTACCTCAAAATCTTGCATTAATAAGAGCCACAGCACTACTATACATATTGGCTGATACATATCTTAAAGCTTCTGGCAGGAAGATCACCTTTAAAGTTAAGCCTTTGGTAAAGATTTAGAGCTATAATGAGATAATGTAAATATTCTAGATTTATGCAAAAGTTAGTGAGATTTTATGTCTGTAGTTTTTCTAAGAAAGTATCTAGGGAAGCTCGACATACAATTAGTGATCTTGTCTATTATAATTCTTACGTTGAAGTTGTTGATAATAGGTGAGCCTTGGCCTAAGCTTCCACCTTCTGAATGTATTAATCCACCTTTATCAACAGACTGTGCATTAATCTTTGATGAAGCCCACTATGTTCCAGCTGCTCGTAAGATGCTTATGGGCATGGCAGTGAATAATGAGCATCCACCCCTTTCTAAAGCATTAATCATACTCGGGATACTATTGTTTGGAGATAACCCTGTAGGATGGAGGATCTTCATAACGTTGTCTGGAGCAGTATCAGTATACTTGCTAGGTAAACTTGCAGAGATAGTATTAAGGAATAATGTTTTAGCTCTATGTTCAGCAATACTCTTTGCATGTGATGTTACTTCATTTAATATTAGCTCAATGGCGATACTAGATGCTCCTGCTATGATGTTCAGCCTATTATCAGCATTATTTTTCCTTAAAGGTAGATACACCTATTCAGGAGTTGCAGCTGGCTTAGCATTACTATGCAAGATCTCAAGCTTATTCATATTTGCTGCTCTACTACTATACTATTTCTTAAAGACGTCCTACATGCAGGAGAGATTTACAGATTCCATTAGAGAGACATTAAGAATAATTGAGAAGACGCTTATAATCTCTCTAGTAATATTGTTAGCTGGGTTAGCCGTCTACGATTATTCTTTAAAAGCTTACTCTACACCTTTTGAGCATCTAGACTATATACTAAACTACCACTCTATCTTAACATTTAAAGAAGGAGATACAGTCCACATGCCTATTACTTGGGCTAACCCGATTATGCCCTTCCCCCGTGAAGCATACTTCGTTGTAACGGTAACCGTTAATGGTAAAGAATACCATCCTATAGCGTATTACGGTATGCAGACACCTCTATGGTGGATGACATGGCTTATATTCGCATTCTCAATATATTCATCTATCCTCTCACTAAGAAACAAGGTCTTTCCAGATAATGAAGTACTAGTACTCTCATGGATCTCTCTAACCTATCTAGTCTTCTTCCCTCTAGCATACATACTCCATAGATGGGTTTACCCATTCTACTTCTACTCAACAGTACCAATAATATCTATAGGGCTACCATACATACTCGGAGAAGATAAATTCTCAAAGACTATACTATTCTTCATGACCACAGTACAAGTAGCATGGTTCATAGTCTGGTTTCCAGTTAAACCACAGTGGCTGATAGACTCTCTGCTTGCAATAGGTCTACCTGCTTGAGGAACCTGTAGTCTGCTACTCTACATCATATACATATGTAGAGTGCTCCATTACATTAAAATAAGATTTAAATAAGATTAACTGTGAATCATTAAATGCATCTTATGGTTTCACGGAGAATGTTATGGATAATGATTTTTTCCTGCTATTGCTTATATGCAGCTATAGCAACAACTATCGGTCCTACTCTTCCAAACATCTCTAGAGAATTCAGCTTAACCCCGGATATAGCTGGAGCCATGGCAGCTCTCTATTCTCTAGGTGGTATGTTAGCATTCATAGGAGGATGGATCTCCGATAAGGTTGGCCGAGGGTTGATATCTTCTATCTCTCTTACCATGATGGGGGTCAGCTCATTAATGGTGAGCATGTCTCCATCATTTTACCTTCTAGGTTTATCACTTCTACTGATAGGGATAGGTGGAGGTATCTTTGAGGCTGCTTCAAACGCTATGGTTTCAGACCTCTATATAGAGAAGAGGGGTATGGCTGTTAACCTACTTCATATTGCATGGAATATCGGTTCAGGGTTTGGACCACCTCTCATAGCTTTCATCATATTATCTACTGGAAGTTGGCGTCTCGCATATCTAGTATTCTTACCATTACTGTTCCCACTTGCAGTCTCCATGTATGTATCTTCGAGGAATCTTGAAGGAAAAAATCCTACGAGAAGATTAGAAGATAATGTTCAGGTTACTCTTCGAAGATTCCTTATAATGCTTCCAATAACTTCCATAGCAATATCTATTATAGCTGTTGAACTTGGACTTTCATCTTGGCTTCCATCAATCCTGTACGATATGGGTGCATCATTAATGGAGGGAGGGCTGACAGTAGGGTTATTCTGGGGTTTAATGGGGGTTGGGAGGATTGTTTGGGCACTATTTACAGATAGGCTTGGGTATTTGAAGTCTCTATTATCATCAAGTACAGCTGGAGTGTTCTCTATTAGTTTAGCAGCTCTTCCAATCTCTATTCATCTAAAGATGGCTTTCTGGGCAATCTCAGGATTCTTCTTTGCACCTTTATATCCAACTCTAATTGCTTGGATAACTGCTTTAAACCCGAATGCTGGAGGAGCATATACGGGAATACTGTTTACTTTCGGAACAATAGGTTCTTTCATCTCTACATGGCTGATCGGAGTTATCATAAAGATTTGGGGTGCAATTGTTGCACAGTATTTCCTACCGCTAATAGGGTTTATCATGATATTGAATATTTTGATAGCTAAGGTGAGAGTGAAGTAGCAGTAAACACTAAGAATTATGTAAATCCTATTTTATGATACTTCTACAAGGGTTAAGGTTACTGGATCGCTCAGCTTTTCCATTTCTACATCATGAATATTGGAAATATGTATTCAGAGAGCATCTTTATGTTTAAGCTTGGCCATGTAGTAGCGTAAACCTTAAAGCTAGGGAAGTCAATTCCCTATTGAAGACTTGGAGATTATGAGTATCAATATATTGGAAAAAATGGTTATTTTGAAAGTTACTGGGGGGTTTACTGAATATGTCTAGGCAGATTGAATTAACTAAAGAAGATTTATGGGAAGTAATGAGGGCATTCATTGAAGAAGAAAGATTAGTAGAACACCATATGAAGTCATACAACTACTTCGTAAGAGAAGGATTGAGAGAGCTAATCCAATCTCTCGGAGACCTTGAAGTTAAAACAAAATATGGTACCCTAACCCTTAAGCTAAGTAATCCTGAAGTTGGAGCTCCTAGACTAGTAGAGATGGATGGAACAGTAGTAGAAAATGTTAAGCCAATGGAGTGTAGGTTAAGAAACTTGACCTATGCTGCACCCCTCTATGTTAGAGTAAGCTTATACCTAGATGGTAAACCAATCTCAAGTGAAAAGATAGAAGTAGGGATACTGCCCGTAATGTTAAAGTCAGATATATGCCCGCTATCAAAGATGACTGATGAAGAATTGATAGAAATAGGTGAAGACCCGAAAGACCCTGGAGGATACTTCATCATAAATGGTTCAGAAAGAGTAATAGTTGCTATAGAAGATCTCGCACCTAACAGGATACTTGTAACAGAGAAAGAAGCAGAAGGTGGACAGCTTAGCGCTATAGTCTTATCAACAATACATGGTAGACAATCAAGGGTTGAGGTAACTTACAAGCCTGGTGGACCATTGAAAGTATTCTTCTCAAGAATCTACAAGGGTATACCTGCTATAATAATGCTTAGAGCTTTAGGAATGGTAAATGATAGAGATATAGTTAATATGGTTTCAAGTTTAAGAGAAGTACAAGAACTCCTAGCTCCATCATTCCAGGAAGCTGAAGGAGTAGATAGTGAGGCAGAAGCATTAAGATATATTGGGAATAGGATAGCTTTTGGATATGCTGAAGAATACCGTGTACAGAGAGCTGAACAATTAATAGATACTGTCTTCCTACCACATATCGGTACATCTAAAGCTGCTAGATACCAGAAAGCAATCTTCCTCTGCGAGATGATCGGCAAGCTATTAGAGACAAGCCTAAAGATTAGGAAGACAAGTGATAGAGACCATTACGCAAATAAGAGGATAAAGCTAGCTGGACCACTCCTAATGGAGCTTTATAGAATGGCTTTCATGAAGCTTCTAAGAGATATAAGATACCAGCTTGAGAGGATAACCTCATCTCGTTACCCCGTAAGTGTATCAACATTCATTAGACCTGGAATAGTAACAGACTTCGTAAAGCATGCTTTTGCAACAGGTAACTGGCCTGGAGGGAGAGTAGGAGTAACACAGCTACTGAATAGAACAAACTATCTCGCCACTCTAAGCCATCTTAGAAGAGTTCAGTCTCCATTAAGTAGAAGCCAGCCTCATTTCGAAGCTAGAGACCTACATGGAACACACTTTGGAAGGATCTGCCCAGCAGAAACGCCTGAAGGATCAAACTGTGGGTTAGTTAAGAACCTTGCATTAAGTGCTACTATAAGCCATCAAGCTAAGAAGAGGGAGCTCCTAGAGAAGCTCTACTCTTCAGGGGTGCTCCCATTCACTGAGATGTTGTCTAGGAGGAGGGTTTATCCAACGAAAGTATTCGTTGATGGGCTATTGGTAGGCTTCCATATAAATGGGAAAGAACTTGTTAAGACTCTTAGAGAGCTTAGAAGAAGGAATGAGGTAAGTAGTGAGGTTAGCTTTGCACTCTATAGCTACGATCATGTACAAGAAGTCTGGATAAACACAGATGAAGGAAGAGTTATGAGACCATTAATAGTTGTAGAGAATGGTAAACCACTACTTACAAAGACTGATATAGAGGGATTAAAGAATAAAACTCTAAGATTTAGAGATTTAGTAATTCAGGGGAAAATAGAGTTAATAGATGCTGAAGAAGAAGAGAATTCATACGTAGCTTTAACCCCTGAAGCACTCACTCCTGAACATACACATCTAGAGATATGCCCATACGCAATGTTCGGTGTAGTTGCAGCAACTATACCATATGCAGAGCATAATCAATCTCCGAGAAACGTATATCAAGGAGCTATGGGTAAGCAGGCTCTAGGAATATTCGCTACGAACTATGAACTTAGAGTAGATTCTAGAATGCACATAATGGTATATCCTCAGAAACCTCTCGTAACCACTAAAGCTATAGAATTACTAGGATTGAATGAGAGACCGATCGGTCAGAATATGGTTGTAGCAGTCTTGACTGGGCAGGGATACAACATGGAAGACGCAGTAGTATTAAACAAGTCATCTATCGAAAGGGGGCTAGGGTTATCACTAAGCTATAGAACATACGAAGTTGAAGCAAGAACCTATATTGGAGGGCAGAAAGATAGAATAGAGATACCTGATGCATCTGTTAGAGGATATAGGGGCGAGCAGGCTTATAGAGTCTTGGATGATGATGGATTAGCACATATAGAATCTGAAGTTACTGGAGGAACAGTAATAATAGGTGTAAAGAGCCCTCCAAGATTTATGGAAGAATACCAGAGAGCTCCTGCAAGAGAAATGGTTTGGCGTGATGCTTCAGAGACTGTTAGACCATCGGAGGCAGGAGTAGTCGAAAACATATTTTTAACGAGAACAGAAGAGGGAAATAAGCTTATTAAAGCTAAAGTTAGAACACTCTGCTTTGCTGAGATAGGTGATAAATTCTCTTCAAGACATGGTCAGAAGGGGGTAGTAGGAATAGTCTTCCCACAAGAAGATATGCCTTACACTGAAAGCGGGATAGTCCCCGACTTGCTGATAAACCCACATGCTTTCCCAAGTAGAATGACGATCGGTCAGCTTATAGAGAGTATAGCTGGAAAATTAGCAGCATTAAAAGGAGAATTCATTGATGGGACACCATTCATGGGTAAGCCTCTAGAAGAACTTAGAAGAGAGTTAGAAGCATTAGGTTTTAAGAATACTGGGAAGGAAGTAATGTATGATGGAGTAACGGGTAAAAGATTTGAAGCCGAAGTCTTCATAGGAGTAGTATACTATCAGAGGCTCCACCACCTCGTTAGAGATAAGATACATGCAAGAGCACGTGGGCAAGTCCAGATACTTACAAGACAGCCTACTGAAGGTAGAAGCAGAGGTGGAGGGTTAAAGTTTGGAGAAATGGAGAGAGACTGCTTAATAGCTCATGGTGCAAGCTACCTCCTACTCGATAGACTCTTAGAACAGAGTGATAAGTATACGGCATACTTCTGCCAAGAGTGCGGTCTCCCAGCATACTACGACTTAAAGCAGGAGAGATTCGTATGCCCCATACATGGGAGGGATGTTAAGGTTAAGCCTGTTACAATGTCTTATGCATTCTACTTACTACTTGAAGAAATGATAAGCATGGGGGTTATGCCTAAACTCATATTTGAGGAGGCGATATAGAATGTCGTATATTGGAACAGTCTCTGCAATAAAGTTTGGGATACTTTCTCCAGATTTGATAAGAGAGATGAGTGTAGCAGAAATACAGAATCCAGATACTTATGATGAAGATGGGATGCCTGTACCTGGTGGAGTAATGGATCCAAGGCTTGGAACACTTGAGCCAGGTCAAAGATGTAAGACATGTGGTAACACTTACCTTAACTGTCCAGGTCACTTCGGTCATATAGAGCTTCCAGCTCCAGTAATACATGTGGGATTTGTAAAACATATCTACAACCTACTGAAAGCAACGTGTAGAAGCTGTGGTAGAATCCTGTTAACAGATGAAGATATCAGAGATTATAGAGCTAAGATAGAAGAAATGAAGAAGTCTGGAAAAGCGAGTAGAGAAATCTACTTTAAGATACTTCAGAAAGCTATGTCTACAACTACTTGCCCGCATTGCGATGAACATCAACTTAAGATTGAATTAGAGAAGCCGACAACATTTATAGAGATGACTGATGAAGGACCTAGAAGGCTTACACCTCATGCTGTTAGAGCAAGACTTGAGAGGATTCCTGATGAAGACCTAGAGCTACTAGATGTAGATCCAAAAGTTGCTAGACCAGAATGGATGGTTTTAACAGTACTCCCTGTCCCACCTGTATATGTTAGACCTAGTATAACTCTTGAATCAGGGTTTAGAAGCGAGGATGATTTAACCCATAAGCTAGTCGATATACTTAGAGTAGCCCAAAGACTTAAAGAGAATATCAATGCTGGCTCACCTTCACCAGTAATAGTCGAGCTTGCAGACCTCCTCCAATACCATGTAACAACATACTTGAATAATGAAGTCCCGGGAGTAGCACCTGCAACACATAGGAGTGGTAGACCATTAAAAACGCTAGCTCAACGTCTAAAAGGGAAAGAAGGAAGATTTAGACTAAACCTAAGCGGTAAGAGAGTAGACTTCTCTGCTAGAACAGTTATCTCCCCCGACCCTAATATTAGTATAGATGAAGTTGGAGTACCACTAGATATTGCTATGCAGTTAACAGTTCCTGAAAGGGTAACAGAATGGAATATTGAAAGACTTAGACAGTATATTAAGAATGGACCAGACAAGTATCCTGGAGCAAGGTATGTTATTAGACCCGATGGTAAGAGGATAAGACTGAAATTTGCACAAGACTTAGATGAAGTTGCAAACGCTCTTGAACCAGGCTATATTGTTGAAAGACACTTAATAGATGGGGATATAGTTCTCTTCAACCGTCAGCCAAGCCTTCATAGAATGTCTATAATGGCTCACAGGGTTAGAGTCTTACCATACAAGACGTTTAGGCTAAACCTCTGCGTATGTACACCATATAATGCAGATTTCGATGGAGATGAGATGAACCTACATGTACCTCAGAGTGAAGAAGCACAGACAGAAGCAAGGCTCCTCCTCATAGTACAGAATAATATACTCTCACCAAGGTATGGTGCACCTATTATAGGAGCTATAAGAGACTTCATTACAGCTTTATACCTTCTTACAAAACCAGGCGTATACCTTACTAAGAAAGAGTTATCCTACATCTTATCACAGATAGCATATACTGGAGAGCTGCCTGAACCTGAGATTAAAGAACCTGAACCTAGATGGAGTGGGAAGCAAGTCTTCAGCCTCCTACTACCTAGAGGATTCAATCATAGATTTAAAGCATCATTCTCTCCAGATATAGAGGTTGTTATAGAAGATGGAAAACTGGTTAAGGGTGTGATAGATAAGAGCGCGATAGGTGTTGAGAAAGCTAATAGCATCCTCCATAGGATAGCTATGGAGTACGGTTCTGAAGCTGCTAAGCAATTCATAAACAATATTGTTAAGGTAGCAAATACATACCTGAACTTGAGAGGTTTCAGCTTCGGCATAGATGACCTATATGTCCCAGGGGAAGCATACAGAGAGATAGAAAATATATTTAGGAAGATGGATGAAGCATTCAATGCTCTTAAGCTAGAATATGAGAAGGGTAGAATAGAGATTAAACCTGGAGAAACACCTGAACAAGCATTTGAATCAAACATCCTATCTATACTTGCTGAAGCAAGAGATGCTGCAGGTAAAGTTGTTAGGAAATATATTTCCCCTGAGAGTAGTGCAGTAATAATGACTAGAACTGGAGCCAGAGGCTCACTACTAAACATAGACCAGATGATTGGAGTAGTAGGTCAGCAAGCAGTTAGAAGAGAGAGGATAAAGAGAGGGTTTACAGACAGAGTATTAACATTCTTTAAGCCTGGAGATGCTTCACCTAAAGCTAGAGGATTCGTCTACCATTCATTCCTCCAAGGATTAGACCCGATAGAATGCTTCTTCCACATGGCTGGAGGGAGAGATGGACTAGTGGATACAGCTGTAAGAACACAGCAGAGTGGATACATGCAGAGAAGGCTGGTTAATGCATTAGAATCCCTCTACGTAGAGTATGATGGAACCGTAAGAATGATGGACTATAAGAAGATTGTACAGTTCCTCTATGGTGAAGATGGAATAGACCCCTCTAAAAGCTATCATGGAGAAGCAGTAAACCTAGAAATAATAATAAATAGACTCGGTTTAAAGACTAAGCAAGAGCAACCTCTAAGCCGGGAAGAAGTAGACCAGATAATCTCAAGGTATGCTGGGAAGATGCCGAAGCTACTATTAGAGAAAGCGGAGAAGAAGATCATAGATAAGAAGTTTAGCATTGAAGATGCAGAAAAGTTTATCCAAGAAGTTTATAGAGAGTATCTTAGGAATAGGGTAGAGCCCGGTGAAGCTGTAGGGATAGTTACAGCTCAATCAATCGGAGAACCTAGTACACAGCTAACATTAAGAACATTCCACTTCGCAGGAGTTAGAGAGCAGAGTATTCTTCTAGGGCTCCCAAGGCTTATAGAGATAGTTGATGCACGTAAAACCCCCTCAACACCTATAATGAGGATACCTCTCGAGCCAGAGTATGCACAGAATAAAACTAAAGCCCAGAAGCTTGTAAAACAAATCCAATCTACATACTTTGAAGATATAGTATCAAGTGTAGGATTCAATTTAAAGAAGAATGCATTAATCCTACAACTAGATGAAGAAGCTATGAGAGAACATGGAGTAACATTAAACGATATCGAGGAAGCAGTAAAACAGATGAAATACAATTATGAATTAAGAGAAGATAAGCTAATAGTATATGCATCTGAAGAAAGTACTCTGAGCCTCGACCAGTTAAAAGAGAAAATACTCTCTTCAAGAGTTAAAGGCATAAAGAAGATAACGAAAGCTATACTAAAGTATGAGGATGGAGAATACGTTATCCTTACAGAAGGCTCAAACCTGAGAGATATAATGATGCTTCCAGGAGTAGATTACAGAAGAGTATGGACAAACAATATACATGAGATAGCTGAAGTCCTAGGAATAGAAGCTGCAAGAGAAGCAATAGTAAGAGAATTAAAACATGTCCTTGAAGAACAAGGATTAGACGTAGATATAAGACACCTCCTCCTTCTAGCAGATGTTATGACGCTCAACGGCTCAGTAAAACAAGTAGGCAGACATGGAGTAGTTAGATTAAAGAGTAGCCCACTAGCTAGAGCAGCTTTTGAGATAAGTGTCCAGACACTTCTAGATGCAGCTGTAAGAGGTGAAGTAGACACCTTGAAAGGAAACGTTGAACGTATCCTGATAGGTAGAGAGATACTCCTCGGAACAGGTCAAGTAACACTCCTAATGAGACATCCAGGTATAGCAGATGGATCAGGAGATAAATCTCCGGATACCAACCGACAAGAAAAACAAAATTAAGTAAGCATGTAATATGGGGCCCTAGATACTGAAGATACTCCTTTAGATTACTTGAGTAAAGCAAGAGGGGTGCAGGAATTACTCACTGAATTTTTATGCTTTATCTTTGAGTAGGTTTTTATTGTTCTTTTAGTTTATCATTAAGCTAGGGTGCTTTACAATGTCATCTACAGAGCCGCTTGAAATAGAGTTGAAAGACCTTAAGAGGCATCTAGAAGTAATAAGTAGAACAGGCAAGATAATCTTTGGGTTTAGGCAGAGTAAACTCTCAGCATTAAATAAGAAAGCTAAGCTCATAATTTTATCAAGAGATTGCCCACCAAACCTTGAGAGGGAGATAAAGATTGCATGTAGAATCTCTAGAACACCATATCTGAAATCTAATGCTTCAAGCAAAGAACTAGGCTACATGGCTGGTAAGCCATTCTCATCAGCAGTTATCTCAATAGTAGACTTCGGATCATCTACACTACTAGAACAAGTTACAGAAGCCCAAGAATAAATCTAAAATTTTTCTCTTTTAATATAATAAAGTAGAAGGTTTTCATCACCACTCTCTTTTAACTTTCCACATATATTATTGTTGATTCCCTTCCTCCTTCTTGATAACTTTGTAAGCTATCTCCCTAAGCTCCCTATACGTTTGAATTACTTCATCTGCATCTGCTTCCACAGGCCTATATTCAGGATCATATCTTGCTTTATTCCTTATCTCTAGAACCCTGTAAAGTCTCGTTATTATATCTCTACCAACTTCACCTCGAACTACATAGATTTCTCCAAATCTATAAATGTAAACTCCATGGCTTCTCGGCAGCGCTTCCCCCTTGCTAGTATTAATGCTTTCAGCATCAGTTCTATTGCGTTCTGTCCTAAATCAACTGCAGGCCTATACATTAATTGATGCATGCATCTCAATGAGTAGTTGTAGTATTCATCAGCCAACTCCATCAGCTTTTTAACCATCTCCTCCTCGGGCTTAGAGTCATGGTAAAGCACTTTACCATGACTCTCAACTTCGTAAATGAATACATCGCCTATACCCCTCATCCTATACTCCTCCAAACTCATAACAATATACTCTATCGGCTCACGCGATATAATGCTAGCTTCAAATGCTGCTTCAGCTACAATCCTCCTAACATCATCTGTCACATGATCAACGATTACAAGCAAATCTACATCGCTATCCACATCCCCCAAGCCCTTAGCTACACTCCCAAACAAGACTACTCTAAACAATCTCTCCCCCAATCTCCGAATTAAAATCCTAGTAAACTCTCTAGAACAGTTGATCTTCCTCTCAATTACATCCATAAGCTATCCATTTCGCCCTACGTTTTCATCTTATTTAACCCTACTCATTCCGCAGCAGATCAAGTCGGACCAAGTAGCACCAGCTAGGAAAAGACCATGATAATGGTTGAAGCTCCGCTCTGGCTAAGTACTTGTTACGTGAAGAAGAATTGGAAGAAGCATCAAGATATGTTAGAACAATGAAGCTATTATTTATCGTCAACACATAGAGCTATTGTTAATGCCTAGTGAAGAAACAAACTAGAAATACAACGAAAAGCTCTAATAGTTATTTAATCAATTTCTTTAACTTAGTGATAAGCTGTTTTACGTCTTCCGAATATTCTCTAATTACATCTTTATGCAGCCAGTTTTCGTAAAAGTTTTGATGTAGTGTACTGGCTACTGAGAAAAGTCTTCTAAGCTCTGAGTCGTTTTCCTCTTCACCTATCTTTCTAACGAAGCTGAAGAGTTCACCGTGTGACGAAATTGTAATCCCTCTACTGGCTGCTACCGCCTTAACCATTACTGCCGCCGAACCCCATAGTTTTTCACATGCTTGGATGAAGTCACCCCTAGCTAAAAGGTCCTCAGCATCTCTAAGATATTTTTCTGAAAGCCCCACATATACTTCGGTTCTATCAGATGGATCGATTTTCTCATTTAGCCCTTTGTATAATGCTTCTAAAGCCAGCTCTTCAATGCTTACCCCAGTTTTCTCACATTCCTCTCTCAACCTTTTCTCAATTCTCTTAGGTAGTATTAGCTCCAGAGAAATCAAAGCGCCTATCTCCATAAAGATTCTCATAATTTATAAACTCTCCTTTGAATAGAAAACATATCCCTATAGACTACATAGTTTAGAAACATATTTATGAGAGTTTCTTCTATAAGCTCGGAGAGGATTGAAAAGAGATGGAGTATACAAATCTAGGTAAGACTAGTTTGAAAGTTTCTAGAGTAGGGCTTGGAGCTTGGCAGTTTAGTGAGAGTTGGGGTTTAACAGAGTATCAGGAAGCTAAGAAAATAATCGGTAAAGCTGTAGAGCTTGATATAAACTTCTTCGATACAGCGATGGTTTACGGTGGAGGGCTTAGTGAGAATATTCTTGGAAAAGCACTGAATGAAATAGGAGTGAGGAG